>CALCIA010000169.1 GCA_937907435.1 uncultured Actinomycetes bacterium
CCTGCCAGGACCCCCATGAGGAGCCCAGGACCATCCTCGGACGGCCGCCAGCGCCGGGACCCCCACCCGTCCCCCCACCCTCAGTACCCAGCAACCGCCCCGGCGATCTTGTCTTGGTAGTAGTGCGCCGTTTCGGTGCTGCCGACGCTTGCCATCAGGGTCGAGAAGGCCATCACCTTGCCGCTCGTGTTGAAGCAGTAGCCGGAGAGGTTGGAAACTCCGGTCAGGGTGCCGGTCTTGAGCCGGCAGCGGCCGTAGGCGGCGGTGCCCTTCATCCGCCCGGCGGTCGTCCCCTCCTTGCCGGAGAGGGCCAGGTCCTGGATGAATTCTTCGCCGATCGGGCTTTTCTGCACGCCCATCAGCAGGTTCACGACGTCCTGGGCGGAGGCGAGGTTCGAGCGCGTGAGTCCGGAGCCGTCCATCTGCTGGATGTCGGAGCCCATGGTGCGGGCGTATTCCTCGACCACGCGGGTTCCGGCGGCGGTCGTCCCGGCGCCGCCGAAGCGCGCCCCGAGCAGCTTCTCCAGCATCTCGGCGAAGAAGTTGTCGGAGTAGACGTCGGTGGTGTCGACGATTTCCGTGATCGACGGCGAGCGGACCACGGCGACCGGTTTGGCGTCGGCGGGGGTCTTGCCGAGGGCGACGGTCGAGCTGACCTTGATCCCGGAACGGCGCATGCTCCGGGCGAGGACGCTGGTCGCCAGCTTCGCCGGATCGGAGGAGAAGTGGCTCGCGCTGGAGTTGCCCGCGAAGCCCGAGTTGAAGTCGAGGCCGGAGAGCGGCCCGATGTAGATCGAGGTCGCGTAGCCCGAGTCGGCGACGCCGCGTTTGCGGTCGAAGATCGTGTCGTCGCCGTAGAGGCGGCCCGTCACCCGCGTGATCCCGGCCCGCTTCAGCTGCGGCACGAGGGCGAAGATGTTGGTCCCGAGGCCCGCCAGGTAGCTGTTGTAGAAGGCGGGGGTGCCGAGGGTCGGGTCGCCGCCGCCCTGCAGGTAGAGGCTGCCGTGGAGGACGCCGCGCGCGTCGACGGTGCCGTCGGTCATCACCTTGGTCGGGATCGTCGAGGACGGGCCGAGCTTGCTGAGCGCGGCCGCGGTGGTGAAGAGCTTCGTGTTCGAGGCCAGCGGCAGCATCTTTTCGGCGCCCTCCGCGCAGACGACTTCTCCGGTTTCCGTGTCGGTCACCTCCAGGCCGCTCTGGGAGCCGCCTCCGGCCTTCAGCCAGGACTTCATCTGGCCGCAGGAATTGGCCGCCGCGGCGGGGCCCGCCAGCGCCAGAAGCAGCCCCAGGCAGACCGCGAGGGCCGCTATCAGCGCCTTTCTCATCGTCCCTATCAACACCGCGGGGAGGGAAGGTAGCGGCCTGATCGGGCGATTCACCGGGGCGTCCGGGTCGATCCGGGATACTTCGGAAGCAGGCATGGGGAAAGTCGTAGATATCGAGTCGAAACCGCGGCGCAAATCGCGACGCCGCAAAAAGCCGTCGAAGACGGCGCTAGTACTCGGCGGCGGCGGCTTCACCGGCGGCGTCTACGAGATCGGCGCGCTGCGGGCGCTCGACCTGCTGGCGGTCAACAGCACGGTCAACAACTTCGACGTCTACGTCGGCACCAGCGCCGGGTCGTTCGTCGCCGCGATGCTGTCCAACGGGATCACGCCCGACGAGATGATGCAGGTGATCAACACCCAGGTCGACTCCGACCTCGACGATCTGCAGCTCGGCCGGATGCTCAGTCCCAACTACATGGGCTTCATCAAGAAAGGCCTGGCGCTGCCCTTCCGCGGTGCCGAAGCGCTGGGGGCACTGCTGCGGATCAAGGACCTCTCGGCGATCGACCTCGGCATCGCGCTGGCCGAGAACCTGCCGACCGGCCTCTACAACGGCAGCGGCATCGGCGACTACGTGGCCGAGGTGCTGACCGACGGCGGCCGCACCAACGATTTCCGCGTCATCGACCCGGAGCTCTACCTGACCGCGACCGACCTCGACACCTGCGAGCGGATCGTCTTCGGCACCGAGGAGTGGCGCGACGTGCCGATCTCCAAGGCGGTCGAATGCTCGACCGCGCTGCCGATCGTCTACAAGCCGATCGAGCTGAAGGGGCGCCAGCTGGTCGACGGCGGCATCCGCTCGACCACCAACGTCGACATCGCGGTCGAGGCGGGGGCGAAGTTCATCGTCGTCGTCAACCCGCTCGTCCCCTACGTCAACGACTTCGAGAAGACGATCCCGACGATGTTCGGCAGCCGCGTGCGGCGCGTCTCCGACATGGGGATGCCGGCGATCGGCAACCAGGTCTTCCGCCTCATCGCCCACGCCCGCCTCCACCAGGCGGTCGAGCAGTGGCAGGAGCGCTACCCCGGCGTCGACATCCTCCTGCTGGAGCCGGAGGAGAACGACGAGCTGATGTTCGGCACGCCGATCATGGACTACGGCCACCGCCTCCAGATCGCCCGCCACGGCTTCGAATCGGTCACCGCGACCCTCGCCCAGGACTACGAGCGCTACGCCGAGATCGCCGCCAAACACGGCCTCGAGATCTCCGAGCGCCGCCTCCGCCGCGTCGTCGAGGCGGCCGAGGAAACCGAGCCCGAAGAGACCTCCGCCTGGCGCCGCGTCCTCGAGCAGACGACCTCGGTGCTGCTCCGCCAGTCCGGCCAGGCCAGTTAGCTGTTCTTTTTGGTCCTCACAGGACCATAAGGAACAGCTGGGGAGGGGGGTGCCGCGCCGGAGAGCGCTACGCCGTAGGCGCTAGGCCGCGTAGAGCTCTTCGATCTCTTTCTCGTGCTTCTGGGTCACCACGGCCCGTTTGACCTTCAGGGTCGGCGTCAGCTCGCCGTCTTCCTGGGTCAGGTCGCGGGGGAGGATGGCGACCTTCTTCACCTGCTCGACGCGGGCGAATTTCTGGTTGATCTCCTCGACGTGGGCTTCGATCGCCTGGCGGATCTCCGGGTTGGTCGCCAGTTGGGCGGGATCCTCGGGGAGGCCGTGGTCCTTGGCGTAGGCGACCGCTTCTTCGGGGTCGAGGGTGACCAGCGCGACCAGGTAGGGACGGCGGTCGCCGACCACGACGCACTGGGAGACCAGCTGGTGCTGGCGGATCTCGGCCTCGAGGTTCGCCGGGGTGATGTTCTTGCCGCCCGCGGTGATGATGATGTCCTTTTTGCGGCCGGTGATCTTGATGAAGCCTTCCCCGTCGATCTCGCCGATGTCGCCGGTGTGGAGCCAGCCGTCGACGATCGTCTCGGCCGTCGCCTCGGGGTTCTTGTGGTAGCCCTGGAAGACGTTGGGGCCCTTGACGAGGATCTCGCCGTCGTCGGCGATCTTCACCTCGCAGCCCGGGAAGGGCTTGCCGATGGTGCCGAACTTGAAGCTCTCGGCGGTGGCGATCGTCGCCGCGGTCGAGGTCTCGGTCATCCCCCAGCCCTCGACCACGAAGACCCCGGCGGCATCGAAGAAGCGCAGGATGTCGGGGTTGATCGGCGCCGCGCCGGAGACCGCGAGCCGTACCTTGCCGCCGAACAGGCCGCGGATTTTGGAGAGCACTTTCTTGTCGGCGATGGCGTACTGGCGCTGCAGGAGCCAGCCCGGCTTGCGCCCGGCCCGTTCGGTCTCCCGCGTCCGTTCGCCGACCTTGATCGACCAGTCGAAGATCGCTTTTTTGAGGCCGCCCGCTTTCTCCATGCCGCTGTTGGCGGCGGTGTAGATCTTCTCGAAGATCCGCGGCACCGAGGGGAAGTAGGTCGGCTTCACCTCGGCCAGGTCGGGCATGATCTTGTTCGGGTCGCCCTGCCAGTAGGCGAGCGTGGCGCCGAGGTCGAAGCTGCCGAGCTGGATCAGCAGCGCGAAGCTGTGGGCGAGCGGCAGGTAGAGGTAGGTGACGTCGTTCTCCTCGATGACGCTCGTCTCGTTGACCATGTCGAGCATCGCCCGGTAGTTGCCGTGGCTGATGATGCAGCCCTTCGGCGGGCCGGTCGTGCCCGAGGTGTAGATGAAGGTGCAGATGTCGGCCGGGGTGACGGCGGCGATCCGCTGTTCGAAGACCGCGTCGTCGACCTCGGCGCCGCGCGCCGTGAGCGCCGCCATCGAGAGGGCGTCGTCGGCGTCGCCGACCATCATCACGATCTGCTCGAGCTGCGGCAGGCCGGCGCGGACCTCGCGGACCTTCGCCAGCTGCTCGTCGTCCTCGACCACGACGACCTTGGCGTCGGAGTTCTCGAGGACGTAGGCGCACTCCTCGGGCGAGTTGGTCTGGTAGATCGGCACGACGGTGGCGCCGACCGAGAGCGCGGCGTAGTCGAAGTAGGTCCACTCGGGGCGCGTGTTGCCGAGGATCGAGACGCGGTCGCCCTTCTCGACCCCGAGCGCGACGAGGCCCAGCGCCAACGGCTTCACGATGTCCAGCACCTGCTGGAAGCTGCGGTCGACCCAGGCGTCGCCGTCCTTGTAGCGCACCGCCGGGTGCGAGCCGTACAGCTCTGCCGACCGGACCAACAGGTCCGCCAGCGTCTTCGAATGGGTCCCCCTACCCTGCATCGCGAGGCAGTCTATTCAGTGTGGCGAATCGGTGCGCAGCTTCCTCGTTTTCCCTGCCGCGGCCACCGTCCGCAGCGATGTTTCGAAGAGGGTCCGGTCGATTCGCCCGTGGAAGATCGGGATGCCCATCTGGACGCAGCGCCCGATCACCTCCTGCTGATCCATTCGCAGCTGGTCGGCGAGCTCGCTCGGCGTCAGGTGGTTGGCCATCAAGACCCTCCCGATGTTTGAGGAAAAGTGGGTATACCTTCCTACCCCGGTCGCGCGGGCCTGTCAACGGCGATCGGCGCAGGTTGGGAGATGCCGACGATCGCGGGTCGGGATAATGGTCTGGTGACCCCCGTGACCAAAGAGCCGGAGCAGCCCGAGGCCCCGCAACGGCCGCTGCCGCGGCGCGGGCGCGGGTGGGTTCTCCTGATCGGGGCGCTGGTGCTGCTGGCGCTCGGTTACGCGATCGTCAACATCGCCACCCAGAAGCCGAACAAGAACACGGTCCACATCGCGGGCGTGGCCGAAGCGCAGGAGCTCTTCGGCGGGGTGCCGCAGGAAGGCGCGCGCCTCGGGTCCGAAGACGCGCCGGTCACGGTCCAGGTCTTCAGCGACGAGCAGAGCTCCCTCTGCCGCGAAGGCTTCCTCGCGACGATCCCGGGCCTGACCGAAAAGTTCGCCCGCCCCGGCTCGGTCAAGTTCCTCTACCGCCACTACTCGAACAGCGAAAACGAAATCGAGTACGGCTTCTACGGCACCGAAGCGGCGGCCGAGCAGGGCTACGGCTGGCAGTACGCGTTCCTCTTCTACGTCAACCAGGAAGAAGCGGACCGCTTCGGCGTCACCGAAGCCGAAAACCGCCGCTCCGGCCTGCGCCAGAACTTCCTCGACTCGGTGGCCGGCGGCGTCGAGGAACTCAACGGCGACGAATGGGAAGAAGCCTTCGAACAGGGGCGCGAACCGGAAAGCCCGATGACCAAAAGCCTCGAAGCCCAGCAGGAACTCGGCTCCAAACTGGGCATCCGTTATGGCGTGGCGATGGTGATCGAGGGCCCGAACGGCAATGAAACCCTGCAGGAAAACCCGACCCTCGAGGAAGTCGAAGCGGCGATCGAAAAGGTCGCATAGGGGCGCGCGAGGGGCGCTCCCGCCGAAGGCACCGCGCGCGGTGTCGGTGCTCCTCGCCGCGGGCTGCCTGCTCGTCGTCCTCTTGGCGCTTGCCGCCTGCGGCTCGGGATCCTCGACCGAGACCGCGCCGCATCCACACGCGCTCCCCGGCGGGAAGCTGCGGGTCGCGGAGCTGCGGATCGACAGTCGGGCCGTCGGCAGGGAGCTCGACACGAGCGTGATCGAGCCCACCGGATGGTCCGCCGCGAAGCGTCCCCTGCTGGTCTTCCTGCACGGCGCCGGCGGCTCCAACGAGAGCTTCATCGCCAATCGGGCGGTCCTCTCCGGCCTCTCCCGGCTCGGCGCGGAGGCGCCCGTCGTCGCCTTCCCGGACGGGGAGCGCAGCTGGTGGCACAACCGCGCGAGCGGCGACTGGGAACGTTATGTGATGCGTGAAGTCATCCCCACGGTCCGCCGCCGCTTCCACACCGATCCGGGCCGGGTCGCGGTCGGGGGCATCTCGATGGGCGGTTACGGGGCCTACCACCTCGGCTTGCTCCATCCGGGCCGCTTCTGCGCCGTCGGCGGCCACTCGGCCGGCCTCTGGCTCGACGAAAGCGAAGAATTCGAAGGCGCCTTCGACAACCGCGCCGACTACGAGCGCAACGACGTCCTCGCCGCGGTTCGGCGAGACCCGCACGCCTTCGGCGACACCCCGGTCTGGAACGACTACGGCGACGAAGACTGGTTCGTGGCCGGCAACGCGGCCTTCGTCGCGGCCCTCCGCGCGGGCGGGGCGGACCTCACCGCGCACGTCTGGCCCGGCGGCCACGACAGCGCCTACTGGGACGCCCACTGGCCCCGGTACCTGCGCTTCTACGCCGACGCGCTCGCCGCCTGCTGAAGGTCGTAGGATCGCCCGCCACTGGATGGCGCGACGAACGGAGGCTTGGCTTGATGGCTGGTGATGGCTCAGAGGCGGGACGAGTGAGGGCCGTCGGGCGGCCGGTGCTGGTGCTGTCCCTGGCCGCGATGGTCCTCGTCGTGTCCTTGCTCGGAGCGTCTCGTGGCGACGCGCTGGGGGCCCGCCCGGGGGGCGGCTTCGAAGAGCCGTACGCCGGGTCACCGAAGTACGAGCGATTCGCGCCCACCATGGCCACCGAGCGGCGGCAGGTCAACCGGCCGCTGGGTATCAGGAGCGCTGACCGGATCGCCCGCGCGATCGGCCTGGACAAGGCCGACGTCTTCACCGCGAAGCAGTATGTCCTGTTCGTGAGCGGCAAAGGGGTGGGCGGCGAACGCGCGCCCGCCGAACTGGTCGACAAGAGCGTCCGCATCCTCACGAACACGGTCGGCACGCCGCTCTACGCGAAGGTCGACGGCAAGGTGACGCCGGTGGTGCTGGGTAGCTACGGGTTGATGGTCAGCACCGATGGGATGCTGGAGAGCCCCGCGAACAAGGACGCCCCGACCCGACAGGTCAATTCGGTGATCGAGCCCGGTGGATACCTGGCCACCTGGTGCCGGAACAACGGCGCCGAAGCGTCGCTCCGCCGGCTGTATCGCTCGGCCTACACCGTCGAGGCCGTCTGGGGGAACAAGGCCCAGCAGCAATCTGGCGAAGCCCAGCTGGCGCCGAACCGCTTCCAGGTGGTGGGGATGTCGATGGCGCCGCCGCTGTGGCTCGTCAACTTCGCCTTGATCTACACCCTGAACCCGAAGCTGGCCGCGAAGATGCCCGCCAACTGGACGCCGATCCCGGCAAACGTGGCCCTGGCGATCGCCGCGAGCCCCACCGGCCAGGTCCCCTACGACGAATACCGTTCCTCGCTGCCGGTTCGCTGAGGTAAACGCGCCGCGATCGCGACTTTGCTCACGAGGGTGAGCCGGTAACGGTCCGACGCAGGAAGTTGGCGGGTAGGAGTGCCCCCGTTACCCTCTTTGGGGTGCGGATCATCGTCATGGGCGCCGGGCACGTCGGCATGACGATCGTGGGAGCGCTGCATGCTGAGCACGAGCTCGTGGTCGTGGATCTTGACCCGGGTCGACTGCGCGAAATCTCCTACGCCTACGACGTTCGCACGGTGATCGGCAATGGAGCCAGCCGCGGGGCGTTGGAGGAGGCGGGGGTCCAAGGGGCCGAGCTGGTCCTCGCCTCGACGGCGCGCGTGGAGGCGAACCTGGTGGCGGCGATGTTGGTCCGGCAACTGTCGGGCGCCAAGACCATCGTCCGCACCAGCGGCGTCGATTACCTCGAATCCTGGAGGGAAGGCTACCTCGACATCGACCACATGGTTTCCGCCGAGGTGAAGACGGCGCGGCAGATCGCCGGCACGATCGCGGTGCCGGGCGCCCGCGCGACCGAGCTCTTCGCCGAGGGGCAGGTGCAGATCGTCGAGTTCGACGTGCCGCGCGGGGCGGCTCTCCCGCTCGTGGGGAGCCGCTTGTGCGACGCGGACCTGCCTCGGGACTCGACCGTCTCCTGCATCGTCCGCGACGACGCCATCGTCCCCGCGCACGGCCAGGAGCGGATCCAGCCCGGCGATCGCCTGATCGTGATCGGCTCTCCAGCGGCGGCGGGGGAGTGGAGCCGCCGCCTGGCTCCCGGCGAGCGGCCGATCGAGGACGTGGTCATCTTCGGGGCGGGCCGCATCGGGGATGCCGTGGCGGGCGAGCTGCTCGACCGCGGCTTCTCGGTGCGGATCGTCGAGCCCGACGCCGAGCGTGCCCAGCGCATGGCGACCGAGCGACCGCGGGCGAGCGTCTTCCACGCCACCGGCCTCGACAGCCGCTTCCTGCGGCGCGAGCGCATCGGCCAGGCGGGCGCGGTGGTGACCGCCACGGGCGATGACGCGAAGAACCTCTATCTGGCGATCCTCGCCGGTTCGATCGGCGTGCCGTTCACGCTGGGGGTCGTCGACGACCCCACCTCGGTCGCGGTCTTCGTCCATGGTGGCGTCGACGTGACGGTCAACCCTCGCATCGAGACGGCGGAGGAGATGATCCGCTTTGCCCACGACCCGCGCACGCACCAGCTGGCCATGCTCGACGAGGACCGATTCGAGGTGCTGGACATCCTCGTGCGGGCCGACAGCGGGTTGGCGGGCATGCGGTTCCGCGACCTGCCCCGGACCAGCTCGATGATCGGCGCGTTGATCCGCGACGGCGTCGCGGTGTTCCCGCGCGGCGAGGACGTGCTGCAGGCGGGCGACCGGGCGATCGTCCTGGTCGAGGCGGGGCGCGCATCGGTCGTCGAGCGGGCGCTCTGACCGATGCGGCATCGGCGCTCCCGCCGGCCGCGGCGCGGCGCCTCGGGCGTCGATGTCGATGCGGCGCTCGACCTCGTCGGCGGGGTTCTCAAGTGGCTCGGCCCCGCCTTTCTCGCGCCGGCCGCGGTGGCGGTCGGAGCCGGCGAACCGCCCTGGCCGTTCGTGCTGGCGGGAGCGATCACCTCGGCGGTGGGAATCGCCCTCGACCGACTCACCGACGACCGCCACGCCGACCGCATCGGCCCGCGCGAGGGCTTTCTCGTGGTCGCCTTGGTCTGGCTGCTGGTGCCGGCGTTCGGCGCCCTGCCGTTCCTGCTCGGCGACGTCCCGCAGCTGTCCAGTCCGGTCGACGCGTACTTCGAGGCGATGTCGGGATTCACCGCGACCGGCGCCACCGTGCTCGGGCAGATCGACGGTGTCGGGCAGGCGATGCTCTTCTGGCGCCAGCTCAGCCACTGGCTGGGCGGGATGGGGATCATCGTGCTGGCGGTCGCGGTCCTGCCCAGGCTTCGCGTCGGCGGCCGGCGCCTGCTCCAGGCCGAGCTCGCGGGCCCGGCCGAGATCGAGCCGCTGAGCGCCACGATCCGCCAGACCGCGCGCCGGCTGTGGGGACTGTACGTGGGGCTGAGTGTGGTCGCCACGCTGGTGCTCGCGGCCCTCGGCTGGCTGGGCCTCGACCGCACGATGAACTTCTTCGACGCGTTCTCCTACTCCACCTCGGCGGTCGCCCTGGGTGGATTCTCGCCGCGCGACGGCTCCGCCTCCACGCTCGCGCCGGTGACCCAGTGGGTGCTCTGCGTGACGATGCTCATCTCCGGGATCAACTTCCTGCGGCTGTTCCGACTTCTTGTGCAGCGCCAGGTTCGCGCCGTCTCCCGCGACGAGGAGCTACGGCTCTACCTGGCCCTGTTCGCCGCCGCGGCGGTGCTGCTGCTGGTCGAGGTGCTGGCGGACGGCGGGATAGGAATCGGGACCGCGGTCCGGACGACGACCTTCCAGGCAATCTCGACCATGACGACCACCGGCCTGGCGGTCGGCAACTACACGCACTGGGGCGCGTTGGCGGCAATGACGCTGCTGCTGCTGATGTTCATCGGCGCCTCCGCCGGGTCGACCGGCGGCTCGATCAAGGTGGTGCGCCACCTGCTCCTGTTCCGGATCGTCCGTCGCGAGCTCCTCACCGCGGCCCACACCGACATGGTGGTGCCGGTCCGTGTGAACGGCGTGGCGGTGGACGAGCGATCGCTGCGATCGGCGATCGGCTTCGTCGCCCTCTACCTGCTCACCTTCGCGCTGGGCTCGCTCGGACTCGTCATCGTCGCGCGCCAGGCCCGCAGCGGCCTTGACGTCTTCGAGGCGATCGGGGCGTCGGCATCGTGCCTGGGCAACGTCGGCGCCGGGTTCGGCTTCGCCGGCCCCTTCGGGTCCTACGCCCCCTTCAGCGACCTCTCCAAGCTGATCCTCACCCTCCAGATGTGGATGGGACGGGTGGAGATCATCCCGGTGATGATCCTGCTCACGCCCAGCTTCTGGCGCGGGCCGGGTGGCGGTCGGAGTTGACGCGGGCCCCGACATCGAGGATCGGGGGTACGTTGCCTCAGATATGGGCCGGGTGTAGGTTCGGATCGAGGCAGGGCTGAGCCAACCAGGAGGCAGCAAATGTCAGCCGAAGCCAAGAATTTCTCCTCGCCCGACGAGACTCGGCCGTTCAAAGGCAACGGACAGGCCAAGGCCGTCGAGCTCGCCGGTCACACCGTGCTCGAGGGCACCTTCGAGCCGGGCTGGAAGTGGTCTGAGAACGTGAAGCCGATCGCGGGTACCGACTCGTGCCAGGCGGCCCACTTCGGCTACGTCCTCTCCGGCTCGATGCGGGTCTACATGGACGACGGCACCGAGCTCGAGATCAACGCCGGCGACGTGGCGGCGATCCCGCCCGGCCACGATGCCGAGGTCACCGGCTCCGAGCCTTGCGTGATGGTCGACTTCGGCGAGATCGGCGACTACGCGAAGGCATAGCTCGGCAGTGAGCCGGTTGCCGGACTGGCTGCGCCGGCTCACCGAACTCGGACGCCTGCCCTGGGACGACGAGGAGGATCGGCTCCGCAAGTCGGTGCTGGTCCTCTCGTCGAGCCTGATGGCAACCCTCGCGTTCGCGTGGGTGGGGACCTATGCCGTTCTCGGGCTCTGGCTCTCGGCGGCGATCCCGTTCGCCTACCAGCTCGCGAGCGCCGCGAGCCTCTACGTCTTCGCGACCACGCGCCGCTTTCGCCTGTTCCGGACGAGCCAGTTGCTGATGAGCCTGCTGCTGCCCTTCGCCCTGCAGTGGAGCCTCGGTGGCTTCGCCAACTCCTCGGCCGTCTCGCTCTGGGCGTTCACCTGCCCCGTCGGGGCCCTGCTGTTCGTCGGCGCGCGCCAAGCCGTCCCCTGGTTCCTCGCGTTCGGCGGATTGATGGTGGTTTCGGGAGCGATCGATCCCGTCTTGTCGTCGGGCTCACCCGAGATTCCGAACGGTGTGGTGGTGTCGTTCTTCGTGTTGAACCTGCTCGGCGTCAGCACCACCACGTACGTGTTGCTGCAGTACTTCGTTCGCGCCCGCGAGCGCGCCCTGGCCGAACTGGAGGTCGAGCGGGCCAAATCCGAGCGCCTGCTACTGAACGTCCTGCCGGCGTCGGTCGCGAACCGTCTCAAGGAATCCGACCACCATGTGATCGCCGACGGGTTCGACACCGCGACCGTGCTGTTCGCCGACATCGTCGGCTTCACCACCCTTGCGCAAACCCTCCCACCGGCGCGGGTGGTCGTCCTGCTCGACCGGGTCTTCGCGGGTTGGGACGGGCTCGCCGACCGCCACGGGGTCGAGAAGATCAAGACGATCGGCGACGCCTACATGGTCGCCGGGGGGATTCCCGCCGTCCGTGAAGATCACGCCGAGGCGATCGCCGACCTGGCGCTCGAGATGGGCGCCGAGGCGGAGAGGTGCGCAGGGGAGAGCGGGTTGCCGATCGCGGTGCGGATCGGCATCGACACCGGTCCGGTGGTGGCCGGCGTGATCGGCCGGGCGAAGTTCAGCTACGACCTCTGGGGCGACACGGTGAACACGGCGAGCCGGATGGAGTCCCACGGCGTGCCCGGTGCGATCCAGGTGAGCGAGCGCACCTACGAGCGGCTGCGCGGCGGCTACGAGCTCTGCCGGCGGGGGACGATCGAGGTGAAGGGAAAGGGACCGATGACGACCTATCTGCTGCTCGGACGCCGATCCTGATCCGGTCCTCGGGCGGTCGGTCAGGCCTATGCGCTCCCGACGCGGCGAGCTAGAAGACCGAGGACAACGGCACGCCGATCATGTCGAGGCGCCGGGTCAGGCCGCCGAGCGCGAACCCGCGGATCTCCTCGCCGCCGGCCCCGAGCGCATCCCAGTCGGTGCCCTCACGCTCGGGTGGGGTTAGCGACTCCGCCACCAGCGGGAGCAGCTCGCGCAGGGTGGCCCGCACCGCCTCGGCGGCGGCGGGGTCGGTCGCGACCGCCTCGCGCAGGTACCAGGTGCCATAACCGATGTGCCGATGCTCGTCGTGGTGGATCTTCGAGTAGCCGGCGACGAACCCGGGGAGGAGGCTTTCCCTGTCCAGGTAGCGGGTGACGAACTCGAACGAGGTGAGGCCGAGCGTCCCCTCGAGCACCTGGTGGTAGAGGGTGACGAAGCGGACCTTCGCCTCGGTGTCGGCGGGGTTCGCGACGAGCTTCTCGTGGGCCTCGACCAGGGCGACGTCGAAGATCGCTCGGAAGGCCGGGGAGATCTGCTCGCGGGCGCGCTCGACGTGGGCGGCGATCGCGGCGGGGTCGGCGACGACCTCGTCCTGGAAGCGCGCGTAGAACTGCATGTGCCGGGCCTCGTCGACCTGCTGGGTGGCGAGGAAGGTGGCCTCCTCCTCGGAGCCGTGCGCGCCGACCAGGCCGGAGAACTTGGTGGTGATCCGCTCCTCGGCAACCATCAGCGAGGAGAGCACCCAGAAGATCAGGTCGCGGTCCTCGCCTGCCAGGGCGCCCCACTGGCCGAGGTCGACCGAGAGGTCGACCTCGAACGGGCTCCACTGGCCTTCCTCCCAGTGCCGGTAGAGCTCCTGCGGGCCGAACAGGTGGATGTCGGTCATGCGGCGACCGCCGGCTTGCGGGCGCGAACGATCGCCGAGCCGGCCTTCTCGTGGACGCGGTGGGTCTCGGTGATCTCGATGTCCTCGAGACCGGCGGCGGCGAGGGCATTCTCGAACTCGCGCCGGGTGAGGGCGCCGGCGATGCAGCCGGTGAACTGGCGCATGTCGGCTTTGGTGGCCTCGTCCATGTCCTCGTCGGCGATCACGTCGGAGACGGCGAAGCGGCCGCCGGGTTTCAGCACGCGGGCCGCCTCGGCGAGCACCCTCGGCTTGTCGCCGGAGAGGTTGATCACGCAGTTCGAGATCACCACGTCGACCGTCTCGGCGGGAAGCGGGATCGCCTCGATCTCGCCGCGCAGCCACTCGACGTTCTCGACCCCGGCCTTGCGCTGGTTCTCCCGCGCGAGCACCAGCATCTCGTCGGTCATGTCGAGGCCGTAGGCCTTGCCGGTCGGGCCGACGCGGCGGGCCGAGAGCAGCACGTCGATGCCGCCGCCGGAGCCGAGGTCGAGGACCGTCTCGCCCTCACGCAGCTCGGCGACCGCCGTGGGGTTGCCGCAGCCGAGGGAGGCCATCGCCGCGGTGTCGGGCAGCTCCTCGCGCTCGGCGCCGTAGCGGCCGGCGCCGAAGACGGCGGCTTCCTCGTCAGAGAGGACCGTGCCCGGGTCACAGCAGGAGCCACCCTCGGCTACCGAGGTCGCGGCGGCGGCGTAGCGGGCGCGGACCGCCTCGCGGATCTCGTCTTGCTTCAGCTCAGCCATGCGGACAGCTCCTTCAGTGCGTCGGGGATCACGTAGTAGTAGGCCCAGAGGCCCTCGCGCTCGGAGCCGACGATGCCGGCCTCGCGCAGTTTCTTCAGGTGGTGGGAGACGGTCGGTTGTGAGAGGTCGAACAGCGGGACCAGCTCGCAGACGCAGACCTTGCCGGCGTGCTTTCGCAGCACGTCGACCAGTTGCAGCCGCACCGGGTCGCCGAGCGCCTTTGCGATCGTCGCCATCCGCTCGGCCTGCTCGCGCTCGACATCGGGATAGACGACCGGCTCGCAGCATGGTTCTCCGGGCGGTCGCTTCTGCTTGGGGGCCAACTCCAGATCGACGCTCATCTATCTACTTCTATCTATTGAATCTATATCTGTCAATGCTTAGGATGCTGCCGTGGCAGGCGCGCCCCTCCCCCGCAGGCTTCTGGCCGAGTTCATGGGCTCGACCTTCCTCGCCGCCACGGTGATCGGCTCGGGCATCGCCGCCGCCGAACTCTCACCCGGCGATACCGGGCTCCAGCTGCTCGAGAACGCGGCGGCGACGGCGACGGGGCTCTTCACCTTCATCCTCATGTTCGGCCAGATCTCCGGGGCCCACTTCAACCCCGTGGTTTCGCTGGTCGACTCGGCGCTCGGCGGCCTGAGGCGTCGAGACCTCCTCGGCTACATCCCGGCCCAGGTCGCGGGCTGCATCGTCGGCGCGGTGGTGGCGAATCTGATGTTCTCGCTGACCGCGATCTCGATCTCGACGCACCACCGGGCGAGTGAGGGGCACCTCTTCGCCGAGATCGTGGCGACGTTCGGCCTCCTGCTGGTGATCTTCTCCCTGGCCCGGAGCAGGCGAGGTGACATCGCCCCGGCGGCGGTCGGCGCCTACATCGGCGCCGCCTACTTCTTCACCAGCTCGACCAGCTTCGCCAACCCGGCGATCGACGTCGGGCGCATGTTCTCCGACACCTTCGCCGGGATCGCCCCGGCCTCGGTCCCCGCCTTCGTCCTCTTCCAGCTGGTCGGCGGCGCCGTGGCGCTTGCCGCGATCCGCATCCTCTATCCGGGCATCACGCCGGGGGAGGCCTCCGAGATCCTCGTGCCCCAGGGGGTCGCGGATGGCTAACGCGCTCTTCGTCTGCCTGCAGAACGCCGGTCGTTCGCAGATGAGCCAGGCCCTCTTCGAAGCGGCCGCCGGAGGCCGCCACCAGGCCCGCTCGGCCGGTACGACGCCCGCCGACCACGTCCACCCGGAGGTGGTCGAGGTGATGCGCGAGCTCGGCATCGACGTCGCCGGCCGCGTGCCCCGCGGCCTCACCGAGGAGGACGCCCGCTGGGCCGACGTCGTGGTGACGATGGGCTGCGGCGACAAGTGCCCCTACATTCCCGGCCGCCGCTACGTCGACTGGGACCTCCCCGATCCGTCGGGCCGGCCGATCGAGGAGGTCCGGGCGACGCGCGAGGAGATCGGCCGCCGCGTCCGCGAGCTGGTCGCCGAACTGGACTGATCGATCTGGTGGTTGCAAAGGTCCATCCCTGGCAGAAGGAGTCGTTCTCGCACGCGGTTCCGGTCGAGCTCCCTTCCGGCAGGACCATCCGGGCTGTCCCTCCGCCTCGTCACGCTGATCGATCGTCGTGAGGAGCTGGTCGAGGAGGTCGATGCGGCACATCCGGCGGCCAGGGCCACGACTCCTTCACCCCTGCCCCTCGGTCGCCGGCGGTTTGTGACGAGACGGGGTCGCGGTTGAGTCGAGGACCCGCGATTCGAGGTAGGAGGCGAATCCCACCACGGTCCCCGCCGGCACCTGCAGCGCCTTGTCCCAGTGGCCGACGACGACCTCGCGCTCGCCGAGCAGGGCGGAATCCGCGGGGTCGAAGATCAACTCGTGTCGGGTGCCGCGGCGGCGGTCGGTGAAGGCCACGCCGGTCCCCTCACGTCCGGCCGGGTCGCGGACCGGGCCGAGCAGTTCGATCCCCGGCAGTTCGGCGGCGACCTCGTAGATCGCGGCCCGGAGCGCCGGTCGCAGGTCGGTTTCGCGCAGCATTTCGCCGATCAGTTCGAAGGTCTCCGCCTCGCCCGGGGGCCCGCCGATCCCCGGGATCTGCCGCGCTTCGATCAGCTTCCGGAGCTCCTTCGGGTCGGTCGGCAACGACTCCGAGCGGAAGTAGCGGAGCTGGTGGGCCGTGAACGTTTCGTCGGAGGCCCGGCCGACCCGGGGTAGCCCGGGCGAGCCGGCGGCGACCCAGGCGGCCCGCTGGGCCTTGGAGAGGAAGCGCGGCCGCCCGGCGACTTCGCGGATACGCCCCGAGCCGTCCGGCGCGATCCAGATCTCGCGTTCGCGGGGCACCAGGACGCTCCAGGCGGGGGCCGGTTCGTGGCCGGTGCCACCGGGCCCGTTCTGTGCCGCGGTGAGGCCGACGACGGTCGTGATGTACCCGGTCCGCGAGCGGGTGTAGGCGTACTGGCCGGGCCCGGGTTGAGGCTCCGCCGGCTGCGATCTCGCGACCAGGGCCGTCTTCCGCAGCACCTGGGCGGCCGCCGGCTCGACCGCCGCCTTGCCGCCGAGGAGGAGGATCGGCAGGCCGACGACCAGCGCCAGGCCGGTGAGGACCGCCGCGGCCGGGAGGAGCCTGCGCCGCGGCCGCCGCCCCGGCGGGCGAGCGGGCGCCACCTCCCCCTCGAACCGCCCCATCAGGGCGGCACGTGCCGCCTCGCGGCTCTCGGGGCGGGGCCCCGGAAGCCCGGCGCGAAACTCTCGCAGCAGCTCGATCTCGTCCATCATCGATCTTCCCCCTCTCGGATTGGCGGTGCATCTGCACTTGCCCGTCGGCCCGGCAGCAGTTCGCGGATCCGCCCGCGGGCCCGCCAGAGCCGTGAGCGGACCGTCCCCACCGGGACCCCGAGGGCGGTGGCGATCTCCGGGTAGGAGAGGTCGGCCCAGGCGTAGAGGAGGAGGACCTCCACCTCCGCGGCCGGCAGCCCGGCCAGCGCCGCCGCGAGATCGCGCCCGAGGCCGGCGGCGTCGAGGCGGTCCTCGACTCCCTCGAAGGCGTCGAGCACCGGGTCGACCCCCGTCCTCGCGTAGGCCCGCAACTGCCGGACCACCTGGCGGCGGTGATGGAGCAGGAGGTTGGTCGCGATCCCGAAGAGCCACGGCCTGGCATCCGGTCTCGAGCGGTCGTAGCGCGCCCGGCCCTCGAAGGCGACGAGGAAGGTCTGCGCCGCCAGCTCGTCGGCCGCGTCGGGACCGACCCGACGCTGCAGATACGTGTGGACGGCGTCGTAGTGGCGGTCGAAGACCGGCGCGAACTCGGCGGGGCTCGTGAGCGAGGCGGCAAGCGCCGCGCTGTCGGGGATCGGATCCTCCACGGTCCGCACTTTCCCGATCGGCCGTAAACGGTTCGCGGATCGGGCTTCATGGCTGCGCTCTCGATCCGGACGCTCGAGCCCGGCAGCGGCGCCGCCAGTCGCGTGCCCACTCGTTGCTCGGCTCGCCGAGCAGGTCAAGGATCTTCTGGGGGCAGCGGTCGTCGTCTGGACCCATGTCCTCGCTGATCCGCTTGACGTGAAGGCGCTTTCCTTCGCGCTTGATGATGAGGACGAGTCCCCAGACCTCCGGTGGGTCTTCGCCTCTCAGGGCGGCGTATACAACCTCTCCGTCCCTGGTCGCAGCGAGTAGATGCTGCTCTGCGTACTCTGCTCCGAATACAAAGGCAACCGCTGCCTTCGCGGTCAGTCGTCCATCGAAGTCACCGCTCGTCCAGGCCATCGCTCTCCCTCTCGGTCGTTTCCCGGTCAAGGCCTGCGCGGCCTCCGATTCACCCCCTTTGACGGGCTCAGAGTCCGCTGGATGCGGCCGATTTCCGCGCGGCAGGCGGTTCACGCCACCCGGCGATGACCCGCTCGACTTCGGGTCGGACCCGGGCTCGCGCTTCCGCCCGGTCCACACCGTTCATCATCAGCTCGTCGTAGGGCGTGTCGACGTGGCGGACCGCGGCGGCCACGGCGAGGTGCAGCGCCTCCGGGTCGAGATCCCGTCCGGCAGCGCTTCGCCCGATGCGTCCACTGCCGCGGGTGAAAGCGTGTCCGGCGATCTCCTCGGCTCGATCCTGCGGGCAGCCTGGGTAGTGGCGCCGGATCTCGGCTGCCGCGCGCACCTGGAGGTTCGCGTCCCAATCCGCCCGGCGCTGTTGGTCGCGCAGCTTGCGTCGCGCTCGCGAGTCCTCGTCGGCCAGGCATGCGCGCTCGGCTTGATCGAGGGCGTCCTCTTCCACCAGGATGCCCTGCCGCTCGTATCGGCGTCGGGCGCGGCTGAAGCGCACTACTACGGCGGAGAGGCCGCTGGCCTTTTTCGCCCGCCGCGTCAGCGCCGCGTCACCGGCCGGCAGGTAGACGAGGTGGCCGAGGTCGGCGCAGCTCAGGCAGAGCGGTCCCGTGTCATCCATCGTCAGGAGGCTGCCGGTGCCGGAGCACTCGGCACAGGTCCAGCTTTTCAGCGCGGAAACCACCACCAGCTCCGGCGCCTTGTCACCTCGCTTCGTGGCTTCCCCGGCCTTCCCGGTCATGGCGATCATGTGTAGCGATCGCCACCGCCGCGCGCAACCCGGAGGTCGCTGATGTCGGCCGCGCCATGGGGCAGAATCGCCACTCGTGACCTCGCTCGCCACCTTGCTCGACGAGGCGAACCTGCGTCGCCTGGCCGGGGATCGCTCCTTCGACCGCGGCGTCCACTACGCGGAGGCCGGCGCGGTCGCCCGGCTGACCCGCGACCGGTCTTGCCGCGCTCGAGGCGGGCGAGGACGCTCCGACGCCGATCTCGATCGATGACGTGCGGGCGCATCTCGGCTCGCTGAAGAAGGGGGAGCTGATCGAGCTGCTGGTCGCGGAGGCACGCGAGGACGAGCGCCTGCTCGACCGCCTGTGCCTGCGCGTCGCCACGAGCAAGGACGGCGTCGACATGGCCTCGTTCCGTGACGCGATCGACCGGGCCGTCGACCCGGGTGGCTTCATCGGCTACGCCGAGGCCTACGACTATTCGCGCACCGTCGACGAGACGATCGCCTCGCTGCGCGCCGTTCTCACCGCGGGTCATGCTGCCGAGGCGGTGGATCTGATCGAGTACTGCTGTGCGGCAGTCGAACGCGCCGGTGATCGGATGGACGACTCCGACGGCCATCTCGGCATCGCCTTCGAGGGCCTCGAGCGTCTCCATCGTGAAGCCTGCGAGCAGGCCGACCTCGCGCCCGCGCAGCTCGCCGAGCGGCTCTTCGACCAGATGATGGCGACCGACTACGAGCTCTTCTACGACGCCGCCGACGTCTACGCGCCGTTGCTGGGGGAGCCGGGCCGGCGGCGCTACGCGGAGCTGGTGCGAGCCGAGTGGGAACGGCTGCCGGCGTTGCGGCCGGAGGACGATCGCTACAAGGGGAGTGCGTTCTCAGCTGCCTTCGAAGACGAAGGGGGCGCGGAGCGCGACTCCCGCTTCCGGATCACCTACGTGATGAAGCTCCTGGCGAAGCAATCCGATGACCCGGACGCGCTGGTCGCCGTGCTCTCCCATGACCTCTCTTCCCCCTATTCCTTCCTCGGCATCGCCGAGGTCTACGCCGAGGCCGGCCGCGACGAGGACGCCATCGAGTGGGCGGAGCGGGAATCGAGGCGTTCCCCGACAGGGGCGATCCCCGCCTCGTCACGTTTCTCGCCGCGGCCGGGCGCAGGCGCGGCGAGCACGCGCGGGCGGCGGAGCTGATGTGGAGCCTGTTTGAGGCCCATCCTGGACTCGGCCACCTCGAAGAGCTCAAGCCCTATGCGGAAGCGGCCGGGACGTGGGACGAGGTCCGTGGCCGTGCCCTCGACCTGCTGCGCGAGCGGATCGCCGTCGCCCAGGACGAGCGGCGTGCGCGCGGATATGGCTGGTCCCACCGCGACGCGACCGAACTCGTCCGCATCAATCTGTGGGAGGGCGACGTGGAAGCCGCGCTCGCCGATGCGCGGGAGGGGGGCTGCCGACAGGAGGTCTGGCGGGCGCTTGCCGAGGCCCTCGAGGAGGCCGAGCCCTGGGAGGCGATGATCATCTACCGCGAGCAGGTCGAGTCGACGATCGAACGCAGGCGCAAGGCCGACTACCGCGAAGCCACCGACATGCTCGCCAAGGTCCGCGACCTGATGGACCGCACCGGGCACGGCGATGAGTTCCCGGCCTACCTGGAGACGGTTCGGGAGAGGCACAGGCGCAAGCGCAACCTGATGAAGCTCCTCCAGGTCCTGGAAGGCGCTCGGGGCGACGCCGGAGGCGCGGCAGAAGTATGACCACCACCATCAAGGTTTCGAACGAGGTGCGCGACCGCCTCAAGGCCCAGGCCGCTCTGGCACATCGCAGGCTCGGCCAGCATCTGGAGCATCTGGCGGGCCTCGGAGAGCCGGAGGCGCGCATGATCGCCCTGCGCGCGGCCCAGTTGCAAGGGTCCATTCCATATTCCAAATTCTGGAATATGGAATGAGCAAGCCCTAGACTTGGCGACGTGTTGGGTCCATCAGACATTTTCGTGCTGCTGAAGCTCGCGCGAATCGGCGACTTGCCCTGGACGTACGACTCCGTGGCTCACGAACTCGGCTTGAGCAACTCGGCGGTTCACCGCAGCGTCGAACGCGCGACGGAGAGCAAGCTCTTCAACCGCAACCGCCGTGAGGTCGAACGTGCTTCTCTCCAGGAGCTCTTGGTCCATGGGGTGCGCTATTTCTTCCCGCCCGTGTGGGGAGGAGAGGCGCGGGGACTTCCGACCGCGTGGGCTGCTCCGCCGTTGTCGGAGCGGCTCGCCCAGTCCGACGGAAATCCACCCGTCTGGCCGCTTCCCGGCGGGAAGGTCCGAGGAATAGCGCTGAAACCCTTGGACCCGCGAGTGCCGGATGCCGTCCTCCACGATCGGCCGTTGCACGAACTGCTGGCTCTGGTCGACGCGATCCGTATCGGCGCCGCTCGGGAAAGAAATCTGGCCGCGAAGGAGCTCGTCGCGCGTCTCAAGGACCAAGCTGCATGAGTGCGGCGACGATCGAGATGCTGGAGTCCGCGGCAGCGGCGCTGGGACCTCTTGTCGACGGGGATGTCGTCTTCGTCGGTGGCGCGACCATCGCCCTGTGGACCACCGACCAGGCGGCCTCCGACTTTCGACCGACTGATGACGTCGACGTGATCGTCGAGGTCGCTTCTCGGTCCGAGTACTACCAATTCGAAGATCGCCTTCGCGAACTTGGCTTCGTGAACGACCAAGGCGGCGTCATCTGCCGCTTCCGCCATCCGGTCGAGGATCTGACCCTTGACGTGATGCCGACGGAGGCGACGATCCTCGGCTTCGAGAATCGCTGGCAGAAGGAGTCGTTCCCGCACGCGGTTCCGGTCGAGCTCCCTTCCGGCAGGACCATCCGAGCTGTCCCTCCGCCTTGTCACGCTGATCGATCGTCGTGAGGAGCTGGTCGAGGAGGTCGATGCGGCTCCGATGGGGCTACGGGAATTCGTCGCAACCAAATTCGCGGATCTGCTCCGCCATCGTGACTTCGATCCGGCAGGCGAGGGAGCGTTGGCCGGCGGTCCGGAGACGCAGGCGCGCTTCGAACGGATCCTCAAGCCGCGAATCGTGGCGATCGTCGACGGCCGCTCGAACCTCGGATCACAGGACTGAAAATCGTGATGTCGCGGGTTCAAGTCCCGGCCCCGAGACGAGCGTGCCCCCCTGGGCTTCGGCACTGTTCGCGTCCGGTTCGGCCAGGTTCGGTGCTCTTGAGCCTCATCGGGGCGAACGGTTCAAGTCGGCATGAGAAATGGGTTTGCGAGGTACTGCACCCCATTTGCATCCCGGGATCCGGGGTTGATCCGGGGTATTCCAGGCTTCAATCCAGGCCGTCTCCGCCCCCTCAGGCTCTCCCGCAGGTCTTCACCGGGTCACGCCGTCCATCGATGGCCGCCGTACCCCGTCGACGGTCGCGGTAGTGCTCTCGTATCCAGTCCTCGACCTCGGCGATCTTGTAGCGGTTGGCCATGCCGCAGGGGAGGAAGGGCATGCCGAGGCGTTGCTGCGTCTCGATCCAGCGCGTCGTCATCTTCAGATGGCCCGCCAGTTCGCGCTTGGTCACCCAACCTCTGCCCGCCGTCATCTCGTCAGAGCGCATCGGGCACATGCTTCTTGCCGTCCTCGCGGCGAACGCCCCGGGTCCGCACGACGGTCTCGGGCGTCGCGGACGGGGTGTTGGGGGCCAGCCTGTTTCGGCTGCAGTCGATCACTTTGGTCCTCACATGGCCGCACGCCAGAGGCGCCTCGCCTTCGTCCGCACGGGCATCCGGCGAGGCGAATATGGCGCCCGGCACTTGACTGTCTGGCCCCGTTCATGTCCGCCGATCGACGCGAATCGGTACCAAGACGGACCGGCTTCGCCTACGATCGCCATCGTGAAAACGCGAGGCCGGGACGCAACGTCTCGAAGAGCTCTTGACCAACGTCGCCGCCAAGGGGCGGCACGCCAGGATGGTGGATGAGATCTGGCTGTTCGGCCCTTACGCGCGCGGTGCCCAGGCTCCGGGCGACCTTGACCTCGAGATCATCATCACCCCCGACGAGAAATACCAGCGTGACGAGGTTCAGGCCTTTTTCGGTCACCGGCACCCTGGCATCGACTTTCTGCGCGAGCTCCGGGGAAGGCGGCGGGGGTTCGAGATCGGAATCAGCCCTCCAGCGAAATTGACTTCCCGGAGAAGGCCCTCCTCTATCGAAGGGGCGACGATCTGCAGCAGGCGATGGATCGGCTCCATGCGATCCCGATCGACCCGGGTGCCGCACCTGCGGAGCGTGACCCGGTCGTCCCGGAACTGGAGGGCCTCGACAAGGAGCTGACCCGCTCTGAGCGTGCGGAACTCAGCGCCTTGTCGTCCGCCGACTGGCTGGAGATCGAGCGACTGACCCTCGAAGGTGAGGCTCTGACCCAGGAAGCCGAGGTCGCGTTGCATCGCCTCTACGCTGAGGGGAGCCCTCTTGGACGGGCCGCGGCTCTCGCCCTCACCGAGATGGGGCACCGCGGCGTCGCCGCGTCGGTGGTCCGGGTTGGTCCGAATGACCTCGGCAACCAGTGGGCTCTCCGAAAGCGGAGACCCGACCCGGATCAATTCGTCGAGTCGACGCATGCGGTCGGATGGTCACGGCCGGTCGAGGATGGCGTGTCGTTCCTCGCGTACGGTGGTGCGGAGTACTGGTATGTGCTCAAGCCGAGGAAGAACGGTCCGGTAACGGTGCTGGTCCTGCGGATCGGTGAGAAGGGCCTGAGGGACGACTTGCGAGAGTTCTGTAAGCACCGCCCGGTGGGCGTTACGACATCCTCCCGGGCTGGTCGACTGGGTGGAAGGAACGCCCTGAGCCGAGAGTTCGCGACGAAGGGTGAGGATCCAGGGGTAGGCTGTTCCTATGGCAGCGGGGAAACTGCGGGAGGCCGTCCTGGCCGCCGGCGGGACGATCGACGGAGAGCGGATCCTCTTCGATGACGAACTGCAGCTCGAGCATTGCGTCGCGCTCGTGATCCAGGACAGCTTCGAGGCGCTCGGCGAGATGAATCGCAAACAGCGAGACACCGCCTACGATTTGCTGGATCGGTGGCGGGAGAGATTCGGACCGCGATACGAGAGGTTGGGCACGGAGGACCACTACGCCGAAGGGGTGGCGCTCCACTTCACCGGGGTGAATCGTCGCCAGCGTCGCACCGATCTCCCGAAAGCCCAGCGCGATGAGATCGAGGCGCAGGTGCGGAGTGTGGCGGAGCTCGCCGATCACGGTTCGTGATCGGAGCCTTTAGGTCGGGCGCTGAGGTCAGTATGGACAAAGCGAACCTTCACGAGGGCCGTGACTACGGCTTCCGGGAGAACATCCGGGCGTGGGAACGTGCCGAGGACCGGCCGGTCCGGGTCGGCCTGGTGGAGGTCCTCCCGAAGGGGCAGAACCTGATCCGGCTGCCCGACGGGACGGAGGTACGGGCCCGCTCCGCGCAGCTGATCCTCGAGTGGGGCGAGGAGGCCGTCGCCTCGCTCCTCCGTGACGAGGAGCAGGAGCGAGGCTTCCGCGCGACGACCTTCAGCGATCGGACCGTGGCGGGTGCCGCGAACGTGGTCCTGGACGGTCTTCTGGGCGAGGACTGGGGCTACGTCGAACACGATCGGGCCAGCCTTCGGCCGGATCAGATCAAGGCGGTAGGGGCGGCGGCCAACATCGCCCACGATCTGGCCGACCTCAGTCCCGGCGTGCATCGCGACGAGGATTTCATCTGGTTGCCCATGCCGGTGGTGGAAATGCTCGTCAAGCGGATCGCCGAGCGGGCCCCGGACGCCGTCGTCACCGAGGTGGATCGGCTCATCGCTCATTTTCAGGAAGGAGACCACTCACGTGCTTTGATCGAGCACTACAAGCCCGACTGGGACCTTGCCTTGGAGTGGGCAGGGAAAGATCCACTCGAGCTCCAGCCCGAGGAGATCGCACCCAGCGAGGGATACCGTCGACTGTTCGACCTCCTGCGCGGACAGGGGACCCGTTGCGTCGGCTCGGAGGAGCGCGCCTGGGTGGTCGAGGAGTCCCAATTGCGAGAGTTGGGCCCGCTTCTCGGCCCGGTGACCCGATACATGGGAAGGATCTCCGTCCGGGAGCTCGGGGAGGGCAGGTTCCGACTGGCCCTGGATCTGCCCCGGGATGCCGAAATCCTCGACACCAGGGATATGACCAGCTTCGCGCTCTCCCTCAGCAGACCGCAGATCAAGATGCTCGTCCGGATTCGCGAGGCCGGGGAGTGGGGTCTCGAGTTCCCGTCCGAACTCGGCAAGGACCGGACCCTCGAGAGCCTGGTCGACCGGGACCTGGCATGGGAGTCGGAGAACCGGGAGACGAAGCGCCCGGAGCGCCTCCGACCGGGGCGGTTCAGACTCACCGAGGGAGGCTGGCGAGTGCTCGAGCTGATGCAGGCGGAGCTCGACCGGGAACGCGGCTAGCCACCGATCCGGCTCATCGCGGTGTCGACCTCCGCGATCGCCCCCTCGATCACCTCGACGAGGAATTCCAGCGCTGCCGCCGTCGACCTCTCGCCTTCCATCGCCACGGGGAGGGCTGCGTCGATCGTCCTGGCGCCCAGCGGCGTGTCGAGCCGATGCACGATCTCGTTTCTCGTCGATCGCCAACGACCGAGCTCGCGCCACAGGGCCTCGTCCCACTCGACGATGACGCCGTGGGTCCTCAGCGCCTCGAGGTAGCCCTCGATCTTGGGGTTGGGCACCCTTCTGGGCGGTGGTTTGCCCCGGACCGCCGCGACGTTCTCGAGGCACCCCGCGAGGCAGCTCTAGAGCAGGCTGAATTGGTAGACGATCAAGATGCCGAAGAGCATCAGGGGGAGCTCGTCCCGGACGGCGAGGACCTCCTCATTCAGCGCCATCTCCGTCTCCCGGGCGTATTCGGCGGCCACGGGGTCGGCCCGGGTGAGGTCGAGCTGTTCGGCCGCCTCCGTGGTCGCAGCTTCCGTCAAGGTGGCGATCAGGACCTCGACGCCGCCGAGCGCCCGACGCGACACGGCGAGGCGCTGTTCGGCTTCGAGGAGCGGGACGATGCCGGAGACAGAGGACCACTCTTCGGGGATGTCGATTTCGTCGGCTTCCATTTGGCGGCTTCGCGAAGTATCCGACTTCGGGCTGGGGCCGAAATCAGGAATGGTCAACGCGGTCGCGAAGGCGGGCGATCCGTCGGGGTCGGATGAAGCGTCTAAGGATCAGCACCGCGCCAATCGCGACCCCGCCCATCACGAGTGCGGCGATCAGCCGATCGTGACCGCTCTTGACCGGTTCGCCTGCAAGTTCCAGTAGATAGCCGAGTCCCTGGAACAAGAATCCGAAACCGAGCACGGTGATGCCGATCTCGGCGTCGGCCCGACTTTCGATGCGCTCCACCACGGTTCCTTCGGAGAGTCGGCCGACCGTCGGTCGGCCCAGTTCACTGATCGTCGTCGCCGAGGCGAGGAGGCCCATCGCGAGGATTGCGGCGCCCGCGAGGTCCAGGGCGATGCCGACGAAGAACAGATCATCCAGGGAGAACATCGCCCAGAGCCCACTTCCTGGGTCAGGCCGGATTTTTCGACTCGAGCAAGGTCGAACGACCAGATCTCGGAGCCGGTGCCGACCGGCCCGCGCTCGCGGTGCTGTGCGTGTCCGGCGGCGAAGTCGGCGTTCTCCACCCAGGCCCGAAAGTCCTCCCCCGAGTGCCAGCGGGTAATCCCCAGGGAGCCGTTCCGGTCGTCGTTGGGTCGCAGCAGCTCGAAGCCCTCGAACCCCTCGGCCTCCTCCAATCCTGGCACCACCACGCCGAGCGCATCCAGAAGAGGCGGTGTGGCTGACCGGTCATCGCGCAGAGCACCGCTTGATGATCGCGCTTGTTCCGGCGGAGGGTCCGCTCTACATCAGACATCTTCCAGAGCATCGACACAAGACCCATTCTTGGCCTCGACGTAACGTCTCCCACACCTGGAAAGGTGGATGAGGGCGTTATCGTCCTGCCGATAAAACCTTCAGAGAGGGAGGGGCAAGATGGCCGAAGGGGAGGCCGAAAAACGCTCGTTGTCGTTTCCGCTGGTACCGCACGGCAGTGACCCATTCCCGGCCGACGTGGACATCAAGCCGTCCAGAGATCGTTACGTCGGTTTCTATGAGAACCAGTACGGCGAGCAGCTGGTTTTCGTCCGCGAGAGGGACAAGGAGTCGATGCTCTACCACGGCGACTGCGGATGGGTGCCGCTGAAGGCCGAGTGGCCACAGATCTCGACTCTAAGCCCCACCTTGTCGCCCTGGGTGAGCGGGAACACCATCCTCAACGAGGGAGAGGTCCTCTGGCTGGCCTCCTGCCTGTCCGCGAGCAACACCCTGATGGGTGGCGGAGGCGACGGACCGGGCCCAGTCGATCGTCTGGCGCTGGAGCTGATCCAGAGGGCGACCAAACGCGAGAGCGCCGAATTCGATCGCAAGTGGTCCCTGCGAGAGGTGGCACTCGAGCGGTGGCGGGAGAAGCATCAGGAGCCGCCGAGCTACGAGGAATATCACTACGCCGAAGGTGCCATCCTGGTTGCACTCGGCGTGAACATGAAACAGCGCAAGCCTCGCACGGGCGTTACGAAGGAGATTCGCGAACGGATCGAGAGTGAGGCGGGCGCGGCAGTCCGCGAGGTTCAGCAGACCTCATCAGGCGGGCCGTAGACGTCGGTGGATCTTCCGCTGATGCTCCTCGGGTTCAATCGCGCGGTGGGTCGCTTCCTCGGCTACGAGCCTGCCGACGCCAGGCAGGCGATGCATCTGGCATTCGCGGAACCCTTCCGCCCCGATCTGCTGGAGCTGGTGCAGGACGAACTCGCGGCGAACGATCGATCTGAGAATGATTTGGACGAAGAGTTGCTGGCCTACGAGCGCTATCTGGCTCTGTTCGAGGCCTTGAACTGGGGCGTCAGCCTCGATGACCGACTGACGAGAGATTGGCCTTTCGAGGAGATCACCTTCAGGAGGTACTGGTGCGACGAGTTCGCAGGCGGGGGACTGATCCGAGGGTTCCGATGTGCCCGGAACTCCGTCCACCACGATTGGTCCTACGCACTCGATGTCGATCCGACCAAAGTCATCTTCCTGCAGCGCATCGATCTGTTGTCGCTCTGTTGGAGGGCCGATCTCAGGCCGGACCGGCCGGATGCCGCCGCGGAGGCGGCCTATGAGGAGTACTTGGGCGGAAGAGTCGTCGGCGACACGCTTCTCGAGATCGGTTCAATCTTTGCGGCGGGCACGAGGCTGGCGATGGACGAAAAGCTCGACGGCGACGAAGGTGCGGCGAGAATCAAGCTTCGGTCAAACGACAAATACGTCCCTCCGGAGTCTGCATCCGGATCGGAATTCATTCCCTAGGCATTCGTCCGATGCAGGGAGCGCCAGAGTCGTACCGGACCGGGGGCGGTCGGATATCGTGGCTCCCGGACGACCGGCCATGTCAATGAGGACGGCCGCGAGCAGCGGCCGAACGGCCGGTGACTGCTCGACGGACGAGCGGTACTTCCATTGCCGACGATGGGTGGATCCGACGGTCGATCTCCAGAGAGTCGTTGTCCGTGGTCGACGGGGACCGTACGTGAGCGTCGAGGTTCTGGACGGGCCGGAAACGGGGGAGACCATCAATGTCGTCGCCTCCACGCTCTGGTCCGAGGATCAGATCGACCATGCGAGGGATCGGCGTGGGAGGGACCTCCGGATCGCCGAGATCGATCGTGAGAATCCGGAAGACCACATCTCGAGCCTGGCATCGAGATCCTCTGCTCCTTTGCGACCGGCGACTCGGACGTCGAGAGCCGGGCGACCGTGGAGACGGTTCTGACCCAACTCGGTCGGCCCACCGATCTCGGTGAGTTGCATGAGTTGGCCTATGCGGATGGCCGACCTTGGTCGCCGGTCGCAGCGCCGGCGGAGGCCTGGCGCCGGCTCTTCGAGGAGTTCGCCCGGTCGGTGCAGGGTGTGGTCGAGGAGCGTGCCGCCGAGGTGGCGGAGCGATGGTCGTGGATCAGCGACGCGGAGAGGTGCGCTGCGGTCGCGCGGGTCCGGCTCTGGGCGGGGCTTCCTCCGATCGCCGCTCCGCTCGAGTTGGATGCTCTGGGTGGGGAGCCGAAGGCGGCAGCCGGGTCGCTCGCGGCAGCAGCGGGTCCGTCGACGGACGCGCTCGCGGAACTCTTCGGCGCCTACCGAAGTGCCCGGGACAAGGCGGATCAGTCAGAGCTTTCCTTCTCGGATCGACTGGACATCAGCAGGCGGGCGCGGGAGCTCGCCGGACCACTCTGCGATCTGTCGGCGAAGGCGGCGGAGCCACTCATGCACTGGCTCCTCGAAGAGGTCGGTATCCGGAGCCCGTGGTGCGACCACATCGTCTGGTCGGACTACTCCGCCCAGCACCCCCGCACCCTTCACCTTTTCCCCGACGGACACCTCTTTCTCGAGGAAGGACCCATCACCCGGGCCATGGAGAACAGCTTCACGGCCTGTGGCCTGCAGATCCACCTCTCGTGGAGGGTCGATCGTTCCTGGACGCGAGCTACCCCGGGCGAGTGGCTCGAGCACTACCACGCTCTGGTCGGATACCGGGAAAAGGTTGAGGCACATGAGGCTGCCGGTGAACGATTGCCGTACCGCGCCTTTGATCCTGACTACCAGGAGGCTCGCCGCATATGTCTGAAGTGCGCCGCCTATCACGGCCAGTCCATCGAGTGCCTCGATCCGGGAGACGAGACCCGAAGGTGGCCACCGTGGCGTTTCGCCGAGATCAGGGAGCGGACCCTTTCCCGGGCGCTCGACCGCCTCGGTGACGGAGCCCGGATCGATAGCCTCGAGAGCGCGCGGCGCATCGTCATGGAGGCGTGGCTCGACGCCGAGATCGCGATCACCGCGACGGAGCTCAAGGCCAGGGGCCCGGGACCGCTGCGGAGGCTCTTCGGGGATCGCCAGGGCCGGACGCCGTCGCTCTACCAGCGGTGGGGCGAGACGTGCGAGCCGTTCGCGCTCGAGCCGCACGAGCTGCTCGGCCGGTCGCTGTGGGAGAGGGTACTCACGGAATCGCTTGGTCTCTTCGACCAACACGACGTTTCGCCCGCGGATCGCGGCCGGGTCCGGGATGGGATCCAGCGTGTGGTCGAGGCGAGGGTCGCGGGCCTGCGCTGAGGTTGGCGCGCTTCATCGAACTCTGGTTGGTCGGAAGGTTCGCCGTAGGCGTCGGACGCGATGCGGGATCTGATTCGAGTGTTCGGGCCTCGTCCTTGTATAGACCGTGACGTGACCGCTGAAGCCGAGGAGCCCCTGTTCGAGCCCGATCCCGAGTTCGCCACCGGATGGCACATCGACGAACCTCTGGCACAGGGTGCCCTCAGGTTCGCCTCGGTGACGATCCTCGAGCACCTTCGCGACGCCGGCGACGAGGCCGCATCCCCACGGCCGGATCTTGGCGACCTCGGTCCGTTGGGCGTCTTCCCGCCGGGCGTCCGATCGGCGATGACGCCCCTACTGATCCACAAGCTGACGGTGGCCGCGACGGTGATGGGCTGGAAGCTGTTCCAGCCTGGAGAGGCGATACGGCCTATGTGTGTGGCGGAAGAGTTCGTCCTGGAGTTGATCCGACGTGAGGCGATCTTCGCCCTCGATCTGGTCGATGCGGACAGGGGAAGCGCCTCGGCGACCCGAGGGGTCTATGAGGTCTGCGAAGACGACGACATCCTCGCCGTCTTCGAGATGGAGGAGCCCGCCGACGCCGCCCTCGCCCTCGGAGATCCCGTCAATCAGATGATGGGCAAGGTCGACATGCGTCTGCAGAACTGGTTCGAGCCGTTCTTCGGCGATCCGAAAGGGATCCTCCACCCGCTCTACTTCGAGTCCGAAAGAACCCCGGCTGCTTCTGGCGAGGTCGCACTTTCGCTGGAGGTGGTCGATCCCGGGCGACCGCTGAAGCTCGAACCGATCCGTTGAGGGTTGACGAGGCCGACCTCGCCAAGAGGCCGCGTGCCGACGGCGGAAGACGCCTCGACGAGGTGGACAGGTTGATCGGCGGCCTACGACGGGACCTTAATGATGACCGGATCGCCGAACTGATCGAAGGCGCCCAGCACTGGGCTCAGCATCGCGGCGACGAGGAGCTCCATCGCCTCGCCCGCGAGGAGCAGATCATCGAAAACGAAGTCAATGCCTTGGAGGAAGACGAGCGCGATGACGAGCTGACGCGTCGCAAGGCCGAGAACTAGTTGGCGAAATTCGCACGTATGAAAGAGCTGAGGCGCGACACCGACATCCGTGTCGATCTTTCCACCGTTGGATCGTTGCGCAACCGATTCGGCCGACTGACCGAGAAGTCAGGTATCGCGAACATGCTGGATTCCTACTGCCAGCTCGACGAGCTGGTGGAGGTTCTTGAGACGACTGTCGAGTGGGCCTCCGATTCCTGGGAACGTTCGGTGCAGCAGGCGATAGACGAAGCTCGCGGGAAGTGATCACAGCCTGGGTCGCAAGACATCCAGCCTCGGCAGGTTGGCCCGATGAAGAAGATGGAGCTTTCCTCTCTCCGGCGCGATCAGCGACGATGACCGTAATGCTGATGACGCCAATCCTCATGACGATGATGCCCATCGTGGCGCCGACGACGATGAGGCGGTGATCTTGCTGCTCAGCAGATGGTTCCGTGCGCAGATGCCGCGGACCCCCGTTCCGAGACGTGAGCCGCCCGTACTATGTCGCGGCGCGTAGCTGCTCGGAATAGGCCAGACAGATCGCTCGCACCCGATCCTCGGGCAGCGCCACCCGCAGCGCGCGGATCGCCATCGCGATCCCCTCACCGTTCCTGCGGCCGAAGAGCTCCTCGAAGTAGGTCAGGCCGAGCTCGGTCGAGTCGGCCGCGCTCCGGTCGGCCCGCAGCGCGTCGAGCGCGGCCGCCATCTGCCCGGCAGTCTGCGACTGCATGATCCGCACTATGTCGGAGGCGTCCTTGTCGTAAGTCCGGTCCTCGATCCCCGCCTCGATCCGGTCGTGGATCTTGTGGGACTTCGCAATCAGCAGGGCCGGAAGCCCCGCGACCCGGGCCTCGGCGCTCCGACCGTCTTCGGGATTTAGTGCGGTGATCCGCATCGGCTTGTTTTCGACAAGCGCCGCCTCGAGGCCGGCGCTCCGGCGTGCCGCCCGGTTGCCATGGGTTCCTAGCCTCGCGCCGCGTCGTCCGCCAGCCGAAGCCCCCGCGGGGACGATCAGATCGAGTGGGATCTTCACCTCCACGCCTCTCAGGACGGCGTCGATCTGCCAGGAACCGGGTTCCGGCCCTCCGCCGTGTTCGACGTGCTCAAAACCTCCTGCTTCGAGCATCGCTTCGAGATCGGGGGTGGGGGAGAGGAGAGTCGGGTCGAGGGCCAGGTCCGCGTCGGTCGTCAGATCTGCGATCGGCAGAACGCTGGCCCCGGCCCGCATGTAGATCGCCTGGGCGCCCGCGACGACGACCGCCCCGCTGTGCTCACCTAATGCCTCAAGGGCGTCCAGCAGGACGCCTCGAGCTGCGACGTACTCGGGATCCAACGGTAGGTCAGCGCCCATGCCGATCCAGGCCGGGCTCCCGCCAGGCCGATTCGTTGTCTACCATCCACGCAAGGAGCGCCTCGCCCTCCGCGGGCATCCGCCCATTGCCGGTCAGGCAGTCGACGACGACCTGGGAGGGGGCGGCATAGGTGAGATGGTCGCGGAAGGATGAGCGCTCGACGGCCACCCGATCGAACGGCGAGAGGAGGACGACGTTCGCGCCCTCGTCGCTGGGTAGCAGCCCACCCTCGGCTGCCACCTCCTGCGGCCGTTCGCAGTAGGCGACGAGTAGCGCCGGTGCGGCGATCGGCGCCGTCATCGCCGCCGCCGCGAAGGAGCCGGTGATCACGATCTCGGGGTCGGCTGGGTCTGCCCTCAGGACTCCCTCCAGCAGGGCTTCGATGCCCGACGGAGCGATCAAATTGAGAGCCTGGTTCGAGCGAAAGACGTCGTAGGAGTTCGCCCAACGGCGGAGGAGGCCGCGGATGTCGACCGACTCGACCGCTCCGCGAGGAACGCGCTCGATCAGCGCCTCGCGGTCGAGCGTGTCGAGGAGCCTTGAGAGGTAGCCGGGCGCCAGGCCGGTGGCGACGGCGAGGTCGCCGAGGTCATAGGGAGGGCGGACGTCGATCAGGAGCCTGATCAGCCGGGCGGCTTTCGCCCCGCGCAGCTGTGCCTTGCCTCTCTCCTTGGGGGCCGGATTCCGTTCGGCCCCCGTCGTCTGCAGGTAGAACGGCGGATTGTCGAGTCGTAGGAGGGCGTTTCCGGTCAGGTCGATGTAGCCGAGATCCCGTTCGGTCAGAAGCTCCCGCGTCCGTTTGCTGAGCCAAGGAGCGATCACCACCAACGGCAGGTGTGCGCCCATACTGCGCGCGGTCTGGACGCGCGGCGATATGAGGTCGAGAACCGTCCTCGGCGTGACCGCGTCCCGTTCCTCCACCGCCACGGCGCCGGTCGTCTGGTTAGGTGCCTTGAGGAAGATGCGCGAATCCAGGGAGACGCCGAGCGGATCCAGCGCCCCCTCAGGGGTTCCTTCGACACTCCAACCTCGTGGCAGGTGACCTTCCAGCCAGGAAACTGCCTGCTCTGCGTATCTATTTTCCGGTTTGGGGATGTTTACGCTCTCCACAAAAAGGACAATATCAGGTTGATTTGCCGATCTACGCTATTTTGCGCTTGAAGCAAAATAGCCGATGAAGGAAACGCCGTTCCTCGATTGCACGGGCCTGATGCCAGAAGGCGCAAGACGGCGGCGCCTTCGTAGCTCTCGGATACCGTCTCCGTGATGACCGGTGATCCGGTGCGCGACGAGCTCGCCGAGGAGCGGGGCCACAGATGAGCGGCTCGCGCCCTTCGTCAGGGCCGACGCCCTCTCACGGCTCGCCATGGACGAGGACCCCCGCAAGGTGGAGGTCGAGATCCTGGAGGCGACCGCCAGAGCACGGCTCGAGGCCCAGGCCGCCGAGCTGCCTAGATCGATGCCGACTCTCCTGCAACGCGCCGAGGCGGCCGACGCCTATTGGGTCGGTCGAGTTCCCTCCCTCGAGGACACCTCGACCACGCGCTCCTATCGCTGCCTCTACGCCGTCGCCTGCCAGAGTGCCATCGCTCACGCCAGTCTCCTGGGGTCTGAACTCGGTCATCATCGAACTCCCCGAGGGTCGGCGGAGAGTCCAACGCGGCCGTCGTGACCTCGACATGCATGGGCCGTTCGGGCTGGGCGTGATCCTACTCGCCTTCACTCTCTTCATCTCCGGACAGACGCTCGGCTGGCCTGACGCAGGTGCCGTCGCTGCTGCCTTCGAGTAAACGAAACTGAAGACATCAAGGTGACGGCGACCGAGTGATGGATGCGAGCCGGCCTCTCATCGCTCTTCTGCCTGCCGTCTGCATCCCGACATCACCGAACCGGCACGAACGAGATCTTCGCAAAGCTCCTTGGCTTCGGGCCCGTTCGTGCCTGTTCGAGGTGGTTCGGTGAATTTGAACTTAATCGGGGCGCCCGGATTTGAACCGGGGACCTCACCGACCCGAACGGTGCGCGCTACCAGGCTGCGCCACGCCCCGAGAGGAGCGGATTGTCGCAGAGGGTGGGGGCGGGGTGCGGCGAGGGTGCCCGACGGTGCCGCTACTTTGGCCGACTGCGGGTTTGAAGGCGATGACGATGCGACAGGTTCGGCTCTTGATGGTGGTCGTGGTGGCGGCGCTGCTTGCGCTGCCCGCGAGCGCGGGCGCGTATCTGCCGCCGGGGTTCGTCGGGCTGTCGCCGCAGAACTCGCTCGGGCACAAGGACTTCGAACTGATGCGGGAAGCCGGGATCGACAGCGTGCGGCTGCCGATGTTCTGGATCGGGATCGAGACGAAGAGCCCGCTGGTGGTGCGGCCCGACTGGTCGGGCTTCGACCGCGAGGTCGAACTGGCGGCCGAAGACGGGGTGCGGGTGATGCCGTTCGTCTGGGGCTCGCCCGAATGGGTTGCCGCCGACGCGCTGGAGCTGCCGGTGAAGACCTCCTGGCAGCGCTGGGCGTGGCAGCGGTTCCTGCGCGAAGCGGCGCTCCGCTACGGCGTCGACGGCGAATTCTGGGACGACCACACGAAGCTCGACTACCTGCCGATCACCCACTGGGAGATCTGGAACGAGGAGAACATCGTCACCCAGGCCGCCGCGCCCCTGGACCCGGCCGAATACGCGAAGCTGATCCGCATCTCCGGCCGCACCCTGCACGCCGTGCAGCCGCAGTCGAAGGTGCTGATGGGCGGGCTGTTCGGGCGGCCGCTGCAGATCCCGCCCAACGTGGCCTCCGGCGACTACCTGAAGCGGGTTTACCAGGCCGGCCGCGTGAAGCCCTACTTCGACGGCGTTGCGCTGCACCCGTACGTCGCCGAGGCCAAGGCGATGGGCCCGGAGCTGAACAACTTCCGCCGCATCATGCGGAACTTCGGCGACTCGCGGACGCCGATCTACATCACCGAGCTCGGCTGGGGCTCCCACAGTGGTCCCACCCGCTGGCAGCGCGGCCCACAGGGGCAGGCGAACCAGCTCTCGCGGGCGTTCGAAATGCTCTCGGCCAACCGGGTCCGCTGGAAGGTCGACGGCGTCTGGTGGTTCACCTGGACCGACGAAGGCGGCACCTGCATCTTCTGCGGCTCCGCGGGCCTGCTCACGACGCACTACGAAGCCAAGCCCTCCTGGTACCGCTTCGTCGAATGGACGGGCGGCAACCCGGAAGCCGTGCCCTCCGCGATCTACTCCGAATGACGTAGATCGCGCCCCCCGGAGGTGTGCGAGAGCCGCCGGTGGATAGGCTCTCAGGAACCCAGATATCGCACGAAGGGAGAACCCAGATGGCTTTCGAGGTACCTGATCTGCCGTACGCCTACGACGCGCTCGAGCCGTACATCGACGAGACGACGATGCACCTGCATCACGACAAACACCACCAGGCCTACGTCGACAAGGCGAACGCGGCGCTGGAGGGCACCGAGTGGGCCGATCGCTCGGTCGAGGACGTCCTCACCAACCTCTCGAGCCTGCCCGGCGACAAGCAGACCGCGGTCCGCAACAACGCCGGCGGCCACTACAACCACTCGCTGTTCTGGAAGATGATGGCCCCGAACGCGGGCGGCGACCCGACCGGCGACATCGCCGCCGCGATCTCCGACACCTTCGGCTCCTGCGACGACTTCAAGGCGCAGTTCAAAGCTGCCGGCGCCAACCGCTTCGGCTCCGGCTGGGCCTGGCTGGTCAAGGACTCCTCCGGCCTCGCGGTCGTCTCGACCCCGAACCAGGACTCGCCGCTCTCCGACGGCTCCGCGCCGCTGCTCGGCGTCGACGTCTGGGAGCACGCCTACTACCTGAAGTACCAGAACAAACGCCCGGAATACCTCGACGCCTTCTGGAACGTCGTCAACTGGGACTACGTCAACGAGCTGTACGCGGCGGCCTGAGCGTCGCCTTCGCCTTGGGCGGGCACGTGACTCATCGCGTGCTCGGCCAGGGCGGTGATCGTCAGTGACGGGTTGACGCCGACGTTCGCCGGCACCGCGGAGCCGTCGCAGACCAGCAGGTTCTGGTAGCCGAAGACGCGCTGGCGCGAGTCGACGACCCCGTCCTCGGGCGAGTGGCCGATCACCGCGCCGCCGAGGATGTGGGCGGTGTTCGGCACGTTGAAGAGCGCCTCCGACATGCTCGACTGGGCGATCCCGCCGGTGCGCTCGGCGAGCCATTCGGCCGCCTCGTTGGCGACCGGGATGAAGGTCGGGTTGGGACGCTCCGGGTCCTGTTCGGTGGACAGCCGCACGTCGCCGTTGCGCTTCACCTTCGGCCGCAGGGCGATCGCGTTGTCGAGCGTCTGCATCACGAGGACGATGATCGTGCGGCTTGACCACCCCTTCGGCCACATCACCTTGGCGAACTTGCCGGGGTGGCGGACGATCTGCCCGAGCAGCTTGAGCGGCCGCGTCAGTTTGGTCCCGTCGCCGACCAGCAGCGTGTAGAGCGTGTTCATCGAGTCGCCGTCGTGGCCGTAGGTGACGGTCTCGATGTGGGTGTGGGCGTCGGGGTAGATCGAGGAGGTGATCGCGACGCGCTTGGTGAGGTCGTCGGGGTAGTCCTCGGGGACGGTGACGGCGAGGATCATCTCGCTGTTGGTGCGGACCAGCTCGCCGAGGCGGGCGGAGATCTTCGGCAGGGCGCCGCCGAGCCGGCAGCGCTGCATCAGCTTGTTGGTGCCGAGTGGGCCGGCGGCGAAGACGACCCCGCGGGCGCGGATCGTGCGCTTGCCGCGACCGGGAAGGAGGCCGGAGCGCTCGCTGGTGACCGCGTAGCCCTCGGAGCCGTCGGCGGCGCCGAGCGGGCGCACGTCGGTCACCGTCCGTTCGGCCTCGACTCGCGCGCCGCGCCGCTCCGCCAGCCAGAGGTAGTTCTTGACCAACGTGTTCTTGGCGCCGTGGGGGCAGCCGACCATGCAGCGCCCGCACTGCAGGCAGCCGGTGCGGTCGGGGCCCTCGCCGCCGAAGAACGGGTCCGGGACGGTCACCCCGGGGTTGTCCTGGTAGACCCCCACCGGGGTCTTCTGGTAGGTGTCGCCGACGCCGAGGTGCTCGCCCAGCTCGCGCAGCAGCTGGTCGGCCGGGTCGTCCTGGCGGACCTGGTTGACGCCGAGCATCCGCTGCGCTTCGGCGTAGTGCGGCGCCAGCGTCTGCTCCCAGTCCTCTAGATCGGACCACTGCGGGTCCTTGAAGAACTCGCTCGGGGGGACGTAGAGCGTGTTGGCATAGCCGAGGCTCCCGCCGCCGACCCCGCAGCCGCTGACCACGGCGACATCGCGGAACTGGGTCAGCCGGAAGATCCCCTTGAGCCCGATCCGCGGCGCCCAGAAATAACGCCTCAGGTCCCAGGTCGACTTCGGGAAGTCCTCGTCCCGAAACCGCCGCCCGCACTCGAGCACCTGGACCGAATAGCCCTTCTCGGCAAGCCGCAGCGCGGAGACCGAGCCCCCGAACCCGCTCCCCACCACCACCCAGTCGACGTCAAACTGGCTCACCAGCCAAACCCTAGACGTTCGGCCGGAGTCCAGGGGGATTCGGCGGTGCTGCCCGGGGGCGCGGGCTCAGACCTCGTCGGGCTCGAGGGGGCGGAAGTCGCTCGTCCGCGCGCCGCAGACGGGGCAGAACCAGGTGTCGGGGATGTCCTCGAAAGCCGTTCCCGGTGGGATGCCGCCGTCTGGATCGCCGATCGCGGGGTCGTAGATGAATCCGCAGCTCTCGCAGATCCACATCGTCGCGTCTTTGGTCTCAGTAGGCATCTGGGCCACCGATTTTAGCTATTTGTCGAAGCTGACCGCGACCGGCTCGCGCTCGGATTTGTCTTCGATTTCGAAGTACTGGCGCGCGGTGAAGCCGCCCTGGTTGGCGATGATCGACCCCGGGAACTGCTGGATGTCGGTGTTGTAGGCCTGCACGTTGGAGTTGTAGATGCGTCGCGCGGCCTGGATTTCGTCCTCCAGCTCCGAGAGGTTGCGGCTCAGCTGCTGGAAGTTTTCCGTCGCCTTCAGGTTCGGGTACTGCTCGGCGACGGCGCGCAGGTCGGTCAGCGCCCCGGTCAGCTTGGTCTCCGCGGTGGCGGTGTCCTGGACGCTCTGCGCCGACATCGACTCGGCCCGCGCCTGGGTCACTTTCTCGAACACGGCCTGCTCGTGGGTCGCGTATCCCTTGACCGTCTCGACCAGGTTCGGCACGAGGTCGTGGCGGCGCTTCAGCTGGACGTCGATGCCGCTCCAGGACTCGTCGACGCGGTTGCGGGCGGAGATGATGCCGTTGCGCTTCGCGACGTAATAGAAGGCCGCGAGCAGGATCAGAACTACGACGACGATGATGACGATGACCATTGAGTCTCCCTCGAGGGTTCGACTGACTTGGGGGAAACCTTAGCGCCCGTCGGGGCCGCGACGGACGGGTCTCCGGGGACGGTCCGCGCCGCGAGGGTCGAGAGGGATGGGGGGCTTGGCGGCGGGGCTCTGGGAGGGACGGGGGCCCGCTGGCTGCCGCCTGGGAAGGGCTCATGCCCCGCAAGCTGGCGCCCGGATAACGGACCCGCCCCTCTCGCCACGGCCCGGGCAGGCTGTGGCCGTGGCGAGAGGGGCGGGTGTGCGGAAGGTGTGGAGGGACGTGCGCGGGAGCGTCACGGGAGTGCGTCGGGAGTGGCACGGATCCGTGACGGGA
>CALCIA010000170.1 GCA_937907435.1 uncultured Actinomycetes bacterium
TAGCACGGTCAATCCACGCAGCGCGTAGGTCGGTGTTGCACAACACGGGAGGAAGTGTGGAGTTCTCACGCCCTTCGTGACGACGTCTGACTCCCGTCACGGATCCGTGACCATCCCGACGCACCCCCGTGAGGCTCCCGCGCGCCTTCCTCCATGCCTTTCATACCCGCCACTCTCGCCACGGCCACAGCCTGCCCGGGCCGTGGCGAGAGTGGCGCGTCCCTTCCCCGGGCGACAGCTTGCGGCGCCCCGTCCCTTCCGGACGCCGGCCTGCGAGGCCACCGTCCCTCCCGAGGCGCCAGCAGGTTCTTCCCTGCCCGCGACGTGCCACGGGCGTAATTCACCGGTGGAACTACTCATCCAGGGGTCCCGACGACGGCCGAGGGGGCGGGCACGCCGCCGGGTACCGGTAGCTCATCTAGGATGCCGCGGCAGGCGGGAAATCAAAACGGAGGCAAAGCTTTGGCTGTCGATACCAGCAACCTGACCAACCTCGACGTCGAACCGGGGACGCTCCCGGAGACGATGGCAGCGTGGGTGATCCGCAAAGAGCGCGAGGGCGAACCGAAGGACGCCTTCCAGCTCGAGCAGATCGAGGTTCCCGAGCCGGGCGCCTTCGAGGTGATCGTCCGGGTGATGGCAGCCGGCGTGAACTTCAACAACGTCTGGGCCTCGCTGGGCAAGCCGGTCTCGGTCTTCGGCTACGGCGACCATCCCGAGTACGGCCACCACATCGGCGGCTCCGACGCTTCCGGCATCGTCTGGAAGGTCGGCGAGGGCGTCACCCGCTGGAAGCCGGGCGACGAGGTCGTCGTCCACTGCAACCAGGCCTCCTACGAGGACGTCGAGGTGCACGGGCTCGACCCGCTCGCCGCGCCGAGCCAGACGATCTGGGGCTACGAAACGACCTGGGGCTCCTTCGCCGAGTTCACCAAAGTGCAGGCACAGCAGCTCCTCCCCCGGCCTCAGAACATGAGCTGGGCCGAGGCCTGCTCCTACGGCCTCACCTACTTCACCGCCTACCGGATGCTGATGGACAAATGCAAGCTGCAGGCCGGGCACAACGTCCTGATCTGGGGCGCGGCGGGCGGCCTCGGCGTCTTCGCGACTCAGCTCTGCAAGGCGGCGGGCGCCAACGCGGTCGGCATCGTCTCCTCCGACGAGAAGGGCGAGCTGGTCAAGCAGCTCGGCGCCGTCGACTACATCAATCGCTCCGAATTCGGCGAGATGATGCGGACCGACGCCAACCTCACCGACCCGGCCGCCGACAAGGAGCGCTTCCGCGCCTCGCGCGGCTTCGCCAACCGGGTCAAGGAGATCCTCGGCGACTTCCCCGACATCGTCTTCGAGCACGTCGGCCGGGCGACCTTCCCGACCTCCGTCTACGTGGTCAAGCCGTTCGGCAAAGTCGTCATCTGCGGCGCCACCTCCGGCTTCCAGCTCGACTTCGACGTCCGCTACCTGTGGATGCGCCAGAAGCAGATCATCGGCTCCCACTTCGCCAACGCCTACGAGTGCATGCGGGCGAACGAGCTGATGGCCGAGGGCAAGATCCGCCCCGTCCTCTGGCAGACGATGGGCTTCGAGGGCGTTCCGACGGCCCACCAGCTGATGCACGAAAACAAGCACCTCGGCAAGATCGCCGTCCTGGTCGGCGCCGAGTCCGAGGACGCGGGCAAGACCGAGGACGGCCCGGGCGCGATCCGGGCCGAGGTCGGGGCGTAAACACGCCCGCGGCGACGATGCGAAAGGATTAGGCCATGCTCTACGTCTGCAGACTCGATTGGCACATCACCCCGTTCCGGGGCGATCGGTGGCTGGAGGCCTGGGAACCGGCGGCGGCGAAGTGCACCGCCTACGGCGCCAAGAGCTGGTCGCTGACCCGCGCCATCGACGACCGGCTCTCCTTCCAGCAGACCATGGTCTGGGAGGACAAGGCCGACTTCGAACGCTACTGGTACTCGCAGGAGATCGCCGAGGCCCGCGAAGCCCTGATCAGCTGGTACGTGATCCCGCTGCTGCCGACCTGGCACACCCTCCTCGCGGCCGAGTCGGTCGTCACGACCGGCGTCTGACCGCCGCATCGGCCCGATGAAGCTGGGGATCGTCGGCCTCGGCTACGTCGGGCTTCCGCTCGCCCTCGCCTTCGCCGAGGCGGGTAACGAGGTAGTCGGCCTCGACACCGATCCCGCCAAGCTCGCCGACCTGAAGGCGGGCCGCAGCTACATCGAGGATGTCGACGACGCCGAGCTGGCGGCGCAGGCGGGGCGCCTCCACCCCAGCGGCGAATACGCCGACCTCGAGGACTGCGAGGCGGTGATCCTCTGCGTCCCGACCCCGCTGTCGAACTCGCGCGAGCCCGACCTCTCCTACCTGCGCGCGGCGGCCGCCGCCGTGGCCGAGCACCTGCGGCCCGACCAGCTGATCGTGCTCGAGTCGACCTCCTACCCGGGCACCACGCGCGAGGAGCTGCTGCCGGTTCTCGGCGAACACGGCGGAGCCGTGGGCGTCGACTTCTTCCTCGCCTTCTCGCCGGAGCGCATCGACCCGGGCCGCTCCGACCACACGATCCGCACCACGCCGAAGCTGGTCGGCGGCATCACCCCCGCCTGCACCGAGCGCGCCCGGGCCCTCTACGCGCGGATCTGCGACACGGTCGAGGTCCTGAGCTCGCCGGAGACCGCGGAGCTGGCGAAGCTCCTGGAGAACATCTTCCGCTCCGTCAACATCGCCCTCGTCAACGAAGTCGCGCAGCTCTGCGATCGGCTCGACATCGACGTCTGGGAGGTGGTCGACGCGGCCTCGACCAAGCCGTTCGGCTTCATGCGCTTCGACCCGGGCCCGGGGATGGGCGGCCATTGCCTCCCGGTCGACCCCTTCTACCTCGCCTTCAAGGCGCGCGAGCACGACTTCTACCCCGAGTTCGTCGAGCTGGCCGGCAAGGTCAACCAGGCCCAGCCGGAGTTCTGCGTGCAGCGCATCGAGCGCGCGCTCAACGACGCGGGCAAGCCGGTCAAGGGCTCGCGCGTCCTGATCCTCGGCGCCAGCTACAAGCCGGGCATCGGCGACACGCGCGAATCGCCGGCCCTGCGGATCATCGCCCTGCTGCGGGATCTCGGCGCCGAGATCGCCTACCACGACCCCTTCGTGCCGGAGCTCCCCGAGCAGGGCCTCCGCTCGGTCGACCTTGACGACGGCTTGGCCGCCGCCGACCTCCTGGCGATCGTCACCGCCCACCCGAACGTCGACCACGCCGCCGCGATCGCCGCCGTGCCCCTGGCGATCGACTTCCGCGGCATCACCCGCGGCCTGGACGCCGACAACGTCGAACGCCTCTGAGGCGGCATGGGGCGCCTCGGGGCGTCCCGGTCGCTCGCCTCAGAGACTGGCCCAGGTCGCCTCAGAGGCGGCCGCCAGGCCATGCTCCACGACAGGCGGCGGGGTTCGGGGGGCTTGCGGCCGTCCGGGCGGGGGTGCGGGTGTCCTGGGCTCCTCATGGGGGTCCTGGCAGGCTGTGACCCCCATGAGGAGCCCAGGACGTGAGGGGTGCGTGGGAGAGGCGTCACAGGGACGTCGCGAAGTCGGACTTCCGTGAGGATCAGGTCCGGAAGCTTCCACACCTCGGCCGGATCCGTGACGAAGATG
>CALCIA010000171.1 GCA_937907435.1 uncultured Actinomycetes bacterium
TGCCAGGACCCCCATGAGGAGCCCAGGACCACCTCGGACGGCCGCAAGCGCCCCGCACCCCCGCCCGTCCCGCCCCCGCCCCGGAACCACCTCCCTACCGCAGCCGCTCCCACCCCGCGCGGGTCTCGGCCGGCGCCTGATGGGCGATGCCGGCCAGGGTACCGCCGTCCACCAGGAGGTCGCAGCCGGTGACGTAGGCGGCGGCGGGGGAACAGAGGAGGGCGATCGTGGATGCCACCTCGGCCGGGGTGGCGATGCGGCCGAGGGCGGCGAGGTTGGCGATCGCGTCGGCGCCGCCCTCACGGCGTCCCATCTCGGTGTCGATGACGCCGGGTGAGACGGAGACGACGCGGGCGCCGCGGGCGCCCCAGGCCGCGGCGCGCTGGCAGGCGAGCAGGGTGACGCCGCGCTTGGAGAGGTCGTAGGCGGCCGCGGGGCGGTCGCGCAGCGGGAGGCGGGCTTCGAAGCGATCGAGGAAGTCGGGCGCGGAGGGATCGTCGAGCAGGGCCTCGTCGAAGGCGGCCAGCTCCGCCCGGTGGCCGCCGATCGAGGCGACGCAGACGGCGACGCTGCCCGGTCGCGCCGCGGCGAGGAAGGCGTCGAGGAGGAGCGCGGTGCCGACGTGGTTGACGGCCATGATCCGCCGCCCGTCCGCCTGCGAGCGCGAGAGGCCGGCGGTGGAGACCAGGGCGGCGAGCGGGCCGAGCTCGGCGGCGGCCGCGGCGAAGGCACGCACCGAGGCCGGATCGGCCACGTCCAGCGGCGCGCCCGCGGCATCGATGCCGAGGTGCCCGAGCCGCTCCAGGGTGGCCGGGAGGCGCGCCGGCGTGTGGGCGCCGAGCAGCACCCGGTGGCCGGGGCCGAGCGCTTCGGCGCAGGCAAGGCCGGTCTCCCCGGCGCCGGCGATCGCGACCACGCCGCCCGGCGCCGCCGCGCCTGCGTCGTCCGGCAGCACGCCGCTCGCGCTTGCCGGCGCCCCGCCCGCGGCCGCCCGCGACCTGCTCGCCGCCCCCGCTTCCCTACTCGAGCCCATAGGGCCGGTACGGCCGGTACACCATGTGCTCGATCTGGGCCATGCCCTCGTGGCCCTCGCGATCGCGCACCCGCGCCGGGTACTCGCAGACGCCGAGCCGGCGCTCGACCGGGACGTGGGGCGGCCCCGCCGGGGTCGAGGGGTCGGCGACCGCGAAACGGTCGCTCTCGACGTACTCGGCGCCGCGCCAGGAGCCCGGCTGCCCGCTGTCCTGCCAGCCGCGCACGTAACCGAGGCCCTGGGCGCAGGCGGGGTCGGCGACGACGTCGAACTCGTACTCGTGGCGGCCGCCCTCGGCGTCGGTGAGCGCGAACTCGCCGCCGAGGAGGCGCCGCGTCCCCTCCAGGTAACGGAAGGAGTGCTCGACGTCGACCAGCTCGACGTGACGGTCGCCGGGCCCGTGCAGGTGGCCGTCGAAGTCGATCCGGTTGCCGTCGGAATCCTCGTGCGTCGAGAACATGCCGAAACGGTCACCGAGGTCGAACGGCATCCAGATCCGGATCGCCCGCGGATCGCCGCGCGAGGGCTCGACCCCGCGCAGGGGGTTGGTCGGCCCCATCGAGGCGCGGATGCCCCAGGAGTGGTCGCGGTCGGAGTACCAGTCGTCGACCGCGATCGCCTCGCCGTCGATCGTCATCGTCCCGGTCGCCCGCCCGAGCTGGGTGTAGCGCAGGACGTGGTTCAGCAGCCGGCCGCGGCGGTAATGGATGTCGGGGCTCTCGAAGAAGGCGGGGCTGCGCGCCTCGACGGTGACGTCGAAGGTGACGCCGGTCGGGTTCTCGCGCAGCTCCAGGCGCTGGCGCGCCATCGGCTCGACGATCGTCAGCTTCAGCGGGCCCACCTCCAGCGCCTCGACGTCCGGGCGCAGCGCCCGCGAGGCGCGCACCATCCGCTGCTCGCCGCCGGTCACCGCCCCGGCGAAGCCGTCCATCACGTTGGTGTTGGCGTAGAGCCGCAGCCCGAAGACGGCGAACTGCCCCTCGGTGAAGAAGCCGAAGTAGTAGCCGTCGTTGAAGCGCGGGTCGCCGTCGGCGGGCAGCGGCAGCGGCGCCGGCGCCTGGTGGAACGGGAAGTCGTCGAGCCGCGTGAGCGACAGCTCGCCGCCCGCGGTCGGGACCGCGAACGGCGCCGACCGCGGCTGGTCGTCTCCTACCACCGGCACACCTCGGGCAGCGCCGGGTGGTCGATCGCCGGGTACTTCTTGTGGATCGGCTGCACGACTTCCTCGCCGAAGCGCTGGATCTGCTCGCGGGTCGCCTCCAGCGACGGCCCTTTCACCATCCGGAAGCGCAGCGTGAAGTAGTCGACGCCGTATTCCTCGTGATAGCGCTCGAGCTGTTCGATGCACTGGGCCGGCGTCCCCATCACCAGGTGCGGCGCGGCCTTCTCGACCGTGACGTCGGCCTCGGTCTGGAATTCCGGATTCTTCGTGTAGATGCCCTGGCGGAAGTAGAACAACATCTCGTCGATGAAGTGGGTGCCGAACTGGTCGACCGCGTCCTCGAAGGTATCGGCCACCCAGCCGTCGCGCATCAACACGATCAGCGGCTTCTTGCCCAGCTCCTCCGCGCGTTCCCGGTAGAGGCCGACCTGCTCGTCCCAGACCTCCTTCATCAGCGGGGACGGGTCGCAGGTCCAGGCTTCGCCATAGTCGGCCGAGCGGCGGATCGCCGCCTCGTTGGCGTTGCCGCCGCCCCAGATCGGCCAGCCGCCGGGCTGGTAGGGCTGCGGGGCGAGCAGCGCCTGTTCGCATTTCCAGAAGTCGCCGTCGAAGTCGAAGCGCTCGCCTTTGAAGGCCTCTTTCCAGACCTTGATCGCCTCCTGGAAGCGGCCGAGCAGGCGTTCCTGCGGGACCCCGAACTGCATCCAGTAGCCGGGGTGGAAGCCGCGCGAGAGGGTCGTGTAGAGGCGGCCTTTGGAGAGGTTGTCGATGACCGAGAACTGCTCCGCCGTTTTCATCGGGTGGATCACCGTGTCGATCAGCGTGAAGGTGCCGATCGCGACTTTCTCGGTCTCGCGGGCGAGGATCGTGAGGATCTGCTCCGGGCCCGGCAGGTAGCACTCGGTGCGCCCGTGCCGGTGGGGGACCTGGAGCGAGTGGAAGCCCGCCTTCTCGGCGATGATCCCCTCCTCGATCATCGCTTCCATCGTCGCGTGGGCGTCCGCCGGGGTCGGCATCGGCTGGTCGTAGCCGCCTTTGTTCAGGTCAATCAGGTAACCGATCCTCACGAAAACCCCTCTCCTCGACGTTTCTGTCCCAAGCGACCAACCAGGCGGTAGGTCGCTCGACACATTCAATCAAGCGTTTGGCAGAATTTCACCTCGATGCCGCTCTCCGTCCTGCTCGCCGAGCCGCTGACGCCCGAGGCGTCGGGCGCCGCCGAGCGCTTCCTCACCGACCTGCGCGAGCCTGACTCGGAGACCACGCGGGCGCCGGCGGCGGCGATCGCCGCGACCGTCGCGGCGAGCATCGGCATCGAGCCGGAGCGGGTGGCGATCGCCCCCGGCAGCGTCACGCTGATGGCCGTGGACGAGGCGGGCGACACGGCGCCCGCGATGGTCAACGTCGACCCGGCCGACCCGCTGCGGACGGGCGCGCGCGGCGCGCGGCGCCTCTACCTCGTCCGCCACGGCGAGGCCGACACGCCCGACGCAGAGGGCCGGCTGCACTCGCACGTGCCGCTGCCGCTGACCGCGCGCGGGCGCACTCAGGCGGCGGCGCTGTGCGAGGCGTTCGCCCCGGTCGCCGCCGACGTCGTCCACGCCAGCGACATCGCCCGCACCGCGGAGACCGCGGGCGCCCTCGCCGGCGCGCGCCCGGTGCGGCTCCACGCGGGCCTGCGCGAGCTCTCGCTCGGCAGCCTCGAGGGCGCCCACGAGGACGACATCCTCGCCGCCGCCCCCGGCTTCCTCCTCGATCCCGACGCGAAGCTGCCGGAGGGCGAGTCGATCCGCGAGGTCGGCGTCCGGGCGGGCGCCGCGGTCGACCGCATCCTTGCCGACCAGGACGGCACCGGCGACGTGGTCGTCGTCGCCCACGGCGGCGTCAACCGCTCCCTCCTCGGCCACCTCCTCGGCCTCCCCCTCGACCGCGCCGTCCGCGTCCGCCAGGACTGGGCGGGCGTCAACGTCTTCGAGTGGACCGGCTCCGCCTGGCAGATCCTCGTCCTCAACTGGACCCCCGAGGGCCTCGCCGAGCTCGACCAGGCCCACCGCACCCGCCACCTCCACGAGCGCGCCCAGGACGACGGCCCGCCCCGCTGAGCCCGCCCCCTGGGTGAGTTCGCACTTAGCCGCGCATAGCGCGGGTTTCTGCGAACTCATCGGGTGGGGCCGGGCTCCGAGGGGAAGGGACGGGTGGCGTGCGGAGCCGCGGATGCCCTGCCGACCTCGGGCTGGCTGTGGTCGGCAGGGCATCCGCGGCACGGGGCCCCGGTGGGCGGGACAAACGAGTTCGCACTTCTCCGCGCTATCCGCGGATTACTGCGAACTCGACCCGGATGGTCGCCCGCCGAGGGCGGACGGACCCCGGTCGGTCGCTCGCTGAGTTGAGGGCGCCAGGGCACCCAAAACTCAGCGAGCGACGGATCCGGCGTCTCGGAGGACGCACGGATCCGTGGAGAAGGTCACGGAAGGAAGGAGAGGTGATGCTTCCGTGCGCCTCCCGCGCGCCTTCATCCCGAAACCAGGCCTCCCCTCCCGGTGAGTTCGCACTTCTCCGCGCTATGCGCGGAGAAGTGCGAACTCGACCCGTGGGACCTCCCCGGCCCGGCGGCTGATCGGCGGCCTCAGCCGGCCGGGGCCGCCGATCAGCCGCCTGAGGCGCCAGCTTTCCCGCCGTACGGGCCCGAGGCGCCGGCCGGCGTCCCGAAGCCGCCGGCCCCCGATGTTGACGGGCCGAAAACTCAAGCCTGGCTTGAGTTTTCGGCCCGTCAACATCGGGCCCTACCGGGGGGTGGGGTTCAGTTCGGCCTTGATTCGTTCTTGGAGGCGGAACTTTTGGATCTTCGTCGCCGACATCGGCCATTCGGAGCCGTCGATGAAGCGGACGTGGCGGGGGACCTTGAAGCTGGCGATCTGGCCTTGGCAATAGGAGATCAGGGTGGCCTCGTCGAGGTCGGCGCCGGGGACCAGCTCGACGAAGGCGGCGGCGACCTCCTCGAGGCGCTCGTCGGGGGCGCCGACGACCTGGACGAGTTTGACCGCCGGGTGGGTGGAGATGTGGGCCTCGATTTCCGAGGGGGCCGCGTTCTCGCCGCCGATCTTCAGCATGTCCTTGAGGCGGCCGAGGTAGACGACGTAGCCGCGCTCGTCCATCGTCCCCTGGTCGCCGGAGCGCAGCCAGCCGCCGGGGGCGAAGAGCTCCGCCGTGTGCTCGGGGTCCTTGTGGTAGGCCTCCAGGGCGCCGTAGCCGCGGATCTGGAGTTCGCCGCGCTCGCCGGGGCCGAGCGGCTCACCGCTCTCGGGATCGACGACGCGCACCGAGATCCCCGGCAGGGCCGGCCCGCAGGTCCCGACCCGGTCGGCCAGCGAGGCCTCCCACTCGTTGCAGGTGATCGCCCCGGCGCACTCGCTCATGCCGAAGTGGCCGCCGACCTGGATCGCCGGCGCGAAGGCGTCCTGGATCAGCTGCAGCGTCTCCGGCGGCGCCACGTTCAGCAGCCCGCGCACCTTGGAGAGATCGCGCTCGGCGAACTCGGGGTGGCGGATCAGCCCCATCACGATCGGCGGGAAGACCGAGTAGAGCCAGGTCGCCCCCTCCGACTCGATCTGGCGCAGCGCCGCGGCGGGCTCGAAGTGCGGCATCGAGATCAGCGTCGCGCCGAGGCCGAAGCCGAAGGTGAGCGGGCCGAGGAAGGACATGTGGAACATCGGCAGCGCGTCCCAGATCCGGTCGTCCTCGGTGATCCGCAGGGTCTCGGCGACCGACGTCCAGACCCGCACCACCGCCTCGTGGGTCAGCAGGCACCCCTTCGGGTTGGCGGTCGTCCCCGAGGTGAACATGATCATGCAGACGTCCCGCAGGCGGACCCGGGCGCGGCGCTCGACGATCTCCTCGGCGTCGACCTCCGCCGCCAGCTCCTCGAAGCGTCCGCGCGACAGGAAGCCCGGCGGGGTCGACTCGCCGACCAGCACCAGCGTCCGCAGCAGCGGCGCCGCCGCCAACTCCAGCCGCTCGGCGTCGGCCGCCGCGAGCTCGGGGAAGGTCTCGACCAGGCGCTCGACGTAGTTGACCTGCTCGTCGGCCAGGTCGGTGGTCAGCAGGGCGACGAGGTCGGCGTTCTCGATCACGTAGGCCAGCTCGCGCGCCCGGTAGCGGGTGTTGAGCGGCACCGCCACGGCGCCGAGCAGCTGGATGCCGAAGAAGGCGAAGACGAAGTCCGGGCAGTTAGGCATCAGGAGCCCGACCCGGTCCCCCGCCCGCACGCCCAGCGCCGCCAGCGAGCGGGCGGCGTCGAGCGCCCGCCGCGCGGTCTCGGCGTAGTCGTAGCGCGCGTCGGGGAAGACCAGCGCCTCGTGCTCGGGGCGCCGCTCGGCGCTGCGCAGCAACAGGTCCCCCATGGTCGTGACGGTCGTCCAGCTGGTCATCTCGCTCCTCCTCTGCTCAGATCGTGACCCCGCGGCCGGCGAGGGTGCTCGCCAGCCGGTCGAGGTGGACGGGCAGCTGCAGGCGAAGCGCCGCCAGCCGCAGATCGTCCGAGTTGCCTGCGTCGAAGGCCTTGGTCCCCGAGAGCGCGTAGTAGGCGAGCCGCACGAACCCGAGCACCCGGTGCCAGCGGAACTCGTCGGGGTCGACCGGCACCCCGCGCGCCTCGCCGTAGCGGCGGATCAGCTCCGCCTCGTCGACCTCGACCGGCTCCCAGAGCGGGATGAAGCACCAGGCGAGGTCGGCGAGCGGGTCGCCGCGGCCAGCCATCTCCCAGTCGAGCGCGGCGGCGAGCCGGTCGCCGGCGACGACCAGGTTCCCCATCCGGAAGTCGCCGTGGACGAAGGCCGGCGCGGCGGCCGGCGGGCGGTTGCGCTCGAGCCACCAGAGCGCGCCGCGCAGGACCGCCGGCAGCGGGCCGAAGCGCTCCAGCCGCGGGCCGAAGAAGTCGAGGTCGGTGGGCGAGGACGGCGCCTCGCCGTCGAGCTCGGGCGGCGCCAGCCGGTGCAGGGCGGCCAGGGCCTCCACCGCTTCGATCGCGAGCCGCCCGCGGGGCGGGTCCGGGACGGCGTGCCAGCCGACCGGGACCTCGCCGGCGACCCGCTCCATCACCAGGAACGGGCGCCCGAACGGGTTGTCCTCGCCGGCGTCCGACCAGAGCACGGCGGGGGCCGGGACGCTGCTGCCCGCGACCGCGCGCAGGGACGCGATCTGGGTGCGGATCGCGCGCCGCCCGGACGCCGGGGTCGGCAGGCGCAGGACCGCTTCGGACTCGCCGACGCGGACGAACCAGGTCTCCTGCGAGAGGCCGACCGTCGCCCGCCCGCGCAGCTCCACCGCGAGGTCCTCCCCACGCTCGGCCAGCCAGCGCCCGAGCAGGCCGTCGGCCGTCGCCGCGGGCTCAGCCACCCGAGGCCGCCGACCAGTCGACCCGCCGCAGCGGCGCCCGTTCCAGCGCGGCCAGCGCCGCCATCGCGTCGAGGACCGCCTCCTCGTCGCCGGCGTCCATCCCCGCCTCGATCCGCCCCTCCAGCTCGGCCTGGCGCTCCGGGTCGGGCGCCTCGGCGTCGAGGTTCGCGATCACCCCGGCCAGAGCGTGGAGCTGGGCGCGGACGGGCGGATCCTGGCTGCGCGCGGCCAGGCCGCGCACGACCTCGGCGAGCCGCTCTGTCGAGTACATTGCTCCCATCTAACAACCAATCGATTGGAAGTTTAACCTCTGCCAGGGAGGGAGGCAATCGCCGTGTTGACGTCCGCCGACGAGTCCTTTTCGCACCAGCTGGTCGCGCCCGCGGCGCGGACCGCGCACGAGTCGCCCGCCTGGGCGGAGCGCTGCTACCACCTCCTCCACCTCGGCGGCGCCGTCGTCCTGCACGCCGGCCGGGCGATCTACCCGCACGACGGCAGGCGCACCGGGTTCGCCGGGCTCACCACCGGCGACGTGCAGCAGGTCCTGCGCCTCGCCGCGCCCTTCGCCCCCGGCGACGACCGCGAGGACCCGACCGTCGGCGGCCTGCGGATCGAGGCGGTGCGCCCGCTCGAGGCGGTGCGCCTGATCCTCGAGGAGCCCGGCTGCCCGCTCGCCTTCGACCTCACCTACGAGGCCCGCTTCCCGCCGGTGGCGACCGAGCCGAACCGGATCGAGCGCGACGGCGTCGTCGTCACCGACTACATGAACTTCTTCCAGTCGGGCCTCTACTCGGGGACGGTCGCGCTCGACGGCACCGAGCACCAGGTGCGCGAGCGCGCCGGCTTCCGCGACCGCGGCTGGGGCCTGCGCAAGCACGAGGGGGCGCCGCGCCGCGGCCTCGTCGTCGCCTGCTTCTGCGAGCTCCCCGACGCGGCGCTCTACGCGATCCTCTACGAGTCGAGCTCGGGCCGGCGCGCCTTCACCAACGGCTGGTGGATCGACGCCGCCGGGGTCGCCCCGATCACCGCGGTCGAGCACGAGCTGGAGTGGGACGGCACCCTGCTCACGGGCGGCGCGCTGGAGCTGGAGACCGCGGGCGGTCGCCGCCGCCTGGAGCTGCGGGTCGAGGGCCGCCTCTACCTCGCCACCGCGGGCTACAGCGCCGACCCCGAGCGGGCGCGGCCGGGCGGCGAGCGCCACGACGTCACCCGCCCCGAGGTGGTCGCCGCGCTCGACGGCCAGAACGACAACGCCTGCGCCTTCGAGCTCGACGACGGCCGCCGCGGCCACGGCTACGTCGAGACCGGGCTCGGCGTCCACGCCCGCTACCGGCCCGAGTAGCCCTCGCCGTCGGGGAGCGTCCCCCGTCCCACGTAACCGCCCGGCCAACCGTTCGGCGGCTGGTCGATCGGGTTGGACGGGCGCCGCTGCCCGTACCAGAGGAGGTGCCGGCGGGTGAGGAAGAGCCAGCGCCCGTCGCGGCGGACATAACGGTCGCGGTAGAGGATCGCCTGGTCGACGAACTCCTCGCCGAGGTCGAGCTGCGCCCAGCAGTAGACGCTGCCGCTCGCCTCGTCGGGGCCTTCGACCTCGACCAGGTGGTTGCCGACGAAGTGGACGGTCGGCCCCTTGCGGAACCAGCGCTCGGCCTCGGCGCGCACGGTGTGGACGTCGATCTCGGGACTGGCGACCGGCTCCTCGGTCTCCGCCCAGAGCGAGAGCAGCAGCTGGCGGTCGCGGAAGTCCTGCGCGTAGGCATAACGGTAGGCGAGCTGCCGGATCTCCTCGATCGCCGCCAGCTCCTCGAGCCCCGGAGCCGGCGCCGTCATGTCCGCACCGGCAGCGCCCGCAGCTGGCGCATCATCGCGTTGCCGCCGAACTCGACCCGGTCGCGGTCGACCGCCAGGCGCATGTCCGGGAACCGCTCCGCCAGCGCTTCGAAGGCGAGGCGGGCCTCCAACCGGGCCAGCGAGGCGCCGAGGCAGAAGTGGGGCCCGTGGCCGAAGCTCAGGTGCCGGCGGGCGTCCTCACGGCCGAGGTCGAGCTCCTCCGGACGGGCGAAGACGTCGGGGTCCCGGTTGGCCCCGGCCAGCATCGTCAGCACCGTCTGCCCGGCCGGCACGGCGACGTCGCCGACCGCGATCTCCTCGACGATCAGGCGCTGCTCCCACTGCACCGGGGTCACCCGCCGCAGCAGCTCCTCGACCGCGTTCTCGGTCAGCCCGGGCTCCGCGCAGAGGCGCTCCCACTGCTCGGGGTGGTCGAGCAGGTCGAGGGTGCCGACGCTGATCAGGTTCGTCGTCGTCTCGTGGCCCGCGAAGAGGAGGACGACGAACATCGCCGCCAGCTCGTCGCCGCTGAGGCGCTCCTCCTGCTCGGCGTCGATCAAGAGCGCGACCAGCTCGGAGACCGAGCCCTCGCCGCCGCGGTGGCGCTCGATCACGCCCTCGACGTAGGCGCGGAATTCGGCGATCGCCTCGCTCGCCGCGATCACGATCGCGGGGTCGGTCGAGCCGAGATGGCGGGCGATGGCGTTGCCCCACCCCCTGATCGCCTCCTGCTCGGCGGGGTCGGTGACGCCCATCATGTCGCCGATCACGACCAGCGGCAGGCGGTAGGCGAACGGCACCAGGTCGACCGTCTCCCCCGCGCCCATCCCGCCCAGGAGGCGGTCGCGGTGGGCGCGGATCACCCCCTCCATCGCCTCGATCCGGCGCGGGGTGAAGGCGCGGTGGGCGATCCGCCGCAGGCGTTCGTGCTCGGCCCCGTCGGCGCGGCTGACCTGCAGGCTCTGGAAGCGGACGATCGCGTCGAACGCGTCCTGGGCCTCGGTGGGCAGGGCGGCCCGCACCGCCGCCGCCCGCGTGCCCTCGAAGAAGCCGCGCCGGCTGGCCCGGGCGCCGTCCCGGTGGATCGCGCGGATGTCCTCGTAGCGCGTGACCAGCAAGGCCTCCCGGTGCCGATAGGTCCGATGCCCCTCGCGCAGGCGCCGCCACACCCCGTCGGCACCGGCGATCGCAGCCGGCTCAGAGGCGAAGATCCGGTCCAGATCGCGCTCGTCGATCGGTTGCCGTCCCTGCTCCCTGGCCACTATCGCCACCCTCATATTCAATCAAGCGTTTGGCAGATTGTCACGACCGGGCCATGGACCCCGGACTCGCGGGCCGGGCCCCGGGGAAGGGACGGGCGAGTTCGCACTTCTCCGCGCTATCCGCGGATTACTGCGAACTCAACCCGCAAGCTGTCGGCCCGGAAGGGTTCCGGCCTCGCAGGCCGGCGCCCGGGAAGGGACGGGGCCCCGCAAGCTGTCGCCGGAAGGGTCCAGGCCCCGCAAGCTGTCGCCCGGGTGGGACCCGCCCCTCTCGCCACGGCCCGGGCAGGCTGTGGCCGTGGCGAGAGGGG
>CALCIA010000172.1 GCA_937907435.1 uncultured Actinomycetes bacterium
CATGGGGGTCACAGCCTGCCAGGACCCCCATGAGGAGCCCAGGACACCCTGGACCTCCCTCGGACGGCCGCCCGCGCCCCGAGGCCCCCGCCCGTCCCACCCCCGTCCCTCCCAGCCCCGCACCGTTTCGCGCCGCCAGCCCGAGGGGTACCCTCGCCGTATGCGGCTCCCGCCTCTGCTCCGTCAGCTGCGCGACGACCCGACCGGTCGGGGGACGGCGGCGCGGTCGGCCCACTCCGAGAGCCTCCGTCCCCGCACCGCCGACGCCGACAGCATGGTCAAGTCGGTGTGCCCTTACTGCGCGGTCGGCTGCGGCCAGCGGGTCTGGTCCAAGGACGGCAAGGTCATCCAGATCGAGGGGGACCCGGACAGCCCGATCTCCCGCGGGCGCCTCTGTCCCAAGGGCTCGGCCTCCGAGCAGCTGGTCAACTCCGCGACCCGGATCAAGAAGGTCAGGTACCGCCGCCCGCACGGCACCGAGTGGGAGGAGCTGGACCTCGAGACGGCGATGGACATGATCGCCGACCGCGTGCTCGACGCCCGCGAGGCCGGCTGGCAGGAGATGCGGGGGGAGGAACGACTGCGGCGGACGCTCGGCTTCGCCCACCTCGGCGGCGCCACCCTGGACAACGAGGAGAACTACCTGATCAAGAAGCTCTTCACCGCGATGGGCGCGGTGCAGATCGAGAATCAGGCCCGCATATGACACTCCTCCACGGTCCCCGGTCTGGGGACCTCGTTCGGTAGGGGTGGCGCGACTTCCTTCCAGCAGGATCTGGCGAACTCCGACTGCATCGTGATCATGGGGTCGAACATGGCCGAGGCCCACCCGGTCGGCTTCCAGTGGGTGGTCGAGGCGCGCGAACGCGGCGCCAAGGTGATCCACGTCGACCCCCGCTTCACCCGCACCAGCGCGCTCGCCGACCTCCACGTGCCGATCCGCGCCGGCTCCGACATCGCCTTCCTGGGCGGGATCGTCAACTACATCCTCGAGAACGGGCGCGAGTTCCGCGAGTACGTGCAGGCCTACACCAACGCCCGCACGATCATCTCAGACGACTTCCGCGACACCGAGGACCTCGACGGGATCTTCAGCGGGCTCGACCGCGAGGGGCGCAAGTACGAACGCGAGTCCTGGCAGTACAAGGGCATGGACGTCGGCGCCTCGGCCGGCGAACGCGAGTACGGCGAGGCCGAAGGCGAGCAGGCCCACGGCGCCCACGGCGGCGAGCTCGAGCAGGGCGAACCGCCGCGCGAGGACGAGACCCTGCAGGACCCCCGCTGCGTCTTCCAGCTGCTGAAGAAGCACTACGCGCGCTACACGCCGGAGATGGTCGAGCGGATCTGCGGCGTGCCGCGGGCGCAGTTCCTCGACGTCGCCGAGGCGCTCTGCGCGAACTCCGGCCGCGAGCGCACCAGCGCCTTCTGCTACGCGGTCGGCTGGACCCAGCACACGGTCGGGGTCCAGTACATCCGCACCGCCGCGATCGTCCAGCTGCTGCTCGGCAACATCGGCCGCCCCGGCGGCGGGATCATGGCGCTGCGCGGCCACGCCTCGATCCAGGGCTCGACCGACATCCCGACCCTCTTCAACATCCTCCCCGGCTACCTGCCGATGCCGCACGCGCACGAGGAGACCGGGCTCGACGTCTACGTCGAGCGCAACGCGCCGCCGACCGGCTTCTGGGGCAACACGCGCGCCTACATGGTCAGCCTGCTGAAGGCCTGGTGGGGGACGGCCGCGCAGTACGAGAACGACTTCTGCTTCGACTACCTGCCGCGCATCGACAAAGACCACTCCCACTACCGGACGGTCGCCGACATGGAGGACAACAAGCTCCGCGGCTACTTCGTGATGGGCGAGAACCCGGCGGTCGGCTCGGCCAACTCGAAGCTCCAGCGGCTGGCGCTGGCGAAGCTGCAGTGGCTGGTGGTGCGCGACCTCGACGAGATCGAGACCGCCTCCTTCTGGCACGACGCGCCCGAGATCGAGACCGGCGAGCTGGTCACCGAGGACATCGCCACCGAGGTCTTCCTGATGCCGGCCGCGTCCCACACCGAGAAGGACGGCAGCTTCACCAACACCCAGCGGCTGCTGCAGTGGCACCACAAAGCGGTCGAGCCGGAGGGCGACTGCCGCTCGGAGCTGTGGTTCATGTACCACCTCGGGCGCCGCATCCGGGAGCGGCTGGCGAGCTCCGAGCGCGAGCGCGACCGTCCTATCCTCGACCTCACCTGGGACTACCCCACGGTGGGGCCGACCGAGGAGCCCGACGCCGAGGCGGTGCTGGCGGAGATCGGCGGGTTCGACGCCGAGTGCGAGCCGCTCGCCGATTACCTGCCGCTGCGCGACGACGGCTCGACCACCTGCGGGTGCTGGATCTACGCGGGCTGCTATGCCGACGGGGTGAACCAGACGGCGCGGCGCAAGCCGGGACGCGAGCAGAGCTGGGTGGCGCCGGAATGGGCCTGGGCCTGGCCGATGAACCGCCGCATCCTCTACAACCGGGCCTCCGCGGACCCGGAGGGGCGGCCGTGGTCGGAGCGCAAGAAATACGTCTGGTGGGACGCCGCCGCGGGCGAGTGGACCGGCGAGGACGTCCCCGACTTCACCCCGGACAAGGCGCCGGACTACGTCCCGCCCGAGGACGCCACGGCCCAGCAGGCGCTGCGCGGCGACGAGCCGTTCATCATGCAGGGCGACGGGCGCGCCTGGCTGTTCGCGCCGAGCGGGGTCGTCGACGGCCCGCTCCCGACCCACTACGAGCCGGCCGAGTCGCCGTTCGAGAACCCGCTCTACGGCCAGCGCGCCAACCCGGTGCGGGAGGAATACCGGCGCCGCGACAACCCGCTCAACCCGACCGGGCGCGAGGCGGGCTCGGACGCCTACCCCTTCGTCGTCACCACCTACCGGCTGACCGAGCACCACACCGCCGGCGGGATGAGCCGCACGCTGCCGTTCCTGGCCGAGCTGCAGCCGGAGTTCTTCTGCGAGGTGAGCCCGGAGCTGGCGCGCGAGCGCGGCCTCGAGCACGGCGGCTGGGCGACGATCGTCAGCGCCCGCACCGCGATCGAGGCGCGGGTGATGGTGACCGAGCGGATGAAACCGCTGCGGGTCGACGGGCGGGTCGTCCACCAGGTCGGGCTGCCCTACCACTGGGGTAACCGCGGGATCAGCACCGGGGATTCGGCCAACGACCTCTTCCCGTTCGCGCTCGACCCCAACGTCCACATCCAGGAGGTGAAGGCGGCGACCTGCGATGTCCGCCCGGGGCGGCGGCCGCGTGGGCCGGAGCTGCCGGAGTTCGTCCGCAACTACAGGGAGCAGGCGGGATGAGCGAGCGCAAGGGGTTCTTCACCGACACTTCGGTCTGCATCGGCTGCAAGGCCTGCGAGGTCGCCTGCAAGGAGTGGAACCAGGTGCCGGCCGACCCGCAGGGGCTGACCGGCAACTCCTACGACAACAGCGGCGAACTGGGGGCGAACCGCTGGCGCCACGTGGCGTTCATCGAGCAGAAGGTGTCGGTGGGCGTGGAGGAAGCGCCGCCGGAGTCCTTCGCCCGGGAGGCCGCGCGGCAGAGCCTCGTCTCCGACGGCCTCGACCCGCACGAGGACGCCGACGGCTTCCGCTGGCTGATGAGCTCCGACGTCTGCAAGCACTGCACCGAGGCCGGCTGCCTCGACGCCTGCCCGACCGGGGCGCTCTTCCGCACCGAGTTCGGCACCGTCGTCGTCCAGCCCGACATCTGCAACGGCTGCGGGTACTGCGTGGTGTCGTGCCCGTTCGGGGTGATCGACCAGCGCGAGGGCGACGGCCGGGTGTGGAAGTGCACCATGTGTTACGACCGCCTGAAGGACGACATGGAACCGGCGTGCGCGCAGGCGTGCCCGACCGACTCGATCCAGTTCGGTGACCTCGACGAGCTGCGCGAGCGGGCGGCGCGGCGGGTCGAGCGCCTGCACGAGCGCGGCCGCGAGGAGGCCCGCCTCTACGGCGACTCCGAGGACGACGGGGTCGGCGGCTTCGGCGCCTTCTTCCTCCTGCTCGACGAGCCCGAGACCTACCGCCTGCCGCCCGACCCGGTGGTCCCGACGCGGCGCACGCCGGAGGTCTGGGCGGCGGCCCTCGGCGCGGCGGCGGTGCTGGCGGGCGGGGTGGCGGCGAGCTTCCTGCGGGGACGGCGATGAGGCTTCCGGCGTCGACCTCCACCTCCACCGACGCTTGTCGCCCTGTGGGCGACAAGCGTGAGGGAGGGGACCGTCCATGAATCCCAAGGGCGGCGAAGCAAGCATGGTCCCGCGCGAGCGGCCGACCACCTACTACGGCCGCCCGATCGTCAAGCGGCCGGTCTGGAAACCGGAGATCCCGCTCTACTTCTTCTTCGGCGGCCTGGCGGGCGCGTCGGCGAACCTCGCCACGGCGGCAACCTTTGCCGGGCGCCCGCGGCTCGCGCGCCGCGCCTGGGCGGGCGCCTTCGTCGGCGTCACCGTCAGCCCCGTGCTGCTGATCCGGGACCTGGGCCGGCCGAAGCGCTTCCTCTACATGCTGCGCGTGATCAAGATCACCTCGCCGATGAGTCTCGGCGCCTGGATCTTGGCGGCAAACGGCGGCGCGACCACCCTGGCCGCGGGCCTCAACCTGCTGGCGCCGCGGCGGCGCGCCGGCCTGCCCGAGATCGGCGCCGCGCTCGTCGGCGCCCCGCTCGCGACCTACACCGCGGCGCTGATCACCAACAGCGCGATCCCGGCCTGGTCGGAGGCGCGCCTCGAGATGCCCTTCGTCTTCGCCTCCAGCGCCGCCGCGAGCGCCGCCGGCGCCGCGCTCCTCACCGTCCCCGGCGAGGAAACCGAGCCCGCCCGAGCCCTCGGCATCGCCGCCGTTGTGGTCGAGGAAGCCGCGTCGAGGATCATGCTGAAGCGGCTGGGCCCGCTGGCGAGCGCCTACGAGGAGGATGAGGCGGGGAAGGCGGACAAGGTCGCCCGCGCCCTGAGCGCCGCCGGCGCCGTGGCCCTGGTGGCGGGCGGTAAGCGCGGGAGCGACGGGTCACGCGGCGCCAGGCGCGCACGGGGGCGCCGCGCCGCCAAGCACCCTGCCGCGCCCGGCGGCGACCCCGCGCGCCGCGCCATCACCGCGGCCGGCGGCGCCCTCCTGCTGGCCGGCGCGGTGTGCAAGCGCTGGGCGGTCTTCAAAGCCGGATTCGCCTCCGCCGCAGACCCCGACCAGACGATCGACCTCCAGCGCGACCGCATGGCCGCCGAGCGCCGTCCCGGCGCCTGACCGCCCCACCCCCGTCGGGTGAGTTCGCACTTCTCCGCGCATAGCGCGGAGAAGTGCGAACTCACCCCTGGGTGGGGACGAGGCGGCGAAGGAATCGAACCTTCCAAGCGATGGGCTGCACCGCCCTGCTGGTTTTGAAGACCAGATGGGCCACCAGACCCCTGCCGCCCCATGCGGGCCTGAAGCCTATGGCGCCCCGCCCCGCGGGTAGTGCCGGTCGCCGTCGCGCCGCAGCACCCGCTCACCGTCGAGGTGCTCGAGCAGCGCCTGCGCGTACTTGCGGCTGAGCCCCAGCGCGTCGCGAACCTCGCCGATGCTCGTCGACCCCTCGCGAGCGACCAGCGCCACCACCGCCTCGGCGAGCCGCTCTGCTTCCGCGGTCGGGTAGACGACGTCGGCCTTCAACCGCACCGCGGTCCCTGCGTCGACCAGCTCGCCGACAGCCCGTTCCACCTCCCGCCGCGGCTCCCCGAGGTCCTCCGACAGCTTCGCCGGCGTCCGCGGCCGTTCCCCATCGGCCTCGAGCTCGCCGAGAACGCGCCGGGCGAGCGGCCCGGGCCCCGGCGCCCCGGTCCCCTCGGACGCTCGTCGACTTTTGGGTGCTGAGCAACCAGAAATCGACACGGACATTCCTGACCGGTCCGAATGTCGCCGTGGGGCCGGGTCGACGACGATGGCCCCGCCAAGCGTGTCGGGCGGCGCGATCCGCCGGACCACCACGCGGTCGCCGCGCCGGGCCAGGAGCGGCTGCTCGAGCCGCAGCTGCGCGGTGCCGTCGCCGAGGTCGATGACACGCGCCGGCGCCTCGCGGGTGCCGTGGTGGACCTGGACGCGGCGCTCGTCGAGCACCGCTCGCGCCTCCCCGTCGAGCGCCACGTCGAGCCGGTAGGTCGGCGCGAGCACCGTTCCGGCCACAGTGACGACGTCCCCGCGCCCGATCTCCTCGCGCCGCAGCCCGGCCAGGTTGAGCGCCACGCGCCGCCGCGGCCCGACGACGTCGAGCGAGCAATCGTGGCTCTCGATCGAGCGGATCCGCACCTCCTTCCCACCGGGGAGGACGACGACCCTGTCCCCTCGCCGCAAACTCCCCGACCAGAGCGTCCCGGTCACCACCGTCCCGTGCCCGGCGACGGTGAATACCCGGTCGACATGGAGGACCGGGTCGTCCCGATCCGCCGGCCCACCGACGGCCGCGGCCTCGCGCCGGGCCTGCGACGCCGGTCCCGCAACTCGACCGACTGCCGGCGGAAGAGCCCCTCGGGACCCGATCGGCGGCCCCTCGACACCGGCGTCGCGAGCCGCATCGACGCGCTCGGCGACGTCGAGCAACCGCGCCCGCAGCTCGTCGATCCCCTCCCCGCTCCGCGCGCTCACCGCGACGATCGGCGCTCCCGGCAGCAGCTCGCCCAGCTCGCCCGCGACCCGCCCCCGATCCGGCCCGTCGACGAGGTCCACCTTGGTCAGAGCCACGACCCCCGCATCGACCCCCAGCGCCCGCAGCACCGCGAGGTGCTCCCGCGTCTGCGGCATCACGCCATCGTCGGCGGCCACCACCAACAGGAAGAGGTCGATCCCGGTCGCCCCGGCGATCATCGTCCGCACGAAGCGCTCGTGCCCGGGCACGTCGACGAGGCTCAGCCGCCGCTCCCCGAGCGCGAGCTCCGCATAGCCGAGCTCGATCGACATCCCCCGCCGCCGCTCCTCCGCGAGCCGGTCCGTGTCCCGACCCGTCAGCGCCCGCACCAGCGCCGTCTTGCCGTGGTCGATGTGACCGGCCGTGCCGACGGTGAGCGACGGCGCCGCGTCGGAGGCGAATCCGTCTGTCATCGTGCCCCGCCGCGAGGCGCCTCGGCATCGCGCCCGCAGCCATCGCGCTCCCGGACCTGACGGCGCTCGCCCCGTCCGCGTCGCGGTCCGCCGGCGGCGACTGCGATCGAGATCGACCGAGCGCGGCGCGGACCGCCCCAGACGCCAACGCGACATCCGTCCTGCGCCGGGCCGGCCGCCGCCGTCACGATCGGCCGAGCGCGGCGCGAACGGCGGCCACCGCCTGCTCGGCCTCCGCGTCGCTCATCGTCCGCGGGTCGAGGACGACGCGACCCTTGACGATGCGGGCGATGACCGGCGGGTCCGCTTCGCGCAGACGGGCCAGCAGTGCGTCGGCGCCGATCGTCCCCGGCTCGACCGCGCAGACCGGCCCCTCAAGCGCCACGTCGGCGAGCGAGCCGCCGCCGGGCGCGCCGCTCTCCCGATCGATCGAGGCCGCCGGGCCGCTCGCGCCATCCCGTCGCTCGGCGCCCGCGGCCGGCTCCTCGGCGGACGCGTCCCCGATCCCCGCGACATGTCGCTTGCCGTCCACGGTCAGCCCTTCCTCGGACGCGCCCGCGATCGCGGCGACCATCCGCTCCGCCCGCGCCCGCAGCTCATCCTCGGGCGCCGCGATCATCGCCAGCGCCGGGATCGCCGCGGCGCCGGCGTCGCGATGGGCGCGCAGCGTCGCTTCCAGCGCGGCGATCTGCAGCTTGTCGAGGCGCAGCGCGCGGGCCAGCGGGTGGGTGCGGCAGCGCTCGATCGCCGCCGCGCGTCCCAGCAGGATCCCCGCCTGCGGCCCGCCGAGCAGCTTGTCGCCGGAGCAGCAGACGACGTCGGCGCCGGCCGCCACCGCGGCGCGCACGGTCGGCTCGCCGAGCACCTCCTCGAGCGCTCCGGAGCCGAGGTCGTCGACCATTGCCAGCCCGCGCTCCCGGGCCAGCCCGGCCAGCGTCGCTGCGTCCGGTTCCTCGGTGAAGCCGACGATGCGGAAGTTCGACTGGTGGACGCGGAGGATCGCCGTGGTGCGGTCGGTGACGGCCGCCTCGTAGTCGGCGAGGCGGGTGCGGTTGGTCGTCCCGACCTCGACCAGGGTCGCGCCGGACTGGGCGAGGATGTCGGGGATGCGAAAGGAGCCGCCGATCTCGACCAGCTGGCCGCGGCTCACCAGCACCTCGCCGTCGCCGGCCAGGGCCGCCAGCGCCAGCATCACCGCCGCCGCGTTGTTGTTGACCGCGAGCGCCGCCTCGGCGCCGCCGAGCTCGCGCAGCAGAGCGTCGAGGTGCGCGGCGCGGCTGCCCCGGCGGCCGCCCTCGAGGTCGTACTCGAGGTTGCTGTAGCCGGCGGCGACGGCGACAACCCGCTCGATCGCTGCGGCGGGCAGCGGCGCCCGCCCGAGGTTCGTGTGGAGGACGACCCCGGTCGCGTTGATCACCGGCCGCAGGCTGGGCGCCGCGAGGCGCGCGGCGCGTTCCGCCACCGCGGCGAGGAGCTCCGCCGGGTCTGGCGCCGGGGCGCCGGCGCGGATCGCCACACGGGCCCGTCCCAACTCCTCGCGCGCGGCCGCAACCGCGATGTGATGGGGGACCGCGGACGCCGCCGCGGGCGCGGACGGGTCGTCCGGAGCTCCGCTCAGCGCCGCCGCGAGTCGCTCTACCGCCGGCAGCGCCCGCAGCGCCGTGTCGCGCCCTCCGTCGACCGTCCCGGCGCGCACATCCGCCTCCGCGCGCTCTTCCCGTCCCGCCCGATCTCCCGCGCTCATCCCACGCCCCTCGCTGCCGGTCCGATCGCACGCCGCCCCCGTCGTGCCGCGTCCGCTCTCGACCGACTGGCCCCCCGCGCCCGTCCCCCCGCGCCCGTCCTCGATCGTCTCGGTTTCCATCGCGTCGCCTCGGGATACCCTCAGTGCCATGACGGTAACGGAAGGCCCGCGACTCACCGAGCTATCCCACGGCGCCGGCTGCGCCTGCAAGATCGGGGCGGCCGATCTGAGCGCGGTGCGGGCGGCGCTGCCGACGAGCGCCGACCCGAACCTGCTGATCGGCCTCGATCCGGCCGACGACGCCGCCGTCTACCGCCTCACCGACGACCTCGCGCTGGTCCAGACGATCGACTTCTTCACGCCGATCGTGGACGATCCGCGCGACTTCGGGCGCATTGCCGCGACGAACGCGCTCTCCGACGTCTACGCGATGGGCGGCACACCGGTCCTCGCGCTGAACGTCGTCGCCTTCTCCCTGGAGGCGCTCGGGCCGGAGGTGCTGCGCGAGATCCTCGCCGGCGGCGCCGAGGTCGCCGCGGCGGCGGGCGTGGCGATCGGCGGCGGCCACTCGATCGACGACCCGGAGCCGAAGTACGGCATGGCGGTCAGCGGCACCGTCCACCCCGACGAGGTGCTCGGCGCGGGCGGCGGGCGCGCCGGTGACGAGCTCTTCCTGACCAAGCCGGTCGGCGGCGGCCTGATCACCACCGGTGCCAAGCGCGGCGTCGCCGAGCCAGCGTGGATCGCGTCCGCGGTCGAGGCGATGACGACGCTGAACGCCGACGCGGCTGCCGCGGCGCGCGTCGCCGACGCCCACGCGCTCACCGACGTCACCGGCTTCGGCCTGCTCGGCCACCTGCACGAGATGTGCGAGGCGAGCGGCCTGGCGGCGGAGCTCGACGCCGCCGCGGTGCCGGCGCTCCCCGGCGCGCTGGAGCTGGCCGCGGCGGGGACCGCGCAGGCGGGCGGCAGCGCCCGCAACGCTCGCGAGGCCGAGACGTTCACCGACTTCCCGCCCGACCTCGATCCGGCCCACCGCGCCCTGCTCAGCGACGCGATGACCTCCGGCGGCCTCCTCGCCGCGGTCCCGCCCGGCGCCGCGATGGAGGGCGTGCGCATCGGGACGCTGAGGGATGGCGAGCCGGGGCGGATCGCGGTCGTCTAGGGAGCGGCGATGCGCCCTCTGGACCATCCACCGAGCTCCGGCAGCCCGCCGACCCGCGTGCCCGAGGACCCACCGCTTCGCCTCCGTGAGTCGCCGCCTCGCCCCGCGGAGCCGCTTCGTCCAGGCCCCCACCCCCTCTGGACGGAGGTCGAGCGCGACGGGGAGCGCGACGCGGTCGCGATCGAGGAGCCCCTGGAGATCCGCGTCGACGGCCGCCCGCTCAGCGTCACCATGCGCACCCCCGGTCACGACGAGGAGTTGGCGCTCGGCTTCCTCTTCGGCGAGGGGCTGATCGACGGCCCGCGCGAGGCGGGCCTCACCGAGGACTTCGCCGCCAACACGATCGAGGTCACCGGCCCGCTCCTCCGCGACCCCGGCGAGCGCCGCTTCTACACCACCTCCTCGTGCGGAGTATGTGGCAAGGGGGCGCTGGAGGAGGTCGCGGTGGCGAGCGCCCCGCTCGGTCCCGGCCCGGTCGTCGACCGCGCCCTCCTTACGGCCCTCCCGGAGCGCCTCGAGCAGCCGACCTTCGAGCTGACCGGCGGCGTCCACGCGACCGGCCTCTTCGACGTGACGGGGAAGCTGCTGATCGCCCGCGAGGACGTCGGACGCCACAACGCGATGGACAAGGTCGTGGGACGAGCGCTGCTCGACGGTCTCCTGCCCTTGGCCGACAAGATCCTGTGCGTCAGCGGCCGCCTCTCCTTCGAGCTGGTCCAGAAGGCCGCCGTCGCCGGCGCCCCGATCCTGGTCGGCGTCGGAGCCCCATCAAGCCTCGCGATCGACCTCGCCGCCGACCGCAACATGACCCTCGCCGGCTTCACCCACCGCGGCCGCACCAACGTCTATACGGGCGCGGAGCGGGTTCGCGACTAGGGACGCGGAGGCATTCTCCGAGTTTCGGGATGGGGGCCCACAAGCTGTCGCCCGGGGTAGGGGACCCGCCCCTCTCGCCACGGCCCGGGCAGGCTGTGGCCGTGGC
>CALCIA010000173.1 GCA_937907435.1 uncultured Actinomycetes bacterium
CCCCTCTCGCCACGGCCACAGCCTGCCCGGGCCGTGGCGAGAGGGGCGCATCCTTCCCCGGGCGACAGCTTGCGGGGCCCCGTCCCTCCCGGGCACCGGCCAGCAAGGGCCGCGTCCCATCCCGCGCCCCTCGACGCTCCGAACGCCATCCGTCCGGAGCTCTCGGAGCCGAATCTTTAGACCGTGCCCGGGGTGGCGCCGGGGAGCTTTGCGCCGCGCTTGGGACGGACGGCGCTCTCCAGGTCTTCCTGGGTGAAGCCGCCGACGACCTCGCCGTCGGTCGCGTAGCGGTAGAGGGCGACGCCGAAGATGCCGCTGAGGGACTTCGAGACCAGGAGGGCGACGCAGATCGCCAGGGCGCCGATCACGATCAGCACCGCGCCCGCGAAGCCGACCGAGGGCCAGATCACGACGCCGACGACGATCAGCGCGACGCCCGGAAGGAAGCCGAGGAGGAAGACGACGCCGCCGATCGCGATGTTGCCGGTGATCTGCTGTCCCCAGCGTTCGCGGAAGAGGGCGGCGGAGCGCTTGAGGGTGGCGAACGGGCCGGTGCCCTCGATCGCGATCACCGGCACCGAGAGGAAGGTGACCAGCGACCAGGCCGCGCCGACCAGGCGCCCGGCGATGTCGCCGAGCGCGCCGCCCTGGTTCTCGAGCGCGCCGATGACGACCGCGATCGCGGTCGAGAGCGCCGCCCAGCCGCAGATCGCGCCGATGCGCGAGTTGGCGACCGCGATGCCGTCCCCGACCGTCGCGCTCTCGCCGCGGAAGATCCGGTCCGCGCAGGCCGCGAGGCCGACGCTGAAGTAGATGCCGACCACGCTGAGGACGTAGATCCCGATCACGACCAGCGGCACGCCCACGCCGTAGGTGTGCTGGTCGAGCGCGAAGGCGCCCGGCCCGAGGAAGACGAGGCCGAGGATGATGGTGGCGATCCCGCCGTAGAGCGGGAAGCGGACGAGTTCGCGGTGCGAGTTGAGAAGCGCCCAGCTTTTCTTCGTGAGCGCCCAGCCGCGGCGGATGCGTTTCATTCAGGGAGTTTCGGCAAGCCCGGGCGTTCTCCTTAGCCCGCGCTCCTCGAAGTACTCCCACTCCTGGCGCCCCAGCTCGGTCGCCGGCGCGTCCGCGTAGACCCACTCGCGCAGGATCCGGTGCCAGTTGCGCTTCGCCCGCAGCTGGCCGAGCACGGCGACGACGCCGATCTCCATCCGCCGCCCCATCAGCTCGTCGGCGGGGATCGACTCGCGCCGCATCAGGTCGAAGTACTCCGACCGCGGGTCGTTCGTCGACTCGATGATCTTCATCACGATCCGCGCGTCGATTTCGACCTCGCGGTCTTTGACGTACCAGCCCCCGATCGCGTGCATGTGGTCGAGCAGCCGTTCCGCGTCGAGCTTCGACGGGTTTTTCACGAAACCGAGATCGTGGAGCGCCTCCCGGAACGCCTCCGGGTCGTCGCGCGAGGCCGCGTCGAAGGCGCGCTGCTCGAGCAGGATCTGCTCGCGGTCGAGTTTCTTCGTCATGCCGAAGTCGAGGAAGGCGACCCGCCCGTCGTCCATCAGGATGTAGTTGCCGGGGTGGGGGTCGGCGTTGAACTGCTGCAGGTGGTAGATCGAGCCGAAGCTGCCGCGGAAGACGATCTCGCCGAAGCGGCTGCGCTCCTCGTGCGGCAGCTCCTTGATCGCGTCGAAGCCGATCCCTTCGACCAGCTCGGTGACGAGCACGCGCCGGCGCGAGATCCGGGTCACGACTTCCGGCACGTAGATGAACGGATGGTCACGGTAGGCGCGCGAGAACGTGCGCTGGTTCTGCGCCTCGTACTCGTAGTCGAGCTCCTCCATCACCCGTTCGCGCAGCTCCTCGGCGATCGCCTTCGCGTCGAGTCCCGGCGCGATCGCCCGCGCCAGCCGCACGATCGTCCCCGCGTTGCGCAGGTCCGCCTCCAGCGCCTCGGCGATCCCCGGGTACTGGATCTTCACCGCCACCCGCCGCCCGTCGAGCAGCTCGGCTTTGTGCACCTGGCCGATCGAGGCGGCGGCGAACGCCTCGTGGTCGATCTCGGCGAAGTACTCCGACAGCGGTTCGCCGTCGTACTCCTCTTCCAGCACCTTGACCACCTGCTCCCAGGGCATCGCGGGCGCCTCCGAGCGCAGTTTGCCCAGCTGCTCCTGGTAGATCTCGCGGTACTCCTCGGGGATGAACTCGGTGTCGATGAACGAGGCGAACTGCCCCAGCTTCATCGCCGCGCCCTTCATCTGCCCGAGCGCGCCGACCATCTTCATCGCCGTTTCCAGGTGGCGCTGCTCCAGCTTCTCCTGGCCCGACTCCTCGGAGCGCGCCACGTTGGCCGCTTTCGTCCCCGCGTAACGGGCCCCCTGCGTCCCGATGATCGTGCCCAGTTTCGCCGATCTGCGGATCCGCCCCTTCGGGATCTTGGCTTCGTCGGCCACGCCTAGAGCTTGCCACAGACGCCTTTGCGCGCCGATTCTCTATCCTGTCGCGTCCGATGGCAGATGCACGCACCACTTTGAAAGTCGCCCCGCGCACCGAGTTCGGCTCGCGGACCTCCCGCCGTATGCGCCGCGAGGGGCTCGTCCCCGGCGTCGTCTACTCAGGCGGCGCGGAGGCCACCCACTTCCAGGTCGCCGAACGGGACGTGCGCAGCGTGATCGCCGAGGGCGCCGCGCTGTTCGACCTCTCGATCGACGGCGGCAAAGCGCGCCCGGTCGTGGTCAAGGAGCAGCAGCTGCACCCGGTCAAAGGGACGCTGCGCCACATCGACCTCCAGGAGGTCAAACTCGACGAGGCGATCCACGCCGAGGTCGTGATCGAGCTCGAAGGCGTCGACGACGCGCCGGGCGTGAAGGCGAGCGGCGTCCTGGAGCACGTCACCCGCGAGATCACCGTCGAAGCGCTGCCGACCGCGATCCCGGACAAGATCGTCGTCGACGTCTCCGCGATGGAGATCAACGACACGCTGCAGCTCTCCGCGGTCACCGCGCCGAGCGGCGTCACCTTCCTCGCCGACGACCCCGAGGAGGTCACCATCGCCACCCTCGCCCCGCCGCGCGTCGAAGAGGCCGCGCCGGAGGTCGAGGAGGAGACCGAACTGGTCGGCGAGGCCGAGGGCGGCGAGGCCGCCGAGGGCGACGGCGACTCGGGCGACTCCGAGGGCGACTGAGGGCGCTAGCCCTCTCGGGCCGTGGCCCTCTTCGGCCGTCGAGAGAGCGACGGCGACCGCATCTTCATCGTCGGCCTGGGCAATCCCGGGCCCGAGCACGCCCGTGACCGTCACAACATCGGCTTCGACGTGGCCCGCGAGCTGGCCCACCGCTGGGACCTCGGCAGGCCGCGCTCCAAGTACAGGGGCGAGCTGTGGGAAGGACGGACCGGTCCCGGCGGCCCCCGCGTCGCGATCCTCCTGCCGCTGACCTACATGAACGCGGTCGGCGACTCCGCCGGCCCCGCCCGCGGCGCCCTCAAGATCCCGCTGGACCGCACGATCGTCCTCCACGACGAGATCGACATCCCCTTCGGCGAGATCCGCGTCCGGGAGGGGGGAGGCCTGGCCGGCCACAACGGCCTCAAGTCCCTCAAACGAGGCTTCGGCTCCGCCGACTTCTGGCGCGTTCGCATCGGCGTCGGCCGCCCCGACTCCACCGACCCCGAGATCGTCTCCGCCTGGGTCCTCGGCCGCTTCCGCGAGCCCGCCGCCGAGGTCGAGGCCCTGGTCGACGACGCCGCCCGCGAGACCGAACGCCTGGTCGAGCGGCTGAGCGAGCCTGAGTAGTCCTTTACAGTCTTTACACGTTTTAACGATTTCCGTTAAGTCCTGTAAAGAAGAATAAGATCGGCAGCGCGATGCGCGCGCAGGACAACCCCTATACGCCGAATGCCGGAGCCAGACCGCCCGCCCTGGTGGGCCGGGGCGAAGAGCTGGAGGCGTTCCACGTGCTGCTGGCTCGCCTGCTCAGGGGCCATACGGAGCAGTCGATGCTGATCACGGGCCTCCGCGGCGTGGGCAAGACGGTTCTCCTGACGAAATTTGAGGAGATGGCGCGAGAAGCCGGCTGGATCACGGTCGAGGCGGAGATCACCAAGAACTCGGACTTCGGAGGTCGAATGGCCAATCTCGCCCGCCGGGCCCTTCTTCAAGTGGCGCCGAAGGCGCGTTGGAAGGGCCGTGCGACCCGTGCCGCCGCCGTTCTGCGCTCTTTTCAGCTGACCGCAGGTTCGGATGGAAGCGTCACCGCGGGCTTCGAGGTCGAGCCCGCCGAAGGCCTCGCCGACAGTGGAAGGCTCGACGAGGACCTGACCGATCTCTTCGTCGCTCTCGGAGAGGCGGCAGAGGAACACGGAGTCGGTGTCGTCTTCCTGATCGACGAGGTCCAATACCTCGACCTGGTCGAGTTCGAGGCGCTCATCGCCGCGATCCACAAAACCGTTCAACGTCAATTGCCGATCACGCTGGTCGGGGCAGGGCTCCCGCAGCTCCCGAGACTCGCGGGGGAGGCGAAGTCCTACGCCGAGCGTCTCTTCAAGTTCCCACGGATAGGGCGCCTCTCCGAGACGTCGGCTGGGCAGGCGCTGGCGGAGCCGGCAGCGCGCCTCGGGGTCGCCTTCGAGGAGGACGCTTTGGCGGCCGTGGTCAGCTACACGGAGGGGTATCCATATTTCCTCCAGGAGTACGGCTCGATGCTCTGGAGTTCGATGAGCGAGTCGCCGGTCACCGCTGACGACGTTGCCGCGGCGCAGGCCGCGATCGAGGCGAAGCTGGATGGCGGGTTCTTCCGCGTACGGATCGAGCGCACCAGCGAGCTGGAGCAGCACTACCTGCGGGCGATGGCCGAGCTTGGCCCGGAGCCACAACGGACGAAGGATGTCGCGGCGCTGCTCGACCGCACCTCGGAGCAGCTTGGCCCGATCCGCTCGCGGCTGATCGACAAAGGCCTGCTCTACACGCCCGGTCGCGGCCTGGCGGCCTTCACGGTGCCGCAGTTCGACCGCTTCATGCGCCGCACCTACGCCCTCTAATAAGTTCCGAGTCATGAGCGATCAGACCGAGCCCGCCGCCGTCACCACCTACGAGGTCGCCGACGACGGCGTCGCGCTGATCCGCCTCGACCGGCCGAGGGCGCGGAACGCGATCAACACGCAGATGCTGAGCGAGCTGCTCGAGCACCTCGCGGTGGCGCGGGGGGACGAGGCGGTGCGGGTGCTCGTCTTCTCCTCGACCGACCACATGGGGCTGTCGGCCGGCGCCGACGTGCGCGAGGAGCTGGACCACGACGGCCACGTGCGGCGGATGCAGATGTTCTCCGACCTCTACGACGCGATCGTCGCCTTCCCCAAGCCGACCGTGGCGGCGTGCCACGGCGACGTGGTCGGCGGCGGGGCCGAGATCTCGATCGCCTGCGACCTGCGGGTCGGCGGTTCGAACCTGCGGATGCGCTTCCCCGGCGCCGCGCTCGGCATGCCGGTCGGCCCGGCCCGCCTCGTCACCCTCTGCGGCCTCGCCGCCGCCAAGTACCTGCTGCTGACCTCGCGCACGGTCGGCCCCGACGAGGCGCTGCGCCTCAACCTGGTCAACCGCGTCGCCCCCGCCGCCGCCACCGAGGAGTCGGCGCTCGCCCTCGCCGCCTCGGTCGCCGCCCACCCGCCCGAGGCCGTCGCCCGCCTCAAGCGCATGCTCCACGAGTGGGACGACGTCGAGGGCCGCTCGGCCGCCGAGGGCGTCGGCCAGGTCGAGCACGTGCGCGGCGGCGTCGACTTTCCGTTCGGCTGAGGCCCCCTCCAGAGGGGGCCTGAGTCCCCTGTACCGCGGGTCGAGCGTGGCTAGCTTGACCGTGTGAACCTCTACCGTCTTGCCGCCGCCTCCCCTCGGGGCCGCGCCGCCGCACTCGCACTGCTCCTGGGCGCACTGCTCGCGCTCGCCGTCCCGGCCTGGGCCTCGGCCGCCCTGTTCACCGTGAACGGGACCGGGGACGAGGCCAACGGGGAACCGGGGATCAGCTGCACCACGGCGCTCGGCGAATGCACCCTGCGCGCGGCGATCGAAGCAGCGAACGAATCGTCCGTCGGCACCGACGAAATCACCTTCGATCCGGCCGTCTTCAACGGGGAGGTCGGCGACACGATCGCGCCGGGGCTGCTGCCCGCGATCAGCGCTCCGACGACCCTCGACGGTACGAGCTGCAACGCCGGCTCGGCGACCCCGTGCCTCGCCGCCAACAACGGCAACGTCCTGCTCGTCCTCTCCGCCGGCGAAACGAAGGTCCAGCACCTCTCGATCACCGTCCCATCGGGGACGGTCGGCATCCGGGCCTCGGGCTCCGCCGGGAGCGGGCCCGGGGTCGAAGTCCTCCACAACACGATCTCGATGCCCGGCAACGGCAGCCCGAGCACCGGGATCGAAGTCTCCCTCGGGGCCTCGGGCGATCTGGTCGAAGGCAACAAGATCACCTCTCCGTTGCAGAGCTTCAACTTCCCGATCGCCCTCCGCGGCAACTCCAATCGCATCCTCGGCAACGAACTCATCGGGGCCTCCTGCTGCGAGGCGGGGGTCAGCCTCGAAATCGGGGCCTCCGGAAACCAGATCGGCGGCGACACGGCCGCGTCCGAAAACCTGATCGAAGGCTTCGCCGGCGGAGCGGTCGGGATGGTCAACATCCCCCGGGATTCCTCCCACAACGAAGTGCGACGGAACCGCGGCGCAAACGGGTCGAATTTCGTCCAAGGCGCAACGGTCGCGGCGCCCCTCATCACCGAAGCCCTGCAGTCGAGCGTCAGCGGGACCGCCGAACCGGAAGCCACCGTGCGGCTCTTCCGCAAGAAGACCGAAAGCGCGGGCGAGATCGAAGGCTTCCTCGGCGAAGCCAAAGCCGACAGCAGCGGCGATTGGAAGGTCAGCTTCGCGAAAGCCCCGACCGACACCCTCGCGGCCGCCACGCAGACCATCGGCGGCAGCACCTCCGGATTGGGCGAAACGAAGCACCTGGCCGAAGAACCCGAAAGCGAACAAGAAAAAGCCGAAAAAGAACAGAAAGCGCGGGAAGAACGGGAAGCCGCCGAAAAAGCGGCGAGAGAAAAAGACGCCGCTGAAAAGGGAGGCGGCGGCTCGGGCAGCGGGAGCGGCACCGGCCCCTCGAGTCCCCAGCCCGCCCCGCCCGCGCCTTCGGCGCCGGCCCCGGTGAAAGCGAAGGTGATGATCACCAAGGGTCCGAAGAAGGCCTCGACCTCGACCACCGCGACCTTCAAGTTCAAGGCGACCCCCGCCGCCGGCGCGAAGCTCGAATGCAAGCTCGACCGCGCCAAGTGGGTCAAGTGCAAGTCGCCGAAGGCCTACAAGAAGCTGAAGCCGGGCAAGCACACCTTCCGCGTGCGGGCCAAGGCGAACGGCCTCACCGGCGCCGTCGCGAAGTACCAGTTCACCGTCAAGCCCCAGCCGTAGCCGCGGCGGATTCGTAAACTGGGATCAAGCGGCCGGATCGATGGATCTGGGCGTCTTGTGTGCCCATGAGCCTTCGACCCCTTCTAGATCTCGCCGCCGAGAACGAGCGCGTCCACGCGCTTGCCGGCGACGTGCTTGCCGCCGCCGACGGCGGGGCGGGGATCAGCCTGCGCGCCTCGCAGACGCTGCGGCCGCTGCTGCTGGCGGCGCTGCTGGAGGACGATCGCGGGCTCGCCGGGCGCCCGGCGCTCCTGGTCGCCGCAGACGACCGCGCCGCGCGTGATCTCGCCGCCGACCTGCGCGCCTTCCTCGCCCCCCGCCGCGTCCGCTTCTACCCCTCGCGCGGCACCGGCTATGCCTCGTCGGTGACGCCGCCGCCGCACCTCGTCGGGCTGCGGATCGACGCCCTCGACGCGCTCTCGCGGGAAGCCGACGCGATCGTCGTCGCCTCCGCCGTCGCCCTCGCCGAGGCCGTGCCGGACGCCTCGCTGCGCCCGGCGGGCTTCGAAATCGCCAAGGGGGACGAGGTCGACCTCGGCGCCGTCGCCGAGGACCTGGTCGCGGCGGGCTACGAACGGGTCGAGCAGGTCGAGGAACGCGGCCAGTTTGCCGTCCGCGGCGGCATCCTCGACGTCTACCCGGCGACCGAGGAGCGCGCCGTGCGGGTGGAGCTCTTCGGCGACGAGGTCGAGTCGATGCGCTGGTTCTCGACCTTCACGCAGCGCAGCCTCGGCGACGCCGAGGTGGTCGAGCTCGCCCCGGCCGCGGAGCTCGACGCCGACCACCGCGAGCTCGCCTCGCTTGCCGCCCTGGAGGCCGCCGAAGGCGAAGGCGGCGCCACCGACCTCGGGGAGTTGCTGCCGCTGGACCAGTTCCGCGCCCCGCTGGACCTCGTGCCCGCGAACGCCGCCGTCGTCCTCGCCGCCCCCGAGGACGTCGAGCCCGCCCTGCGCGACGTCTGGGAGGACGCGACGACCTCGATGAAGGACGAGGACGCGCGCCGCCTCTACGTCGACGTCGCCGGGCCGCTGGCCGAGCGCGCCGCCCTGTCCCTGACCGCCGTCGGCGAGGACGACGAAGACGCCTTCCGCGCCTCGCGCGCCGAGAGCCCCGCCCGCTCGATCAAGGAGGCCGAGTCGGAGCTGGAGAAACTGGTCCGCAGCGGTTATCGCACCGTCGTCGCCTTCGACTCGATGGGGGAGGCGGAGCGCGCCCGCTACGGCCTCGACCGGCTCGAGGCGCGGATCCTCGAAGGCGGCCATCTCAGCCCCGACCCCGGCCTCTCGTTCGCCGAGGCGCGCCTGCGCGAGGGCTTCGTCGCGCCGGAGCTGAAACTCGCCGTCTATCCATTCCGCCGCCTCGTCCACCGGCGGCGCCGCGCCGAGGAGACGCCCGCGACCGGCGGTGGCCGCGGCCGCCTCGCCTTCTCCGAGCTGCGGGTCGGCGACTACGTCGTCCACGAGGACCACGGCGTCGCCCGCTTCGCCGGCTTCGAGACGCGCGAGATCGGCGGCGTCACCCGCGACTACCTCTACCTCGAATACAAAGGCGAGGACCGCGTCTATGTCCCAACGGAACAGCTGGAGAAGCTATCCCGGTATCTCGGCGCGGGCGGCGAACCGACGCTCTCGGCCCTCGGCGGCAAACGCTGGCAGAACCTGAAGGCGCGGGCGCGCAAAGCCGCGGGCGCGCTGGCGGGGGAACTGCTCAACCTCTACGCCGAGCGCCGCGCCCGCAAGGGCCACGCCTACCCGCCCGACGGCGAGTGGCAGATCGAGATGGAGTCGAACTTCCCCTACCGCGAGACCGCCGACCAGATCGAGGCGATCGAAGCGGTCAAGGGCGACATGGAATCGGAGCGTCCGATGGACCGCCTGGTCTGCGGCGACGTCGGCTTCGGCAAGACCGAGGTGGCGCTGCGCGCGGCGGTGAAGGCGGCCGCCGACGGCCTCCAGGTGATGATGCTGGTGCCGACCACGATCCTCGCCCAGCAGCACTGGGGCACCTTCCGTGAGCGTCTCGCCGACCTTCCGTTCCGGGTCGAGGGCATCTCCCGCCTGCGTCCCGCCGCCGAGACCAAGGCCGTGCTCGCCGACTTCGAGGCGGGCAAGGTCGACATCCTGATCGGCACCCACCGCCTGCTCTCGCGCGACGTCCGCGCCAAGAATCTCGGCCTCGTGATCGTCGACGAGGAGCAGCGCTTCGGCGTCAAGCAGAAGGAGCTCTTGCGTCAGCTGAAACTGAAGGTCGACGTGCTGGCGATGTCGGCGACGCCGATCCCGCGCACGCTGCAGATGAGCCTTGCGGGCCTCCGTGACATCTCCGTGATCGAGACGCCACCCGAGGGCCGGCGCCCGGTCCGCACGTACGTCGGCCCTTATGACGAGGACCTGGTGAAGAAGGCGATCTCGCGCGAGGTCGAGCGCGGCGGCCAGGCCTTCGTCCTCCACAACCGGATCGACTCGCTCTTCGAGGTCGCCGAGCGCCTGCGCGGCCTCGTCCCGAACGCCCGCTTCCTCGAAGCGCACGGGCAGATGGACGAGCACTCGCTCGAGGAGACGATGCTCGCCTTCCTGCGCGGCGAGGCCGACGTGTTGGTGACGACGACGATCATCGAGTCCGGCCTCGACATCCCGACCGCGAACACGCTGATCGTCGAGCGCGCCGACCAGCTCGGGCTGAGCCAGGCCTACCAGATCCGGGGACGGGTGGGGCGCTCGAAGGAGAGCTCCTACGCCTACATGCTCTACCCGAGCGCCGAGGCACTGACCGAGGACGCCGCCGCGCGCCTCTCCACGCTTGCCGACCACACCGAGCTCGGCTCCGGCTTCCGCATCGCGATGCGCGATCTCGACATCCGTGGCGCCGGCAACCTGCTCGGCGACGAGCAGTCGGGGCACGTGGCCGCGGTCGGCTTCGAGCTCTACTGCCAGATGATCGACGAGGCGGTGGCCGAGGCCGCCGGGGACGACGGCGAACGCGAGGAGGCGCCGGAGCCGGTCCGCCTCGACGTGCCGGTCGACGCCTACCTGCCCGCGACCTTCGTCCCCTTCGAGGCGGCGAAGATCGACATCCACCGCCGCATCGTCGCCGCCCGCGAGCCGGGCCAGCTGCGCCAGATCGCCGACGAGCTCGACGACCGCTTCGGCCAGCTGCCGCCGCAGGCCGAGAACCTGCTGAAGCTCCAACGCGCGCGGATCGAACTCGGCCTGGCGGGCGCCCGCAGCGTCGAGTTCCGCGGCGGCAAACTGACGGTGAGCGGCGTAGAACTCGACTCGACCGGCTCCGGCGTCCTCTCCGAGCAGGTCGAAGGGGCGCTCTACGAATGGCGCGAGCAGGCCGCCTCCCTGCGCGTCCCAGGCGACCCGGACGAACGCCTGGAGGCGGTCCTGGCGCTGGCGACGGGCCTGCGCGAGGCGAAGCGGGCCGCGGAGCCGGCGGCGGCTTGAGGTGAGGTGGGTCGACGGGCGGGTCCGCGGCGCTTGCGGCCGTCCGAGATGGATTAAGGGTGTCCTGGGCTCCTCATGGGGGTCCTGGCAGGCTGTGACCCCCATGAGGA
>CALCIA010000174.1 GCA_937907435.1 uncultured Actinomycetes bacterium
AGCCCAGGACGTGAGGGGTGCGTGGGAGAGGCGTCACAGGGACGTCGCGAAGTCGAAATTCCGCGACGTCTGGGTGGGACAGCTTCAACACCTCGGCGGTTTCGTTGACGAAGACGCCGAAAACGTCACACTTCCCGTCCCCTTAGGGCTCGTTCCGGGGCAGAAACCGGAGCCTGGAAACGCGCTGCATGAATTAGGGCCCCTATAGGGCGGGTAATACACGCAGCGCGTCGGTCGGTGTTGGACAACACGGGAGGAAGCCCGACGATCTCGACATATCTGTGACGGCGCCTGACTTCCGTGACGGATCCGTGGGACTCCCGTCGCACCCTCGTCACGCTCTCGCGCACCTTCCTCCACTCCTCGAGGACCCGCCACTCTCGCCACGGCCACAGCCTGCCCAGGGCCGTGGCGAGAGTGGCGCATCCCTTCCCCGGGCGACAGCTTGCGAGCCCTGAACCCTTGCCGTCCCTCGAGCCCGCGGCCCTGATCAGCCCGCGTCCGACCCCCCAAGCCGCGACAGGAACCGGCGGCGAAGGTACCAGCGGGCGGCGAGCGAGCTAAGGAGGTAGACGATGCCGACGAGGATCATCACACTGCGGATGCTGGGCACAGCCAGGGCGACGATGACGATGACGACCAGGCCGATCAGCGTCGATAGGGCCATCACGCGGAGCGTCTGCTCGATCTGGCGCCGGATCGCCGCTTCCGCGGCCGGGTCCGGCGCGGCGGCGGGCTCGGCCTCGGCTACCGGACGGCCCTCGTCGTCGACTTCGTGGGGATTCGACACGCGCCCAGCCTAGCCGGGCCACCGCCGGCTGTTCTTTTTGGTCCTCACAGGTCCATAAAGAACAGCGGAGCGAGGTGGAGGTCAGCTCTGGCGGTCCCAGCGCTCGAGTTCGGGCTGCGGGTCGATCGGGTGGCCGTTGACGTGGATCTCGATGTGGAGCTGGCAGCCGACGGTGCGAGCGTTACCGGTCTTGCCGACCTCGCCGACCCTCTCCCCCGCCCAGACCCGTTCGCCCTTGTGTACCCGCGGCGGCTTCTTCATGTGCGCGTACATGTAGGTGCGGTGTTCTTCGGCGCCGTGGATCAGCAGGTAGTTGCCGTAGAGGACCGGGTCGTAACCGACTTCGCGGACCTTGCCGGTGACGGCACTGACGAGTTCGGCCCCACAGACGGCGAGGATGTCGAAGCCTTCGTGCCAACGGCCGCCGCTGCGGGGAGCGCCGAATTCGCCGACCGCTCCGCGTTCGCCGTGCGGCCCGCGCACCGGGAAGACGTGGCGGAACCATTCGATCCCGCCGTCCTTGGACCCCAGCGGCACCCACGCGTGGGCGGCCGCCGGGGCGACCAGCAGGGAAACGACCGCTATAGAGCCGAGGAACCGCTTAATGGTGCGCGATGACGCGGTCGACGATGTGGTACTCCTTCGCCTCCTCCGCGCTCATGAAGTAATCCCGCTCGGTGTCTTTGGTGACCTTCTCGAAGGGCTGGCCGGTGTGCTTGGCGATGATCTCGTCAAGTCGGTGCCGGACGTCGATGATCTCTTTGGCGTGGATCTCGATGTCGGTCGCCTGGCCCTGGAAGCCCGCCGAGACCTGGTGGATCAGGATCTTCGAGTTCGGCAGCGTCATCCGCTTGCCCTCGGCGCCGCCGCAGAGCAGGAGCGCGCCCATGCTCATCGCGATCCCGACGCAGATGGTCTGCACGTCGGGTTTGATGAACTGCATCGTGTCGTAGATCGCCAGCCCCGCGTACACCGACCCGCCGGGCGAGTTGATGTAGAGGCTGATGTCCTTGTCGGGGTCCTCCGACTCCAGGTGCAGCAGCTGGGCGACGATCAGGTTGGCGATGTCATCGGTGACCGGCGTGCCGAGGAAGACGATCCGCTCGCCGAGCAGCCGCGAGTAGATGTCGAACGCGCGCTCGCCGCGCGAGGTCTGCTCGACCACCATGGGGATAAGAGGACTCATCGTGCGCGCACTCTAGCGATCACTCATCGCCGGGCGTCCAGAGTTTGCCCGCCGGTTTCTCCTCGCCCTCGGGGGCGAGCAGTTTCTCCGCCGCTTCGGCTTTGCCTTTGCGCTCTTCGGCCTCGGCGAGCGGGATCGGCTTGGCCTGCTCGGCGACCAGCTCGATCGCCTTGCGCGCCAGCAGGTCTTCTTCGATCACCGCGTCGCGCCCGTTCTCGCGCAGTCGCGCCAGCAGCTTCTCCGGCGACGTCCGTTCGTGTTCGGCCGAGTGCTCGAGCGCCTCGACCATCTCCTCCTCGGACACCTCCAGGTTCTCGGCCTCGGCGATCGCCGTCACCACGGCCTCGCGCTTCAGCTCCCGCTCCGCGTCGGGCTTCGACTCCGCGATCAGCTCGTCGCGCGTTTTCCCCTGCATCTGCAGGAACATGTTGGGGTCCATCCCCTGCTGGGCGAGCTGGCGTTCCATCCGCTCCCAGCGTTCGGCCGCCCGCGCGGTGACGATGTCGTCGGGGATCTCGACGGTCGCGTTCTCGACCGCCGCGTCGACCGCCGCGATGCGGAAGTCTTCCTCGGCGCGGCTGTTCAGCGCGCTGCCGACTTTCTCGCGGATGTCGCCGCGAAGCTCCTCCAGCGTGTCGAACTCGGAGGCGTCGGAGGCGAAGTCGTCGTCGAGCTCGGGCAGGATTTTCTCCCGCACCTCTTTGACCTTGACCTTGAAGACCGCGTCTTCGCCGGCCAGGCTCTCCTCCTGGTAGTCGTCCGGGAAGGTGACCTCGACGTCAACCTCGTCGCCGGGACCGACACCGGTCAGCTGCTCCTCGAAGTTGTCGATCAGCTGGCCCGAGCCGAGCGTCAAGAGGTAGTCGTCGGCCTTGCCACCCTGGAAGGCGTTGCCGTCGACGAAGCCCTCGAAGTCGATCAGCACCGCGTCGCCCTCCTTGGACGCGCGCTCGACCGGCTCGAGGCGCGCGAAGCCCTCGCGGATCCGGTCGACCTCGGTGTCGACGATCTCCTCGTCGACCTCTTTGTCCTCCTTGCCGACCTCGAGCTCCTTGTACTCACCGAGCTCCGCCTTCGGCCGCACGCCGACGACGAATTTGAAGGACAGCGGCTCCCCCGCGGCCTCCGGGGTCGAGACGAGGTCGATGTCGGGATCGCCGATCGGCGACACGCCCGCGTCGAGCAGCGCCGCTTCGTACCACTCGGGCAGCGTGTCGCGGACCGCTTCCGAGAGGACGGCCGGGAAGCCCATCCGCTGGATCACCAGGTTCGGCGGCGCCTTGCCTTTGCGGAAGCCGGGGAGGCGGAGTTCGCGGGCCATCGCGCGGGCGGTGCGGTTGGCGGCGCGCTCGACGTCCTTGGGCTCGACCTCGGCCTGGACCTCTACTCGTGATTCGGGAAGCTCTTTGAGAGTCGTCTGCATCGTCGGCTGACCCTAGCGGGCGCGGCGGGCTTGCAGCATCGTCCGCGCCGCCGCGGCGAAGTCGATCGCGAAGGCCAGGCCGCGGCCGAGGGCGCCGGTGACGAGCCAGACGCGGGCTCGGTCGAGCGGGGAGAGATCAGTCACCGGCGGCACCGGCGTATTCCAGCAGGGAATCGTCGACCAGCCACTCGACCGGGGCGCGGTCGTCGGTGTAGACCTCGCCGCCGGGGATGCGCGGGCCCAGGCGGGCGGAGGCCTCGAGCGCCGGACGGCGCAGGTCCCGCGGCAAGGCCGGGGCGACCGCTTCCAGGCGTTCCGCCGAGATCCCCGCGTCGCCGCCGACCAGCAGCGTGTTGACGTCGGCAATCGGGTCGCGCAGCACCCGCGGGAAGGCCGACGCCATCGTCGCGCCGAGCACCTGCTCCAGGGCGTCGGAGCCCTCCGGATGGCCGACGTTGACGATCACCACCCCACCCGGCGCGAGGCGTTCGGCGGCAAGCGCGAAGAACTCGGCGGTGGTCAGGTAGAAGGGGATGTAGGGCTGGCGGTAGGCGTCGACGAGGATCGCGTCGTAGCCGCCCTCGGAGGCCTCGAGCCAGGGGCGCGCGTCCGCGGCGAACACCTCCATGCGCGGATTGCGCAGGCCGAGGTACTCGCGCCCGAGCGAGGTGAGCTCGCCGTCGATCTCGACCGCGTCGACCGCGGTGCGCGGGAAGTAGTGACCGAAGGCGCGCGCGACGGTGCCGCCGGCGTTGCCGAGGATCGCGATCCGCCGCGGGTCGGGGCTCGCGAGCGCGGGCAGCACCACCATGCCGTCCCAGTAGTCGCCGGTCAGGTAGCTCCCCGGCCGCCACAGCGAGTGCACCGCCTGGCCCTCGTTCAGCTCCATCACCCGGCTGCCGTCGTCGCGTTCGACGATCCGCACGTACTGCTGGACCGTCTCCCCCTCATAAAGGACGCGGTCGTCGCCCTCCTTGATCGAGCCCGGCGGGATCGCCAGCGCCAGGGCGAGCGCGGCGGCGACCGGGAGCGCGCGGCGGCCGACGGCGAGGACCGCGACCAGCCCGAGCGCCAGGGCGAAGGCGATGAAGGTCCGCTGCGTGCCGAGCAGCGGGATCGCGACCAGCGCCGAGGTCATCGTGCCGACCAGCGAGCCCGCGGTCGAGATCGCGTAGAGGCGGCCGACCGCCTCCCCGGCGCCGCTCGCGTCGTCCCCCACCGCCAGCCGCGCCGCCCAGGGAGCGACCGCGCCGAGCAGCGCCACTGGCACCGCGACCAGGATCAGGACGCCGAAGAGCGATCCGGCGAAGGTGGCGAGCGAGAGCCCCTCGAAGGCCTCGACCGAGAAGCCGAGGAAGGGGCGCGCGGCGAAGGGGACGACCGCGATCAGCGCCGCGGCGAGCAGGACGAGGGCGCCGAGGCGGGCGGGGTCGGGGTTGCGGTCGGCGACCCGGCCGCCGAACCAGTAGCCCGCCGAGAGGGCGACGAGGACGATCCCGATCGTGTTCGCCCAGACGATCGTCGAGGCGCCGAAGTAGGGCGCGAGTAGGCGCGCGGCGGCGATCTCGACGCCGAGGCTGGCACCGCCGACGACGAAGACGAGCGCCCCGAGGGCCCACGGGCGTTTCACGAGGTGGGCGACGGGGCGAGATGCACTGTTTCCCAGCGTAGCGGGACAAGGACGCCGTCCCGACAGGCCGTCCCGCGCACCCGGCCGCCCCTCGCGGTGCTAGCTTGCCGCCGTGGCGAGCGCCGCCGACAGCTTCCCGACGATCGGCGGCTACGGCTTCCTCTCCGACTGCCATACCTCGGCGCTGGTCTCCTTCGACGGCGCGGTCGAGTGGCTCTGCCTCCCCCGCTTCGACTCGCCGAGCGTCTTCGCCGCGCTGCTCGACCGCGGCGCCGGCCGCCTCAGCCTGCGCCCGCCCGGCGTCGTCGTCCCGATCAGCCGCCGCTACCGGCCGGGGACGCTGGTGGTCGAGACGACCTGGGTGACGGACACCGGCTGGCTGGTCGTCAACGACGCGCTGTCGATCGCCTCCTGGGAGCCGACCGCGGGCGCCCCGATCGTCGCCCACGAGTCCGACCACTCGCTGCTGCGCTCGATCACCTGCATCGACGGCGAGGTCGACGTCGAGCTGGAGTGCCTGCCGCGCTTCGACTATGGGCGCGGGGCCGCGACGTGGAGCGAGGGCGACGAAGTCCCCGGCGAAATGATCGCCCGCGGCGAGAACGGGCTGCCGCTGGAGCTGCGCACCGACCTCCACCTGGAGGCCGAAGACGACGCGGTCCGCGGCCGGCGGCACCTGCGCGAGGGCGAGCGCGCCTTCGTCGCGCTGAGCTGGGGCGAGGCGGGGCTGAGCGGCCCGGCCGACGCCGAGGAGGCCCGCGAACGGATCGCCTCGACCGAGGAATTCTGGCGCCTCTGGCTGCGCCACGGCGAATTCCCCGACCACCCCTGGCGCATCCACCTGCAGCGCTCGGCGCTCGTCCTGAAGGGGCTGACCTACCACCCGACCGGCGCGATCGTCGCCGCCGCGACCACCTCGCTGCCGGAGGCGCCGGGCGGCGAACGCAACTGGGACTACCGCTACAGCTGGATCCGTGATTCGACCTTCAGCCTCTGGGCGCTGCACACGCTCGGCTTCGACCAGGAGGCGCGCGACTTCATGCGCTTCATCCTGGGCGTGTGCCGGGACCATCCCGAGCTGCAGATCATGTACGGGATCGGGGGCGAGCGGGAGCTGACCGAGTCGACGCTCGACAACCTCTCCGGCTATGGCGGCGCGCGGCCGGTGCGGATCGGCAACGGCGCCTTCGACCAGCGCCAGAACGACGTCTGGGGCGCGCTCCTCGACTCCGTCTACCTGCACGAAAAAGCGCTCCGGGGCACCGGCACGCAGGCTGACCGCGCGCTGATCGCCCACCAGGTCGAGAAAGCGATCGAGTCCTTCCCGGAGCCCGACCAGGGCATCTGGGAGTCGCGCGGCGAGCCGCAGCATTACGTCTCCTCGAAGGTGAGCATGTGGGTGGCGGCCGACCGCGGCGCGCGGCTGGCGCGGGAGACGGGCCGCGACGACCTGGCCGAGAAATGGGGCGCCAAAGCCGACGCCTTCAAGGCCGAGATCTGCGAGAAGGGCTGCCGCGACGGCGTCTTCCGCCAGCACTACGACACCGACGCGCTCGACGCCTCCCTCCTCCTGATGCCGCTCTACCGCTTCCTACCCGGGGACGACCCGCGCATCGTCGCCACGGTCAACGCGATCAGCGACGAGCTGACCGAGGAAGGCCTCGTCCTCCGCTACAAGGTCGAGGAGACCGACGACGGCCTCACCGGCAAGGAGGGCACCTTCCTGATCTGCTCCTTCTGGCTCGTCTCCGCCCTCTCGGAGATCGGCGAGCGCGACCGCGCCCGCCGCCTCTGCGAGCGTCTCCTGACGATGGCCGGCTGGCTCGACCTCTACGCCGAGGAGATGGAACCCCAATCAGGCCGCCACCTCGGCAACTTCCCCCAGGCCTTCACCCACCTGGCCCTGATCAACGCCGTCTCCCACGTGATCGCCGACGAGCAGAACCCCGAAGGCGGGGCCAGGGAAGCGTTCACCGAGATGGGCGGGGTCCGGGAGGGGCTTTAGGGCTGTCGGGCTGAGCCAGGGAGCTCGGGGCCCCGCAAGCTGTCGCCCGGAAGGGATGGTGACTCGCAAGCTGGCGCCCGGGTAGGGACCCGCCCCTCTCGCCACGGCCCGGGCAGGCT
>CALCIA010000175.1 GCA_937907435.1 uncultured Actinomycetes bacterium
CTGCGCGCTGGTGCTGGTCCCCTGGTACCTGATCGAGGGCGGCCTGCGGAGGAGCAGGCGGCGCCGGCGGCGCTGAGACGTACGATCGCCGCGATGGAGATCCTTGTCGTCGAGGACGAGGCGGGCATCGCCGACTTCCTCGAGCGCGGCTTGCGCGCCGAGGGCTACGCGGTGCGGGTGGCCGGCGACGGCGAGGAGGGCGCACGGCTCGCGGTCGAACCGGAGGTGGACCTCGTCGTCCTCGACCGGATGCTGCCCGGCCTCGACGGGCTCGAGGTGCTGGCGCGGGTGCGGCGGGCGCGCCCGGGCCTGCCGGTGATCATGCTGACCGCCAAGGGCGAGGTGGCGGACCGGGTCGAGGGCCTCGACCGCGGCGCGACGGACTACGTCACCAAGCCGTTCGCCTTCGAGGAGCTGCTCGCGCGGATCCGGGCACGGTTGCGCAGCGACGCCTCGGAAACGACGCTTGCCGCGGCGGGGATCCGGCTCGACCTGATCACCCGGGCGGCGGAGCGCGACGGCGTCGTCACCGAGCTGCCGCGGCGCGAGGCCGAGCTGCTCGCCTACCTGATGCGCCACCAGGGACGCGTCTGCACCCGCGAGGAGCTCCTCTCCGCGGTCTGGGGATACGACCACGACCCGGGTACGAACATCGTCCAGGTCTACGTCGGCTACCTGCGCCGCAGGCTCGCCCGGCCCGGCGCGCCGGCGCCGATCGAGACCCTGCGCGCAGTCGGTTATCGCCTGCGGGAGCGACCGTGAGGGCGCGCTGGGAGCGCCTCGGCCTGCGCGGCCGGCTGACCCTCTCCTTCGGCGCGATCGTGGTGCTCGCCTTCGCGGTCGTCTTCGTCACGGTCCACGCGCAGATGTCCCACGAGCGTGCGGTGATCAACCGCGAGGAGTCACGCGAGGCGCACGAACCCGACGCCACCGCCGGCGAGCGCCACGAAGCCGACGGCGAGTCGCCGATCGAGGACGCCCAGTCCGACGTCGAGAAGACCTTCCTGCTGGTCGGCGCGGTGGCGCTGGTCGCCGCGCTCCTGGCCGGCTACCTGGTCGCCGCGCGCGCCGCGGCGCCGCTGCGTCGCTTCGCCGCCACCGCCGCCGAGGTCGACGCGGGCGACCTCAGCCCGCGCGTCCGCGTCGACCCGACGGTGGCCGCGGAGCTGCGCACGCTCGGCGACTCCTTCGACCGCATGCTCGACCGGCTCGAGGACGCCTTCGCCCGCCAGCGCGGCTTCGTCTCCGACGCCTCGCACGAGCTGCGCAGCCCGCTCACCGCGATCCGCGGCCAGATCGAAGTGCTGGCGCGCGACCCGGACCCGGACGCCGCCGACGTGCGCCGGGTCGAGGCGGCGACGCTGGCCGAGCTCGCGCGGGTCGAAAGCCTGGTCGATCAGCTGCTGGCGCTGGCCCGCCTGGACGAGGGCGTCGGCCCCGCCCGCCGCGACCTCGACGCCGCCGCCTTCCTGCGCGAGGCCGTGCTCGACGCGCCCGGCGGCGCCGAGGTCGGCCCGCTTGCCGTGGGACGCGTCGAGGCCGACCCGGAGATGATCGCCCGCGTCGTCCGCAACCTGGTCGAGAACGCGCGCCGCCACGCCGGGCCGCAGGGCACCGTCCGGGTCTCCTCGACCGCCGCCGGCGGCCGCCTGCGGGTCGACGTCGACGACGACGGCCCCGGCATCCCCCCCGCCGAGCGCGAGCGCGTCTTCGACCGCTTCCACCGCTCCGACGCCGCCCGTACCCGCGCCTCCGGCGGCGCCGGCCTCGGCCTGGCGATCGCCCGCGGCATCGTCGAGGCGCACGGCGGCTCGATCCGGGCGGCGGAATCGCCGCTCGGCGGCGCCCGGGTCAGCTTCGAGCTGCCCGGGCTTCGCGTCCCAGGGACGTGACCACGGAGCCGCGCGTGACCGACGGAGCCGCCGCCACGGCCCCGCTGCGACGCCCCCGCGCTACCCCTCCGCCGCCGGCTGAGCCGAGGGCACCACGTTCAGCCGCCGCCGGCGCAGGAACTCGATCAGGTCGCGTTCGCTCGCCCGCAGCTCCGACGACGAACGGCAGACGACAAGAAAGCGGCGCCGGAACCGAAGGCCCTCGATCGGCCGCCGGTAGAGGCGGTCGAGCCGTTCGTCGAGCGCCAGGGCGGAGAGCAGGATCGGCGTCCCGAGCTCCAGCGCCTCGCGCTTCGCGGCCGCCGAGCTGCCGACCTCGAGCCGCGGCGTCGCCAGCCGCTCGCGGAAGGAGGCCAGGACCGCGTCGACGAGGCGCCGACCGTGGGCGCCGGGGTCGCGCACGATCAGCGGCGTGCGCAGGAACTCGTCGCGGCCGATCGTCTCCCGCCGGTGCCAGGGATGCGCCTCGGGGACGGCGAGCACGATCTCGTCGTCGAGCAGCTCCAGCTCCTCCAGGTGGTCCTCGGGATCGTCGGGCAGGCGGTTGGCGACGATGCCGATCTCGGCGCGGCCGTCGACCACCATCCGCCGCACCGCCTGTGAGTTCGCCGCGGTCAGCTCCAGCGGGCGCTGGATCCCGGGCCGCGTCTGGTAGGCGACCAGCTCCGGCGCCAGGTGGTACTCGCCGACCGTGTGGCTGACCGCGATCCGCAGCGTCTCCTTGGTCGCGCCGAGGGTGCCGAGCAGGTCGGTGATCGCGTCGGCCTGGTCGAGCAGGCGCCGCGCCTCGGGGTAGAGGCGCCGCCCCGCCGCGGTGAGCTTGACGCCGGCGCTGGAGCGCTCCAGCAGCTTCGCCCCGGCGATCGCCTCCAGCGAGCGCAGCCGCTTCGACACCGCCGGCTGGCTGGTGCGCAGGGCGACGGCGGCCCGGCCGATGCCGCCGAGGTCGGCCGCCAGACAGAACGCCCGCAACTCGATGATGTCCGGCGCCCGCAGCGGTTTTGCCATGCCGTGTCTCCTGCCGCGGCCTCGGTCGCCCGGGGCCTCAAGTCATAACGAATGGTTATGACCGAGCTTAGATCACGACACCCACATTTGGCGCCGTTCTCCTTGTCGCGGGCGGGGCCCTCCCCGATCCTCGATGGACAAGCGAAGGGAGCCCAGATGAGCACCGTGGCACGACATAGAAGACCCCGATCGACCAAGAGCAGGCAGGCGCGCGGCGGCCACCACCGTCCCCCGGGATCGCCTCCGCTCGACCCGCTGGACCGGCGGATCGACGGCCGCCTCGACGAACGCTTCGACGCCGAGACGACGCGGAGCAGCTTCGCGATCGTGCTGGCCGGCTTCGCCGTGCTGATGGCCGCGATCGCGGGCGTCACCGTGCTGGTGATCGGCGGCGAAGACAGCCCCGGCGAAACGCCGGTCGCCGCCGTCGCGAGCGCGGGGACCACGATGCCCGGCATGGACATGAGCGGCGCGACCGGCGCGACGGCCGCCGGCGCCGCCACCGCGTCCACCGCGGCAGGCGCCGCGAAGAACGTCGCCTTCGAGCCCTTCCAGCGCGTCGACCCGACCCTGCCCCCCGTGCCTCCCGGACCGGTCAAGCACTTCCGGGTCGAGGTCTACCAGCACGTCACCAAGGTCTCGCCCGACGAGCCGCCCACCGAAGTCTGGTCGTTCGGAGTGAACGGCACCTTCTACCGCGGCACCGGGGTCTCGGCGCCGATGGTGGTGAACGTCGGCGACAAGGTGAAGATGACCCTCGTCAACGGCGGCTCGAAGGCGATGGGCGTCACCATGCCCCACTCGATCGACCTCCACGCGGCCGAGGTGGACCCCGGCGAAGCCTACGTCGACGTCGCGCCCGGCAAGACCCACTCGTTCAGCTTCGTCGCCGAGCATCCCGGCGTCTTCATGTACCACTGCGCGACGCAGCCGATCCTGCTGCATACCGGGGCGGGCATGGTCGGCATGTTCATCGTCAAGCCGAAGAACCTGCCGCCCTCCCACCACGAATTCTGGCTGACCCAGCAGGAGTACTACCTGGGCGAACCGGGCGGCATGGCCGACCTGGCCAAGATGGAAGCCGAGCAGCCCGACGTGATCGCCTTCAACGGCTACGCGGACCAGTACAAGGAAGCGCCGATCGTCGTCGACCGCGGCCACCGGGTCCGCCTCTGGGTCCTGAACGCCGGGCCCTCCAAGTGGACCGCCTTCCACGTGATCGGCAGCATCTTCGACCGGACCATGGTGGAGGGCGTCGAAGGCCACGATGCCCAGACGATCAGCCTCGCCCCCTCCCAGGGCGGCTACGTCGAACTGACCCTGGACAAAGAGGGCACCTACCCCTTCGTCGACCACTCCTTCGGCGACATGATCAAGGGAGCCTCCGGAGCGCTGCAGACGACCAACGCCCCGCCCCCGATGCCCGGCTCCTCCCACTAAGTGAGAAAGGTCTAACGGAGCGCTTAGGGAGAACCCATCGCGCGCCCGCAGCATGGGCGCCATGTTCGACTCCCACGCCGCCACCCTCGGCGACCGCGAAGCCCACGCCCCCGCCCGGACCGGGGGCGTCGCCGGCAACGCCCGGCTCACCGGCGCGGTCGCGGTCGCCCTCCTCGTCCTGCTCGCCGCCGAGGGGGTGACGATCCCCTTCATCGGGCAGCTGCTCGGCCCGCACCTCTTCATCGGCCTGCTGCTGATCCCGCCGGTGGCGCTGAAGCTGGCGAGCACCGGTTATCGCTTCGCCCGCTACTACACCCACGACGCGCCCTACGTCCGCAAGGGGCCGCCGCCGATCGTCCTGCGCCTGCTCGCGCCCGCCGTCGTCCTCACCACCGTCGCCGTCTTCGCCACCGGCGTCGCGCTCCTCTTCACCGGGCCGCCGAGCAACACGCTGATCCTCGTCCACAAGGTCAGCTTCATCGCCTGGGTCGTCTTCATGTCCCTGCACGTGCTCGGCCACCTGCCGGCGCTGCCGCGGCTGGCGAGCGCCGACTGGCGGCGCAACGGCCCGCGCGAGGCGCGCCTGGCGGGGGCCGGGATGCGGGCGAGCGCGCTCGCCGCGGCGATCGTGGCCGGCGTCGCGCTCGGCTTCCTGGCGCTCTCGGTGGGGAGGCCGTGGCTCTGATGGACCCGATCGAGAAACGAGAGCTCAAACGGAAGGCCTGGATGCGGCTCGCCGCCCAGCGGCGCCGCGCCGGGCTCCTGCGGGGACGCGTCCTCGCGCTCTCGATGATCTGCTTCGCGGCGCTCTGGACGATCGTCTTCGTGCAGATGGAGACCGGCAACGACCCGGTGCTGGCGAGCAAGGAACGGACGGTCGCGGCCCGCGTCGCGGCGCCGAGCACGCGCCGGGAAGTCGAAACGCCCGAAGCGCAGGTCGAAGAAGCGACGGTCGAACCCGCACCGATTCCCGAAGAAGCCGAATCGGAACCTGAAGCGACCGCGCCCGAACTCGAAGAAGCCGAACCGGAATTCGAAGAACCCGAATTCGTCGAAGAACCGCTGGTGACGAGCCAGTCATGAGCCGCGAGGTGGCCAGGAGCTTCGAGTGCTTCGGCGGCCGCTGCGCGGTACGCGTCCTCGACCGCGACAGCGAGGCGGCCGTCGCCGCGGTGCGCGAGGCGCGCGCGTCCCTGCTCGACGCCCACCGCACCCTCTCCCGCTTCGACCCCGACAGCGAGCTCTCCCGCCTGAACCGCGACCCGCGGCCCGTGGTGCCGGTCTCGCCGCTCCTGCTCCGGGTGGTCGCCGCGGCGCTGACCGCGGGCCTGCGCAGCGGCGGCCTCGTCGACGCGACCCTGGTCGGCGAGATCGAGGCGGCTGGCTACGCCGGGTCGCGCGCCTTCGACCGGCCGGGGACCGACCGCGAGGCGCCCCGGACCCGGCCCGGCGGGCCGAGCCCGATCGCCGGCTGGTGCTCCCTCGCCGTCGACGAACGGGCCGGCACGGTCTCCCGCCCGCCCGGCGTGCGCATCGACCCCGGCGGCATCGCCAAGGGCCTCCTCGCGGACCTGATCGGCGAATCGCTGGCCGACTTCGAGGGCTTCGCGGTCGACTGCTGCGGCGACCTGCGGGTCGGCGGCACGGCGAGGCGCCCGCGCACGATCCTCGTCGACGACCCGGCCGGCGGCGAGCCCCTGGGCGAGCTGCGGATCGCCGACGGGGCGGTCGCCACCAGCGGCATCACCCGCCGCGCCTGGACCGGCGAGGACGGCCGGCCCGCCCACCAGATCCTCGACCCGGCCACCGGCCGACCCGCCTTCACCGGCGTCGTGCAGGTCACCGCCCTCGCCCCGACCGGGCTGCTCGCCGAGACCTGCGCCAAGGCGGCCCTCCTGGCCGGCCCCGAGCGCGCCGCGGCGTACCTCCCCTTCGGCGGCGTGGTCGTCGAGGACGGCGGCGCGGTCCAGGAGGTCGACCCGATCGGCGCCGTCCTGCCCGAGGTCGCGACGCGGTGATCGCCGGCGAACACCTCTTCTGGATCACCAGCCGCGCAGCCGGCGGCGCGGCCCTGATCCTGGCGAGCGCCGCGGTCGCGGTCGGCCTGATGATCGGCGCCAAGCGCCAGAGCCCGAGCACCAACAAGCGCGACCTGCGGGCCATCCACGAGGCGCTCTCGCTGACGACCCTGGCGATGGTCGCCCTCCACGGCCTCTCCCTCCTCGGCGACTCCTACCTCAACCCCGGCGTGGCCGGCATCGCCGTCCCCTTCGTCGCCTTCTACCGCCCCCTCTGGACCGGCCTCGGCATCGTCGCGGGCTACGGCCTCGCCGCCCTCGGCCTCACCTACTACCTGCGCGAGCGCATCGGCGCCGCCCGCTGGCGCAAGCTCCACCGCTTCACCGCCGCGTTCTGGCTCCTGGCGATCGTCCACACGATCGGCGCCGGCACCGACGCCGGCCAGCTCTGGTTCCTCCTCGCCTCGGGCCTCATCGTCGTCCCCGCCGCCGCCCTCCTCGCCCTCCGCTACCTCGACCGCTGGTGGAACGCCCCGGTCGCCCCGCGGGTTCCGGACCGGGCTTGAGTTCGGGACGGGCGGGGGTCCGGGGCTGGCGGCCGTCCGAGGGAGGTCCTGGGCTCCTCATGGGGGTCCTGGCAGGCTGTGACCCCCATGAGGAGCCCAGGACGTGAGGCTTTCGTGGGGGAGGCGTCACAGGGACGTCGCGAAGTCGGACTTCCGTGAGGATCCGGTCGTAGAGCCTCCACACCCCGGCCGGATCCGTGACGAAGATGCCGGGAACGTCACACCTC
>CALCIA010000176.1 GCA_937907435.1 uncultured Actinomycetes bacterium
GCTCCTCATGGGGGTCACAGCCTGCCAGGACCCCCATGAGGAGCCCAGGACCCCCCTCGGACGGCCGCAGGCGCCCCGCACTCCCACCCAGCCGCCCCCTACGCCCTAAAGCTCTCCCCCGGCTCGAGCACCACAACGCTCCCGGCCCCCGCCCCTTCCACGTCGGCCTTGAACGCCCCGGCATCAGTCTCGATCGGCGGGAAGGTGTTGAAGTGCATCGGGATCACGGTGTCGGCGCCGATGAACTGGGCGGCGACCACGGCGTCGTGGCGGTCCATCGTGTAGTGGCCGCCGATCGGGAGGATGGCGATGTCGACGGGGTTGCGTTCGGCGATCAGCTTCATGTCGCCGAAGAGGCAGGTGTCGCCGGCGTGGTAGATCGTCTTGCCGCCGATGTTGATCAGCATGCCCGCCGGGTTGCCGATCACGGTGCCGTCGGGCAGCGTGTTGGTGTGCCAGGCGGGGACGAACTTGATCCAGCCCCAGTCATAGGTGACGGTGCCGCCGAAGTTGGGGTCGCTGACGTTCTCTATGCCCTGCTCGCCGAGCCAGCCGGCGAGCTCGACCAAGGCGACGCACTGGGCGCCGGTCCGCTTGGCGACCGGGACCAGGTCGGCGACGTGATCGGCGTGGCCGTGGCTGATCGCGATCACGGTCGCCTCCACCTCCTCGCCGGTCACGTCCGCGATCGGGTTGTTCGGCTTCAGGAACGGGTCGGTGAGGACCGTCGTCCCCCCGTCGCTGATCTCGAAGCAGGACTGGCCGTGGAACTTGATCTCCATCTCAGGTGTCTCCCATCTGGTCGGGTCGGCGCGCCCCATCGCCCGGCGGGCGCGGGTCGTCGCGCTCGTCATCGCTGCGCAGCTCCTCGTTCAGTGCCCAACCCACCGCGACGCCGACCATCATCCCCATGCGCGCCTCCTCGGCGAGCAGGGCGCGGACCGCGGTGATCCGCTCGTCCGGGTCGGGGACGGTGGCGGCGCGCAGGGTCTCGTTGTCGTGCGGCTCGCCGAACCAGCCGCCCTCGGCAAGGGCCGCCGCCAGCACCTTCTGCAGCTGCGGCGCGGCCTGGGCGACGACCTGCTCCGCCTCGGCGAAGCGCTCGGCGTCCATCAGCCGCTCGATCGCGGCTTCCAGCTCGCTCTCGTCAGGCACGCGCGGAGCCTAGACGACGGGCGCTCTCGGGTCGCCCGCGCGCCATCACCGCGGCGCCCGCGGGTCGCCCGCGCAGGGCGGCCCGGCCAGGTCTATTCCTTGTGGTGGAGCGTCGTCGCCGCCAGCCCGGCGAGGCCGCCGACGGCACCGCCGACCAGGCAGGCGAAGAAGTTCGCGGTCGGGGCGAAGAGCGGCAGCGCGACCAGCACCGCGGCGGCGACCCCCACCCCGATCAGGTCGTACTCTTCGTCGATCGTGCCGTGGGACTCGGCGCGGCGGATCGCGAACCAGGCGGCGACGGCGCCGAGCGCCATCCCATTGCCCCCCGCGATCACCGTGATTTCCCCCTTGGCGCTGGCGATCCCACCCGCGGCGAGGACGCCGAGCGCCCCGCAGGCGAGCAGCAAGAGCGCCGTCGGCGCGGTGCCGAGCCGCCGCTCCACCCCGGTCGCGAAGATCGCCAGCCCGACCGCGACGACGAACAGGTAGCCGACGTCGACGTAGGCGAAGGGCGCGGTCAGGTAGCGCCACCACTCGTCGCCGAAGGGGACGATCAGCCCGCCGTAGGTGGCGAGCGAATCCCCGGTCGCCTTCTGAATCAGCAGCAGGATCGCCGAGCCGAGGATCACGGTCAGCGTCGCGTAGGGACGGAAGGTGCCGGAGCGGGCGAAGCTCACCGAGCCGAGCCGACCGGGCCGCGGGATCCGCAGCCGGCGCCGCCGGCGCTTCGGCCGCTGGGCCTCGAACTGGTCCCCGCGCCGCTCCAGCTTCGGCGCCCGCTTGCGCAGCCGCGCGCCGCAGTACGGGCACTCGGTGACATAGGGACTGACCTCCGAACCGCAGTTCTTGCAGATGACGCTGAGCTCAGTCTCACTCATGGGCTCTTCGAGGATACCCGCCGACCGGGTTCCCCATGGTCGATTCCGCTGCCATACTGGCAATCCACCCATATTCGAGGAGGAATCACCGTGGAGTTGAAGAGCTTGACCGAGCAGAAATCGCTGCTCGCGACGCTTCCGCCAGGCAAACGCGCCCGTCTCTACCGTCTTCTGTATGAGTTCGGTCCGGGCAACGGCACGCTGATGCTGCTGCCGATCGATCAGGGCATCGAGCACGGCCCGCGGGACTTCTTCCCCAACCCCGCCTCCAAGGACCCCGATTACCAGTTCAGCCTCGCCGCCGAGGCCGGGTACTCGGCCCTCGCCTGCCAGATCGGCATGGCGGAGAAGTACTACCCCGACTACGCGGGCCGCGTGCCGCTGATCCTCAAGGTCAACGGCAAGACCGACATCCCGAGCTCGGCCGCCGCGTTCTCCAGCTGCAACGCGAGTGTCGAGGACGGCGTGCGGCTCGGCGCCGACGCGATCGGCTACACGCTCTACGTCGGCTCCCCGCGCCAGGACGAGGACCTCGCCCAGCTGCGCGGCGTGCGCGAGGAATGCGACCGCTACGGCATGCCGCTGGTCGTCTGGTCCTACCCGCGCGGCGAAGCGGTCGAGTCGAAGGGCGGCCAGAACTCCTTCTACGCGATCGATTACGCGGCGCGGATGGCGATGGAGATGGGTGCCGACATCGTCAAGCTCAACATGCCGAAGATCGACCCGGACAAGGACAAGGACGCCCCGGCGCCCTACAACGAGATGCAGGTCGACCAGCAGGAGGCGATCCGCCAGTGCGTCGAATCGGCGGGCCGCGCGCTCGTCGTCCTCTCCGGCGGCTCCAAGACCGACGACGAGGCCGTGCTCCGCAACACCCGCGAGGTGATGGATGCGGGCGGCAGCGGCGTCATCTTCGGCCGCAACGTCTGGCAGCGCGAGCGGGGCGAAGCTCTGGAGATCGTCGAGCAGATCAAGGAGAGCCTGCTCGCGAACGTGCGCCGCACCCCGTAAGTGCGGCTTTTTCCCTCCGCCAGGGGGGAGTGATCCCGTCCCCGCCCGCCTTGGGCGGGGATGAAGGGACGCGGGAGCATCGCCCTGCTGTTGATCGCCGCGGCGATCCTCCTGCGGCCCTGGGACCGAGGCCCCGCGCCCGACGCGGAGGCATCGCGCCACCTCACCGGGCGCGTCGTGCGGGCTGTGGACGGCGACACGCTCGAAGTAGCGCTCGACGACGGTCCCACGGAGACGGTCCGCCTGATCGGCGTCGACACGCCGGAGACTGTCAAGCCGGACACGCCGGTCCAGTGCTTCGGCCCGCGGGCGTCCGACTTCGAGCACGAACACGTCGAAGGGCGTCACGTGCGGCTGCTGACCGGCGTCGAACCGCACGACTACTACGGGAGGCTCCTCGCCTACGTCTGGATCGTCGGTCGCCGCCACGACCGCTTCCTCGAGGTCGAGCTGCTCCGCCGCGGCCTCGCCCGCACGCTCACCTTCCATCCAAACGACCGGTTCGCCCTTAAGTTCGAAGGAATTGCGCAAAAAGCCGCGAGATCCGGCATTGGGCTTTGGAATGCGTGTTAGGCGGCCTCCCCCATCGGCTGCGCGGGCGCGGAACCTGAGCTTTGCAAGATCCTTTGCTACGGTCCCCGCGGCCCTCCGGGGCTCCCCGCTATGAAGATGAAACAGAGCATCTCCCAGTTCGAGTCGGCCTTCGAACAGGAGACTTCACTCGAGCGTCGCCGACGCGAGCAGCTCCGCCGCCGCGCCGCCAACCGCTCCCGCGCCCGCCGGATCGAACGCACCCAGCACCACAGCTCGGTCCGCTTCAGCGTGCTGGCGATCTGCCTCACGGTGACCGTGATCGTCGTCGCGGTGGCGATGTTCGAGGCGCTGGCGCTCCTCATCTCCTAGCCCGGGGACGCGCCCACGGGACGCCGTCCCCCTCGCTTTCAATAGACTCGCCCGCCGATGCCAAGACGCTCTTTGAAGCCACAGTTGAATCAGATCCGCGCCTGGGTCCACCAGGGCCGCACGGACGCCTGGATCGCCCACCAACTCGAAATCTCGGCGACCGAGCTGCGCGAGTTCCGCAAGCAGTACGAGCTCTCCGCCGATGACGAGAACGCCGGGTCGAACGACATCGACCTCCGCGACGAGATCGAAGCGGAGATCGAAGCCGCCACCGCCGAGGAAGAGGCCGAAGAGGCCGAGTCCGAGGAGGAGGGCGACGAGGACGGCGAGGGTGCCGAGGAAGGCTCCGGCCGTCCCAAACGGCGCCGCCGTCGCGGTCGCCGCGGCGGCCGCGGCCGCCGCAAGGACTACGAGGCGACCTTCGACCACGGCGAAGACGAGGGCTACGGCCTCTGGCTCGACGCCTCGGTCAAGGACAACCCCGTCTACACCGAGCACTGGGCCGGCAACCGTGACGTCACCGTGCGGATCGAGGCCGACCAGATCGTCATCCGCCGCGCCGGTGGCAATGGCGACGACGGCGACGATTCCGACGACGACGAGTAGCCGCGGGGCCCGGCGCCGGCCGGGGTCGAGTTCGCAGTAATCCGCGGATAGCGCGGAGAAGTGCGAACTCACCGGGGGCCGGACCGGGATCGGTCGGTCAGGCCAGGGTGCGGCCGCCGGCGAAGTTGCCGGCGCCGCGGAGGTAGGCCCAGAAGGCCGCGTCGGCCAGGGCCTGAGCGTCGTCGGCGGCCGCCGGGGCGACGTCGATCGCGATCTGCTGGGCCCAGTCGGTTCCTTCGCCGTAGAGGTCGGCGAGCTCGTCGGCGCTGAAGGTCGGGCCGATCCGGCGGCGCAGCTCGACCCGGAGCGCGTCGACCACGCGGTCGGCGAGGCGGCGGCGGCGCGGGTCCTCGATCGCCGCCAACTCCCGGGCGCCCTCCTCCCACTGGTACAGCGCGTTGGCGAGTGGATAGGCCATCGCCCCGACTGTACCCACCCACCGACCCCGGCGTTGACGGGCCGAAAACCTGCCTATACGTCTGGTTTTCGGCCCGTCGACGCGGGGAGTGGGTCAGCGCTGGTGGTGGGCGGTGCGGCGGTGGCCGCAGCGGGCGCTGAGGCGCGGCGTGGTGTTGTGGCGGGCCCCGTTCTGGGCCAGCATCGCGACGTGCGCCTTCTGCGGCGATCGGCAGATCGAGGTGCTGTTTTCCAGCAGGCTCTTCTTGCCGCCCTTCATTCGCAGGACGAAGGAGGAGATCGGCGCGTCGGGCACGGTTTCGAACGTGGTCCGGATGCCGCGATTGTGCGAGTCGATGCGGCCGTCCAGGTTGATGTTGATCTGCCCCCGCAGCGCCGCCACCAGGTCGGGCAGCTTGTGGCTCGAGGACCGCAGGTACACCGGCCCGCGCAGCGGCTGGTCGAGCAACGGCGTGCGCGCTTCGGCGTAGCCGTAGACCGACCGCGGCGGGCACTTCTGGGCCGCGAACTGGACCCGCGTACACACCGTGCCGATGTGCCCCTGGGCGAGGAACTCGGAGTGCGGCAGCTGCACCGCCACCCGTGAGATGTTCGCCTGTCCGGGCCGTGCGTTCAACTTCGCGGTCAGCTGCGGGTTGGCCCCGCGCCGCGTGCCGCCCTTCAGCGCCAGCGTCAGCTTCGGCGAGAAGTCGAGGCCGGCGCAGGAGGCGGCGGCGAACCAGGCGCTCGGGCTCGCCGTGGCGCCGCCGACCGCGGTCAGCGTCGATTCCACCTTCTGCGAGGCGCAGGAGGTCGGGTTGAGCATGAATCCGTTGCGGTCGAGGCTCACCCGGACCTCGCGGAGGTCGAGCGGGATCCCGGCCAGGATCGTCGGCAGCGGGTCGCTGACCGCGGTCACCTGGGCCGCTTCCGGATTCACCTGAAGCGCCACCCGCACCACCACGTTGCCGAGGTCGAACGGCCCGGCCAGCGCCGGGGTCACGATCGCCAATGACAGCGGCGCGCCCTTATAAGGACCGGCGAGGTAGGCGTTGCCGGTCTTCACCCAGAACGGGCTCGGGCCGGCGCCGGCGGCAACCGCCACCGAGCCGACGCGCGAGGCCGCCGGGCAGGACGGCGAGGCCAGCTGCGCCGCGCCCGTCCCGTCGCCGGTCGGGATCGCGCCGAGCGCCGAGTCGGCGCAGTACGGGATGCCCGCCAGCTTGCCCAACAGCCCCTTCGGCAGCCGCACGGTGACGCCGCCGAGGCGCGAGCTGCCGTCCGCGCGGGAGATCCGCAGTTCGAACGGGCTGTAGGAGCCGGCGGCCGGATCGGCGGTGCCGACCTGGATCTGCGGGTCGAAATGAGCCGTCTGGCAGGCCCCGCCTTCGGGACCTTCGGCGATCCGGAAGCTGTCCGTCGAGACGACCGGGGCGCTCCCGGTCCAGGGCGTGAATTCGCCCCGGGTCGTGTAGGTGCCGCAGGTCGGCGGCGTCGCCAGCGAGGCCCGCGGCCCGCCGTCCAGGTGCATTTCCAGGCTCCTGACCGGCAGCTGCGGGGCGTCGGTGAAGCGGGCGACCACGCGGCCACTCGCCGGGTCGGTTTCGACCTTGCCCGGGATCTTCAGCACGACGCCGGTCGCCGGATCGTCGATGACCAGATAGAGGGCAAGCAGCGAGCCGAACTTGTTCTGGCCCTGCTGGGCGAGGTAGACGCTGCCGTCCAGCGGCTTGGCGAGGAGCGGCGTGTCGATCCGCACCGTGCCGATTTCCGAGCTCGCCGGACAGGTCGGCGCGGCACCGCTGCCGAGCCCGATCTGCCCAGGCGCGCAGGAGCCGAGGCCCGCCGCCGAGGACGGATTGACCGCCATCCCTTCGGGCAGGGTGACGACCGCATCGCGGAGGTCGGCGGAGGCGATCCCTTCCGGCAGTTCGTTCTGCGGCACGGAGAGGGTCACGTCGAGGCCGGTCGGCGAGTCGGCCCGCTTCGTCGTCGGCTGCGCTTCAAGTGACGCTTCGAACGGCACCTGGCCGCAGCCGGTGAAGACGAACGGGTTGCCCAGCGAGTCATGGTCGTAGCTCCTGGTGGAGATGACCCCGGGCGCCTGCCAGGAGTCGAGCCGGACCGACGTGGACTGCGGCGACCCTTCGCAGGAGGTCGGGTTGGTCATCAGCGCCCGCGGCCGGCTCACTTCGGCGGGGATGGATTCCCCGATCGGGAAGCCGCCTTTCGGGCTGCGTTCGAAGTCGTGGACCGACGACGACGGAGCACCCCACAAAGTCAACGTGGTGTCGCCGATCGCGACGCCCTGCGAGATGTTCCTGATCGTCGTTTCGATCCGGTATCCGCCGGGCGCCGATTCGTCGGCGACGACGCTCGAGTCGATGTGGACGATGTCGCTGTACAGGTTGAAGGCGAACTCCGCCGCGACGCCGCGCGGAGGGTCGACGTTGTAGACGGGGACCTGGGTTTCGGCGCCACCGACGACGTAGTTGGTGAGTGACGCGATCCCGACCTGCGTCGACGGGGAGCAGTCGGCGACGAAGTTCAGGACCGAGAGATCCCCCTGCGTGCAGGTGGGGACGGCGGTCGCGCTGCCGACCAACCCGGGCGGCAGGGTGACTTCGATGTCCTTCGGGTTGCCGTCCGGCGAGGGGTTCCCGGTTTCCGGGTTGACCAGCTTGGTCATGTGGATCGTGGTGTTGAAGTCCGGGTGCGCGCCTGCCTGGAGCAGCGGCGCGCCCGCGGAGTCCCGCAGCCAGCCTTCGACGCTTTCGATTTCAAGCGCGTCGGCGGCGGCAGGGGCGATGGCCAACGCCAGCGCCAACAGTGACAGAACTATCGACAGCTTCCGGGTCATCAGCCCTTCCTCCCACAGGTCGCGGCCTTCTGATGGATTCGATGCGCCCGCTTGCGGGCGGTGGTGGCTTTCCGATGCAGGCGCCGGGACTGGGCATCCGCCCCGTTCCGCTTCGCGCTGCGACGGGCGCGCTTACCCAGTTGGCGGGCCTGGCGGCTCGCCTTCTTGGCCTTCGCCCGGATCGCCGTGCAGGACCGCGGGGCGGTCTTCCCTGCGACGGTGGCGGCGCCTTGCGGCAGGCCCGCCGGCGGGCTCGACGAGGCGCCCCGGCAGCCTTCGCCCTTGCAGGGCGGTTCGGCTTCCGGCGGCCACTGGGAGGCGAGGCCGCCCAGTTCCCGGTCGTCGTAGACGTCGGTGCTTTCGTCGGTGTCCTGCTTGACGAGCTGCTGCTTGGTCAGGAAGAAGACGTCGCTGCCGTCGGGGGTCGAGTCGCCGAACGTCGACGGCTGTTCGCCCCGGCCGGTGGAGACGAGCTCAGAGGTGCCTTCGCGCCACGCGTAGACGTCGCCGACCCCGTTCACGTCCCGGGACGACAGCGAGTTCGGCGTGTCGAAGAAGACGGTGCCGTTGTCGAGCGCGGCGTGCGGGAATTCGTCCCCCATGCCGGATTCGCGCGTCCCCTGGCCACCGAGTTCCGAGAAGCCGCGGCCGGGCAGCCATTCCGATATCCCGGTCGGACCGACGCCCCACTTGCAGCTGACGCACTTGAGCTGATTGGCGTCGTATTCATAGGCGTAGGTGTCGATGCAGTGTTCCGGCTGGTTGTTGAGGTACGGATCGGTCGGGCAGGCGGGGCTCAGCACGTCTTCCGCGGTCAACGCCGATTCGCTCGCGACGCCGAACACCTTGCCGTCGGGGCTGACGCTCCACTGCTGCGGGAAGGAGTATTCGGTGCTGGCGGGTTCGCTCTGGGCGATCCACTTGATCGTCCCGTCGTGCGAGACGTAGAAGTTGACGCCGCCCGAGGCCGGCGTCGCGCCTTCGGCGAGCGCCGCCCCGGAGGTGAAGTAGACGTAGGAGCCGTCACGGCTGGCGCCGAGCACGCCCCTGACCCCGGCTTCGCCGGCCGGCGGGCTCGCGATCACCGCGGTCAATTCTTCGGCGGGGACGTCGTAGCGGTAGAGCGCGTTGCTGCCGGCCCCTTCGATCAGTTCGGAGAAGCTGGTGAAATAGACGATCGAGCCGTCGGGGGTGGCGACGCCGAATTCGGCCGGCTTTTCTTGCCCCGCTTCGGCGCCGTTCTGCGAGACGGAGATCGGCGTGGTCGTGGTGTCGTCTTCGCGGAGGTAGAGCGGCCCCGCACCGAATCCGCCGACCTGGAAGTAGGTCCTCGAGCCGTCTTCGGAGATCAGGTGCCGGTACGGCGTGTTGTTGGCACCGATGTGGGCACCGGCCGGATCGACCGTTTCGCCGGGCAGCACGTTGACGAGATGCGCCGTGCCGCCGGTCAGGTCATAGAGGTTTTCCTGACCCGCGGCCGGCGCCGGTTCGGAGGGCGAGACCGGCAGCGCTTCGCGGCTGCCGATCAGGACGTGGCTCCAGTCGGCGCTGGCGCCGAGGAAGGAGCCGCCGCCCGCGCCGGAGGTCTCCAGGGCGAGAAGGGTGCCGGAGGTGGCGGCGAGGAGCGTCCGGGAGCCGGTCGCGTTGTCGCGAAGGTAGAGGTTGGAGCCGCCTTCCTGCGCCCCTGGGGTGAGGGCCATGCTGCTGACCCCGAAGCTGAAGCGGAGGTCGGGGCTGGACACCGGGGTCCCGCGGATCAAGAGGCCGCTGTGGTTGAACTGCGGCGGATCGACCGCTTCGGTCGCCCAGTTGGATCCACGGCGGGCGATGTAGGTGCCACCGAGCGGGCTCGCGGGTGAGCCGGCGAAGGACGCGGTAGAGCCGAAGGAGACGGCGTTGCCGCTCGGTGCGGCGTGGACGCTCATCGTCGAGCTGACGTTGCCGTCGCTCTTTTCGACCGGCGAGACCATCTCGTAGGCCCGGCAGCCCGGCAGGACGGCCGACGGCCCGACCCGCAGTGCCGCGTTGGGGCATTCGGCCGCGCCCGCCGGCCCGGCCGCGAGCGCGGCGGGCAGGCAGAGGACCGCCAGCAGTACTGCGAAACGCCTCATATCTCCCTCTTTCCCTGTCGCCGGACGAGCCGGCTTCCCTGTTCTGGTGGCTACACCGGTCAAAGAACCGGTGTGTACGGCCGGGGAACATATACATCGCCGTATTCTTTAGTCAAGTAGATGATCGTTGTCTGGCAACGTGGCGGGTGTTCCTCTGGTGGCTTTGCCGCTCTGGAGCGCCAAAATTGGATCACTACATCAACTAGTGCCATACATACTCGTATCGTCTGCGTACCAATCGCGGTATATGCGGCTCCGCCGAATATGGTCGCGAGATGCTGAGGACGCCTTGGGGGGACGCCGACGCGCTGCGGGAGCGACGCCTGCCGCCCGGACGCAGCGGCGATCGCGACGCCGCCCGCCGCGATCAGCGCGAGCGGCTGCTCGCGGCGATGGTCGCCAGCTGCACACGAAAGGACTACGAGGCGACCTCGGTCGAGGATCTCCTGCGCATCGCCGGCGTCTCCCGCGCCACCTTCTACGAGCAGTTCGAAGACAAGCTCGACTGCTTCCGCGCCGCCGAGAACGAGATCGTCGCGGGCGGGATCGCGGCGATCGCCGACGAACTTGGCGGCGAGGGCGCGGAGCCCGGCCGGCCTCCCGCGGCGCTCGCGGCCTTCGTGCGCGTCATCGTCGCCCAGCCCGCCGCCGCGCGCCTCTGCCTGATCGAGTCCTACGCGGCCGGTGAGGCCGGGATGGAGCCGGTGCGGCGGGCGATCGACTGGGCCGTCCTCCTCGCCCGCGACGCCGCCCAGCAGCTCCCGGACCGCGCCGAGCTGCCGCGCGAGCTGCTGCGGGGGATCGTCGCCGGCATCTACCAGGTGGTCTACGCGCGGCTCCTGGACCGGCGCGAGGGCGAGCTGCCGGAGATGGTGCCGGAGCTCTGGGACTGGGCGATGAGCTTCCCGGCGCCGCCGCAGCCGCTGCGCCGGCCGGGCCGGCTGATCGTCTCGCGGCCGATCGCCGAGGCTCCCCCCTTCGCCTCCTACAGCCCGGAGCAGCGGATCATCCGCGGCTTCGCGGCGGCGGTCGCCAAGAAGGGATACCCGGCGACGACGATCGCCGACATCGCCGCCGCCGCCTCGATCTCGCAGACCACCTTCTACGAGCACTTCGAAGGCAAGGCCGACGCGCTGGCGGCGGCGCTCGACTCGAGCGGCGCCCAGCTGCTCGCCGCGGTGATGCCGGCGGTGCGGCGGGCCGACGACTGGCGCGTGGCGGTGCGGATCGGCTTCGAGGAGATCTGCGGATTCTTCGCCGCCGAGCCGTCCTTCGCCTCGCTGCGCATGGTGGACGTCTACGGCGCCGGCCCCGAGGCGATCGCCACCCGCGACGCGACCGGACGGGAGATCGTCTCCCGCCTGCTGCGCCCGCCGGCCGAGAGCGAGCGCCAGCCCTCCGACCTCATGATCGAGGCGACGGTCGGGGCGATCCTCGGCGTCTTCTTCGAGGCGATCCGCGCGGGCAAGTCGGCCGAGCTGCCCCGCCTCGCCCCCGTCCTCACCTACTTCTCCCTGGCCCCGCTGATCGGCGCCGAGGAGGCCTGCACCGTCGCCACCTCCCGCGGCCGCGCCAGCTGACCGATGTTGATGGGCCGAAAACCGGACATATAGGCAGGTTTTCGGCCCATCGACCGGGTGCCTGTGTCAGCTTCCGGGCGTCTGGGGGATTTCGCGGAGGGGGGCGTTGGCCTGGGTGCAGGTGGACTGCAGGGGGCCGGTGACTTTCCAGACCGTGACCGGGCCTTCGTTGAAGTAGGGCTTGACGGCGCCGGCGCCGCGCAGCCAGCGCGCCTCCGGCGAGGGGATCGGCTTGCTCGTGTGGATGAAGTTGAGGAAGGGCGAGGTGACGAGGTAGTCGAGTTCCGCGGCGTTGACGGCTTCGCGGAAGCCCTGGCAGGTGGGGATCGCGTTGAAGGCGCCGTGCGGACCCGGTTCGCCGAGATAGATGACCTGGTTGGAGAGGTCGGGCCCGTAGAAGCCGTAGCTCGCGAAGCCGGCGGTGCTCCCGGCCAGGCCGATGCGGGCGTCGCGGACGTCCCGCGCCCAGCGGTAGGCGTCGTCGAGGTCCATCCCGGGGACCGAGGTCGCGGCGCTCACGTTGGCGAAGCGGTGGTTCAGGTAGTGGCGCTGGACCGGGTAGCCGAGCGCGACCGTGGCCACCGCCAGCGCCGCCAGCGAGGCGACGACAAGGCGCATCGGCAGGCCGTCACGGCGGGCCAGCCAGATCAGCGTCGGGACGGCGACGAAGACGATCACGAAGGCCAGGGCGAAGAGGCGGGCCTTGTCGTGGAGGCCGTCGTCGGGACGGTCGGTTATGAGGTAGACGACGGTGAGGACCGCGATCAGCCCCCACTGGCGCTTCTCCCCGTCGAGGAAGCGCGGCAGCGGCAGCAGGACGAGCGCCGCCAAGAGGGCCGGGATGACGAAGCGGACGTTGATCGCGAAGCCCACCGGCGCCCCCTCCGCCCCGGCCGCGCCGAGCGGCGTGAAGAGGTAGGCGAGGAGGCCGAAGAGGGCGACGCCGCCGAGCCAGCGGATCAGCTTGTCGCGACCGGCGAAGATCGCCAGCAGGCAGGCGGCGAGGGCGCCGAGGACGACCAGTGGCCAGAGCGCGCCGAAGGCGTCGTGGAGGCCGGGGCCGAAGTAGTGCCGCCAGATGCCGGTGTCGGTCGCGTAGTGGACGATGTCGAAGTTGGGACGGCCTTCCTGCAGGCGCTCGGGGTGCGGCAGGGAGATCGGGCCGAGCTTCGTCACCTCGGGGAGCGGGTTGCCGGCGACGATCAGGTTGCGCAGGTACCAGTAGCCGCCGCCGATCAGCGCCGGGACGAACCACCACCCCGCCGCCTGCCGGCGCCTGCCCGAGGGCGCCAACACGAGGACGGCGAGGCTGAGCGCGCCGCTCATGGCCAGGACCGTGACCTTGGTCCCCGCCGCCAGTCCCACCGCGAGCCCGGCGGCGGCCAGCGGCCACCCGTACAGCACCCGAGTTCGCACTTCTCCGCGCATAGCGCGGCTTTCTGCGAACTCACCCGCTTGGGCGTTCCAGGCCTCGATCAGGATCGCGATGCCGGCGAGGAGGAGCGCGGCGGCCATCAGGTCGTTCTTGGCGGCGCCCGGCTCGCGCACCACGAGGGTGTGGCAGCCGACCAGGATCGCCGCGACGATCGTCGTCGCGATCCCCCGCCCGTAGGGCCGTCCCACGCAGTAGGCGGCGAGGAAGACGACCGCGAGCCAGCCGAAGTTGATGAAGAGACTGAGGGTGTCGCGGCCGATCGCGAGGATGCCGACGGCGTGGAGGAGCTCGGAGTTCTGCGGGTAGAACCAGTTGTCGAGCACCGTTTCGATGTGGTGCATCCCGGTCGTCGAGTGCGACTGGAAGATGTCCGCCGAGAACGGCATGTGGTACCAGAGCGAGTCGAAGTTGAAGATCCCCGCGTCGAGCGCGTGCTTCGCGGTCACCGCCCAGTCGAAGGTGACGATCGCGATGACGGCGATCGCGACGAGCGAGGCGAGGACGCCGGGATCGACGCCACGGGCGGTCTGACCGCCGCCGTGGGCCTGGGGGACGAGGAAGCGCACGGCGAACGCGACGGCGACCAGCGCCAGGATCAGCGCCCCGATGTAGAGCAGGCCGAAGGTGCCGAGGACCTCGCTCACCGCGGTCACCAGGCCGACCGCGACGGTCACCTCGACGAGGCGCGCGGGCGCCCCGCGCCAACCCGGCAGCAGGCGCGCGCGCAGGAGCCAGGCGGCGTAACTGGTGGCGGCGGCGAGGACGGCGAGCTGGGCGGCCCCCAGCAGGTAGGAGCCGAAGCTAGGCACGGGCGCTCAGTTCAGGCCGTGGAGCACGAACGGGGTCTCGCCTTCGGCGATCATCCCCTGCTTGCGCGCGATCCCCTCGACGATGGCGGCGTTGTCGGCCGTCTGGACCGCCTTGTGGAGGCGCTTGTTTTCGCGCAGCAGCTCGTGGAATTCGGCTTTCGCCGCGGTCGTCGACTGGTAGGTCTTGAAGAGGTCGATCGCCGGGTTGAGGTAGCTGTAGGCGACCGCGAAGAGGACCAGGACCAGGGCGATCCGGCCGACCCGGTCCCACTTGATGCGGCTGGGCGAGCGGCGGGCGCCGGGACGACGGGCGGCGGGGCGCCGTTTCGCGGGGCGACGGTTCGAGGCCATGCCCGCAGCTACGCTGCCGGCGGGCCTTCTCCTTCATTAAGTGTCGCCCTCGGGCGCCTAGGAGCGGCGTTGGGCGAATGCGTTCAGGCCGGGGAACTCGGCGGCGGCGCCGAGCTCCTCCTCGATCCGCAGCAGGCGGTTGTACTTGGCGACGCGATCAGAGCGCGAGGGCGCGCCGGTCTTGATCTGGCCGGCGCCGGTGGCGACGGCGAGGTCGGCGATCGTCGTGTCCTCGGTCTCCCCCGAGCGGTGCGAGATGACCGCGGTGTAGCCGGCGTCGCGGGCGATGCGGATCGCCTCGAGGGTCTCCGAGAGCGTGCCGATCTGGTTCACCTTGACCAGGATCGAGTTGCCGACGCCGAGCTCGATGCCGCGGCGCAGCCGCTCCGGATTGGTGACGAAGAGGTCGTCGCCGACGAGCTGGACCTGCGCGCCGATCGCGTCGGTGAGGAGCTTCCAGCCGTCCCAGTCCTCCTCGTCCATGCCGTCCTCGATCGAGACGATCGGGTACTTGGCGGCGAGATCGGCCCAGTAGGCGGCCATCTCCTGCGGCGAGAGCGTGCGGCCCTCGTGCTCGAGGACGTAGTTGCCGTCCTTGAAGACCTCGCTGGTCGCCGGGTCGAGGGCGATGAAGACGTCGGAGCCGGGCTTGTAGCCGGCCGCCTCGACACCCGCGAGCACGGCCTGCAGCGCCGCCTCGTTGGACTCGAGGTTGGGGGCGAAGCCGCCCTCGTCGCCGACCGCGGTGGCGAGGCCGCGCGCGCCGAGGCTCTTCTTCAGCGCGTGGAAGACCTCGGTGCCGACGCGCAGGCAGTCGGCGAAGCTGGAGGCGCCGGCGGGGACGACCATGAACTCCTGGAAGTCGACCGAGTTGTCGGCGTGGGCGCCGCCGTTCAGGACGTTCATCATCGGCACCGGCAGGACGCGCGGCTCGCCGCCGCCGTAGAGCTCGGCGAGATACCGGTAGAGCGGCTGCCGGGAGTCCGCCGCGGCGGCCTTGGCGGCGGCCAGGGAGACGCCGAGGATGGCGTTGGCGCCGAGCCGGCCCTTGTTCGGGGTGCCGTCGAGCTCGATCATCGTCTCGTCGAGGGCGCCCTGCTCGGCGGCGCGGGCACCGGTCAGCGCCTTGGCGATCTCGCCGTTGACGTTGGCGACCGCCTTGGTGACGCCCTTGCCCACCCACCGCTCGCCGCCGTCGCGCAGCTCGACCGCCTCGAACTCACCGGTCGAGGCGCCCGAGGGGACCGCCGCGGTCCCCTGCGCCCCGGACTCCAGCGCAACGTCGACCTCGACGGTCGGGTTGCCGCGCGAATCGAGGATCTGCCGGGCGTGGATGGAGGAGATCGTGCTCATAGGACGGCGATCCTATTTGCCCGAGGTACTTCGGCGCGGTCTGCCCGCAGCGGCGCTACTTGCCTTTGGCGGCGGATTCTTCGGCGGCTTTGGCGGCCGCTTCTTCGACCGCTTTCTGGGCGGCTTCGGATTCAGCCGAGCCTTCGGCGCCTCCGGCCGCTCCCGCGGCTCCTTCGGCGCCTTCTTTGGCCGATTTGCCCGCTTCCTCGGGGCGCGGGCGCTGGACCAGTCGTTCGCCTTCCGGTTTGGTCGCGCTCACCGAGCCGGGCAGCGCGGGCTGGTTCTGCACCACCGGTGCCGGGCATTCTTTGGCGGGCGTTTTCGGATTGGCTTCGTAGCAGGCTTCAGAGGCGGTCGCGGGATGACCGGAGCCCTTGTAGTTGGCGCACTGTTCGATCGTGAAGCCCGAGGCGCAGTGGGTGCGCGAGGTCCACTTCGACTGGAAGCCGGAGACCCACTGTTGGAAGTATTTTTCTTCGCCCTGCTGTTTCAGCGTCGATTCGATCGTCGTTTTGACTTCGTCGAAGGTCTGCACTTTTTCCGAGTGCAGCGTCACGACTTCCAGCAGCAGGTAATTTTTTTCCTGTTTGACCGGGCCGATCAGTTCGCCGGTCGCCGATTTGAAGATGTCTTTTTTCAGCGGTTCCGTGAGGAATTCTTCGGAGATTTCTTTCTGGAGCCCGCCCTGCGAAGCCGTCGTCGGCGAATATTTTTTCGTCACTTTTTTCCAGCCGGCTTCCGAGTTGTCGGCTTCCAGCGCTTTCTTCGCGGCTTCGATTTCTTTTTTGTTTTCGTTCACGGCGACGCGCACGTCCCGCGTGGCCGGTTTCGTGAACTGCGTCGCCTTTTCAGCTTCGTAATACGCCTTGAGTTCGGCTTCGCTGACCGGCGGCGCTTCTTTGGTGATCTTTTCCTGGATCTTCGTGGAGAGGATCTGCAGTTCCAGACGCTCGTTCACGTCTTCCTCGGTGAAGTGCGATTCCTTGAGGAATTCCTGGAACGCTTTTTCCGTTTTGAAGCTTTCTTTTTTGACTTTGGCGAGTTCGGTTTCGATTTCTTTCGAGGTGACCTTGATCCCGAGTTCTTCCGCCTCGCCGAAGATCCAGGCGGCGTTCAGAAGTTCGCCGATCGCCGATTTGTGCAGTTCTTCGGCTTTTTTGGAGCCGGCTTTCGGCGGTTTTTTCAGGCCCGCCTGCGATTCCTGCTGCGCCAGCGACTTCTTGTAGTCGACTTCGGAGATGTGTTCGTGGCTGGCGGGCGCGCTGCTCACCAGCGCGATGTCCCCGGCCGGGACGCTCGGCGCGCCGAGGCCCTGGGCGACCGCGAGGACGACGAAGAGCACGATGAAGACGACCGCGAACGAGACCAGGCCGACGCGCTGCGCCCTGCCCAGGCTCCCGCCCCGCTTAGCTTGCGGCCCACCCGATTTCTTCGGGCGGCGGCCCCTGCCGCCCCCACCTGACGTTTTTCGCCCCGATTTGGCTCCCACCGACGGGGCAGCATAGTGAAAGTCGTCTTTGCAGTGGGTAAAGAGTTCGCGGCGGCAGCCGCGAACCACCGGAAACCCTCGCCCGAAGGGCGCCGGCGGGGGCTGGGCAGGCGGTCCCACGGGTGGTTCGTCCGAGGCGCGCCGCGGGCTGGAGAGCTGAGCCCTGTGCCCGGTTGCGGGCTGGGTGAGGGGCGGGCTCGGGGCTCGCATGCCGGCGCCCGGGAGGGTCCGGGGCTCGCAAGCTGTCGCCCGGGAAGGGTCCAGACCCCGCGAGCTGTCGCGCGGGAAGGGATGGGACCCGCTGGCTGCCGCCCGGAAGGGTCCAGGCCCCGCAAGCTGTCGCCCGGGTAGGGACCCGCCCCTCTCGCCACGGCCCGGGC
>CALCIA010000177.1 GCA_937907435.1 uncultured Actinomycetes bacterium
TCTCGACCAGCAGCTGGTTCAGCGTCTGCTCGCGCTCGTCGTGACCGCCGCCCATGCCGGCGCCGCGGTGGCGGCCGACGGCGTCGATCTCGTCCATGAAGATGATGCAGGGTGAATTCTGCTTCGCCTGCTCGAAGAGGTCGCGGACGCGGCTGGCGCCGACGCCGACGAACATCTCGACGAAGTCCGAGCCGGAGATCGAGAAGAACGGGACGCCCGCCTCGCCGGCGACGGCGCGGGCGAGCAGCGTCTTACCGGTGCCAGGAGGCCCGTAGAGCAGGACGCCCTTCGGGATCCGCGCGCCGAGCGCCTGGAACTTCTTCGGGTTCTCGAGGAATTCTTTGATCTCCTCGAGCTCCTGGACCGCCTCGTCCACCCCCGCGACGTCGCGGAAGGTGATCTTCGGCGCGTCCACCGACATCCGTTTGGCTTTCGATTTGCCGAAGTTCATGACCCGGCTGCCGCCGCCCTGCATCTGGTTCATCAGGAAGATCCAGAAGCCGAAGAAGAGGACGAACGGGAGGATGTAGGTGAGCAGCGAGAGGATGCTCGAGCTGCCGGTGCCGTGGACGGTCGTGTCGACTTTGTTCTTGTCGAGGAGTTCGAGCAGCGACTGCTCGGTGTTCGCCGGGTAGCCGGTGGAGAAGCTTTCGCCGTTCTTCTCCTTGACGTCGAGCGACAGGTCCTTGTTGTTGACCGTGACCGATTCGACTTTGCCCTCGGCGATCAGCCCCGAGGTCGGGTTGACCAATTCCGTGTAGGAGGGCGCTTCCGTGCCCGGATCGTTGGTGATCACCCGCTGGGCGATGAAGGCCAGGATGACCACCAGCAGGATCGGAAATGCCGCGCTTTTGAAGAACCGTCTCAAGAGAAGAAATCAGCGTACCAGGGCGGTTTGGTCGCTCAATGAACCAACGCGGCAACGTAATCGAGGTTGCGGTACCGCTGCCCGTGGTCGAGGCCGTAACCGATCGCGTACTCGTTGGGGATCTCGAAGCCCACGTACTTGGCGGGCAGGTCGACCCGGAGCCGCTCCGGCTTGGTCAGCAGGGTGCAGACCTCGAGCGACGCGGGCTCGCGCGCGCCCAGGTTCCGCATCAGGTATTGAAGCGTCAGGCCAGAGTCGATGATGTCCTCGACGATCAGCACATCGCGGCCCTGGATCGAGGCATCTAGGTCCTTGAGGATGCGGACGACGCCGGAGCTGTCGGTCTGCGAGCCGTAGCTGGAGACCGCCATGAAGTCGATCTCGCAGGGGATCTCGATGTGGCGCATCAGGTCGGCGAGGAAGAGGACGGCGCCCTTCAGCACCCCGACCATGACCAGGTCCCGGCCCACGTAGTCGCGCGTGATCTCCGCGCCAAGCTCCGCGATCCGCTGCTGGAGTTCCTCGCGCGCGACGAGGGTCGCACCGATCGCCGGGTCGTTCACCGGCCGCAGTCTAGGCGCGTGGCCCCACCGGACGCATAGTGGGCTCAGATGGTTGCGTCCGGGCTCGGAGGCCCGCCGGGGAGGGATGGGGACCCGCAAGCTGTCGCCCGGTAGGGACCCGCCCCTCTCGCCACGGCCCGGGCAGGCTGTGGCCGTGGCGAGAGGGGCGGGTGTGCGGAAGGTGTGGAGGGATCCTCGCGGGAGGCGCACGGGAGGTTCACGGATCCGTGACGGGATGCCCACGACGGGCACCGAGGGCCGGGGCCTCGAACGGTCAGGAATCTCCCCGGTTGGAAATCCGCGTAT
>CALCIA010000178.1 GCA_937907435.1 uncultured Actinomycetes bacterium
CCCTATGGGGTGGGTAATGCACGCAGCGCGTAAGTCGGTGTTGCACAACACGGGAAGAAGACCGGAGTTCTCGGCATCTCCGTGACGACGTCGGACTCCCATCACGGATCCGTGCCACTCCTGTGGCCCCCTCGTCACGCTCCCGCCCCGATCCCTCCACACCTTCCGCACACCCGCCCCTCTCGCCACGGCCACAGCCTGCCCGGGCCGTGGCGAGAGGGGCGGGTCCGTAATCCGGGCGCCAGCTCGACCGGGCCACGCACCCCCGATGTTGATGGGCCGAAAACTACGTCTATAGGGCTAGTTTTCGGCCCATCAACATCGGGGGACGGCCTGCAGGGTCTGGGCCTTCCGGGCGACAGCTTTCGGCGCCCCATCCCACCTCGGGCCACAAAGCCCCGTGGAATCGAAGCCCTACGCGCCCAGCGCGTGGGCCCGGAGCAGCTCGGCGGAGCGGTCGGGTTGCTCCCACCAGAACATGTGGCCGACGCCTTCGAGGATCTCGAGGTGGGCGTCGGAGATGAGGGAGGTGATCAGTTTGCCGTTGGCGACCGGGATCATCTTGTCCTCGGTGCCGTGGATGACGAGGGTCGGGGCGGTGATCTCGGCGAGGCGGGCCTGGGTGTCGTGGCCGCCGACCGCGCCGACCTGGAGCTGCACGGTCCGCTGGCGGGCGGGCAGGGCCTTGGCCATCGCGGTGAAGTCGGCGAAATGTGACTCGTCGGCGCGGAAGGTGGGGGAGAGGTTCACCGCGTACATCGCCTCGAGCATCAGGTCGAGATTGGCCGATCCCATCGCCTCGAGCAGCGGCCCGGCGTCCTCGGGTGCGATCAGCGAGGAGCCCGGGCCGCCGGGATAGGTGCAGCCGAGGGTGAGGCTGCGAAGGCGCTCGGGGTGGGCGAGCGCGAGCTCCTGCGCGGTCATCCCGCCCATCGAGATACCGACGACGTGGGCGGTCTCGAGGCCCGCGGCGTCCATCACCGCGAGGGCGTCCGCGGCCAGGTCGGCGATCGTGAACGGCGCTCCGACCTCGTCGGAGTTGCCGATCCCGCGGTTGTCGAAGATGACGCAGTCGAAGTCGGGCCGCAGCCGGGACAGGAATGGCTCGCCCCAGGTGAGGTGGGTGCCGCTCATGCCCTGGATCAGGAGCAGCGGCTCGCCCGCGCCCGAGCGCTCCCAGTAAAGCTCCGCCCCTGCGTCCCCTGCCGTCGGCACGGCGGGCATCGTATGGGATTGCCGGCTGCCTGGCCGGCCCGGTGCCCGGCACGCGCGGCGCCGGGGGTGCCCGGCGCGCACCGCGCCGCCAGGGGAGCGACAATGCCGCCGGGCCCCCGTAGCTCAGCTGGATAGAGCATCGGACTTCTAATCCGACGGTCGCAGGTTCGAATCCTGCCGGGGGCGCTTCGCGCCGGCGCTCAACCGCGCTTCCGCGCGCGCCAGACTTCCTCGCAGGGGTAGCGGCGCGCCCAGTCGAGGGCGACGCTCGTGGATGCCGTCTTCGCGTCGGCGGGCGGGCGGACTTCGATCAGCTCGGTCACCTCGAGGTCGCAGTCGCGGAGCAGGGCGATCATCTTGCCCGGCGGCAGGTGGAATTCGACCGAGTCCTCGCCGGGCCACTCGACCCGGTGCATCCCGAAGAGCGGGCGCAGGAGTTGGTCGCCCGCCGGGATCGTCTCGTCATCGGGGCCGCAGAGGATGGTGAAGATCGAGTTGCAGAGGAAGACGAGCTCGCCGCCGGGGCGCAGCAGCCGCGCCGCCTCGGGGATCCAGGCGTAGGGGTCGCACCAGATGCTGGCCCCGTACTCGGAGATCGCGATGTCGAAGGAGGCGTCGGGGTAGGGCACCTGCTCGGCGTCGCCGTGGAGGAGGGGGAACTCGATCCCGAACTCCCGCTGGAAGGCGCGCGCCGTCTCCAGCTGCCTGGCCGAGTTGTCGATGCCGACCGGGCGGGCGCCGCGCCGCGCGAGCCAGGCGGAGACGTAGCCGGTGCCGCAGCCGAGCTCGATCGAGTCGCGGCCCTCGATCGCCGCCGGCAGCATCCCGACTTCCGACTCGGGGACGGAGAAGATCCCCCAGGCCGGTTCCTCGCGCTCCCAGTTGCGGCGGCCCGAGGCCACGTAGCTATCCGCGAGCCCGTCCCAGAAGGCGCGGTTGGTCGCGACGTGCTCGGGGAGGTCGGCCATGCGACGAGCCTAGCCCGCCGCCGTCAGGGCGCGCGGACGGGGGAGCGGGCGCGGCGGCGCGCGCTAACGCGGGCCGCCCCCGGGGCCGGACCGCGCAGAGCGGTCGTGGACCAGCGCCTCGACCAAGGCCCGGCGCACCTTCCGCGCGATGCCGAGCGAGTTGACGATCGTCTCCCAGCCGAGACCGCCGGGGCTGATCCGCACGTCCGTACCGCCTGGCGCGTCTCCGTCGATGGTGAGCTGGGCCTTGAAGAGCCGGTTGGAGCCGGTCCCGACCAGGATGTCGCCGGCGTCGGCGGGCTCGGGACCGGCCATCGGCCGCCGGGCCGAGCGCATGCCCGGGAGCACGTTGTAGCCGCTGCCCAGTCCGGCGCGCAGCGACGCGGCTATCTCCTCGGCCGTGACCCCGGAGCGGGGGATGGTTATCGTCGGCATTGCTGCTCCTTCCGTTAGAGATGCGTACATAAGTGGAACGCTACCGTCTCACTTAAGACAAAGGTGTATCAGATTCCGACGAGTGGACCGAACAAGGCAGGCTCCGATCTCCGGAGCGACGCGCGGCGCAACCGGCAGCGCATCCTGCGGGCGGCGGCCCGCCTGCTGTCCGCCGACAGCACGGCGACCACGCAGCAGATCGCGGACGCCGCCGAGGTCGGGCGCCAGACGGTCTACCGCCGCTATCCGACCCGCGAGGCGCTGATCGAGGCCATCGTCCGCGAAGCGGTCGCCGAGTTCGGTGCCGCTCTGGACCAGGTCGGGTCAGACAGCGCCGACGGCGCCGAGGGCGTCGAGCGGCTCATCCATGCGCTGGCGCGCATCGGGACCGACTACCCGATCCTCCTGTCCGGCGCCTATGGCGTCCACGGCGCCGATGGTGACCGCGGCGGCACGACGCTCGGCGACGGAGCCGACCTCGTCGGGCGCTTCGACGCGCAGATCTCGCGCGGGCAGAAGGACGGGAGCATCCGCTCCGATCTCGCGCCGGCGGTCATCCGGCACTCCCTGTTCGGGGCGCTCTCGATGTCGATCAGGGGCCTCGGGCAGCCGGACGGTGCGGGGACCGATCCGGACGGCATCGGCGAGCAGGTCACGTCCCTGATCATGGGCGGGCTGCGGCCCCGCGGCGCCTGAGAGCGTCGCATCCACGCCGGCGAGACCCCGCCGGGCGGCGACTCCCTCCCTGCTCGGTTACGTCAGGTTCCCGGCGAGGCGGCGGAGAGGACGATGCCGACGGCGACGCTGACCGCGAGCACGGCGATCACGAGGCGGTAGGCGATCACGCGTCCGGCGCCCGGCTCGCGGGCCGGGCCGGCGCCGCGGGCGAAGCAGCCGAGGGCGGCGAGGACGAGGAGGCTGCCGACGGAGACGACGGCGTTCGCGTCGGTGAAGACGCCGATCGCGACGATCGCGGTCCCCGCGTTCCAGAGTCCCAGCTGAGCGCGGGCGAGCGTCCGCGAGGAGACCGGTGCCGGGAAGAGCAGAGGGCCGCCGACCAGCGCCAGCTGGGCGACGCCGCCGACCAGGACCAGGTAGGCCGCCAGCCAGGAGCCGTGGGCGAAGGGCGAGGCGCTGTTGACGGCGGCGACCAGCCCGCCCGCGATGATCAGCGAGCCCGCGATCCCCACCGCGGCGATCAGCTCGCGGTCCGGACGGCGCGCCGCCGGGCGCGCGCCCGCCGTGGGCGCGAGCGGCCGGGAACCTCCGAATCCCGCCATCGCGCGCATCTCAGGCCTGCCTGCAGGCCCAGCCGGCGGGCATCTCGGCCGAGTCGATGAACGCCTTCAGCTCGGCGGTCGCCTCGGGGCCGAGCGACGCGTCGGCGCGGGTGTAGAAGATCGGCTCCTCCTTGGAGTTGTGCAACTCGAGCTGGGACAGGAGCTGTTCGCAGATCGGCGCCGCCGCGGCCGCGTCGCCCGCCTCGGCGAGCTGGGCCTCGAGCGTCGCCAGGGTGCGCCAGAGTTCGCCGTGCTCGCGCAGCATGACGCCGATCGGGATCGCCAGCTCGTCCATCATCGGCGGGAAGAGGAACTCCTCCTCCAGGTAGATGTGGCGGCGCAGCGCCGCGATCGCCGCGACCAGGGCCGCGGTCGCGTCGGCGTCGCCGGCGCGGAAGGCTTCGACGCCGTGGTCGATCTCATGATGCTCGCGCTCAAGTGCCGCGCCGAGGGTTCCACTGTCCATCTGGCTTCTCCTTTGCGTGCCGAGGACGGACCTCTGTTTCCCTCTTTTATACACGACCCGTGCGTAAAAGATGCGGCGGCGGGCGCCGCGGGCGGGCGGGCGGCTACAGGCCCGGCGGGTGGCGGACGACGAAGCCCGCCGTGGAGGTCGGCGCGAGGTGCCAGCGGGGGCCGGTGCCGCGGGCATCGCCGACCGTGTCCCAGCGCAGCCCGGCGATCTCCATGAAGGTGTGGCCGGCGTTCGCGTAGACGGTGATCCACCTGCCCGGCCCGGGCGCGCCCCAGCCCTCGAGCGAGCCCGAGGTGAGCGGTTCCGGGATCAGCCCACCGCCGAAGAGGGCGAAGCTGACCGAGCCCGAGCAGTCGTAGCCGTAGGAGTAGAAGGAGGCGTGGCCGCCGCCCCAGACGTAGGGCCGGCCGACGATCGTGTTGGCGGCGTTGATGACTTTCTGCACCGCTTCCGGGGCGTCGGGCGGGGCGAGGGCGATGCCGGAGAGGAGGATCGCGGTCGAGCCGTCGGCGTTGGCGCGGGTGTGGGCGAACAGTTTCCCGGAGCCGGGCCCGGCTCCGGAGTGGGGGACGGTGGTGCCGTTGCTGCCGGCCGAGGCGGGCGGCATTTCGGACGGGTCCTTGACTTCTTCGACGACCGGGGCCGCGGCGGCGCGTTCAGCTTCGGCTTCGGCGGCCGCGGCTTCCCTGGCGAGCTTGCGCTCGGTCGCGGCGATCCGCTTCTCCGCCTCCATCATCGCCAGGCCGTGGCCGATCGCGTCGACGGCGCGTTCGGCGCGGGGGGCGCCGAGGGCGGCGATCAGCGCTTCGACCGCGCCGAGGGGCTGGGAGTGGGATTCCTTGGCCGCTTGAGCTCCGCTGATCGGGGTGAGCAGGGCGACGGTGGCGAGGGCGCACACCAGCAGGCCGGCGCCGCGCCGGGTCCATCTCCTGCCTCTGCCGCTGCTCTCGATCACGTTCTGGGACCGCATCGCCTGTTCCAGACCTGGAAACCTTAGCCCCCGCCGGAGTCGCGGATGTGAAGCGCCCGTTAGTTTCTCTGCGCCGTGAAAGTCCTGCTCATCCCAATCGCGATCCTCGCGTTCATCGTCTTCATCATCGTCCTCGGGGCGATCGGGCTCGGCGTCGCCTTCGTCGTGATCGCGGCGGTCGGCAAGTTTTTCTCGCTGCTCGGCGGCGGCGCGCGGCGGGTCAGCAGGGTCGGACGGCGGCAGCGGACCTGACGACCTCGAAGGCGCGGCCGGGGATCCGCTTCAGGGCGTCGAGTTCTTCGTCGTCCCAGCGCCGGTCGGACGTGCCGGAGATGTACCAGTTCGATCCGTTGTCGGCGACGATCAGGCCGTATTCCTTCATCGCCACGGCGATCGCGCGGGCGGCCGTGCCCATGCCGCGGAGCGGGTAGCCGGCTTTGAGGCGCAGGCGCAGGCCCGTCGGCGGCGCGGCGCCGTCGTCGGTGTCCCCCGCGCAGTGGGAGGCGGGGTGGATCCAGGCGCGGCGGGTGCTCTCCATGGTCACGCGGATCGCGTGGTCGACGTGGCCCGCGGCGGCTTCTTCGTAGCGGACCAGGCCGGGAAAGATCGGCAGGCCGGCGGCGTCGGCCGAGGTCCAGCCGTCGCGGCGCCGGGCGGCGGAGCGGAGGTCCCATTCGACGCCCGAGTCGGCGTTCCAGTGCGGCTTTGGCTTGGCCTTGTAGAAGGCGCGGTAGAGCTCGTAGAGCTTGCAGGTGGAGCGGTCGACGACGATGACGTGACGGTCGCCGTCGGCGTGGGTGCCGCCCTCGACCGGCGCGGAGGCCGGGATCGGGAACGGGCCGGGCGAGCTCTCCGCACCGTAGGCGGTGTAGTGGATCGGCAGCGGCCTGGCGCCCGTCCCGACCACCGCGTAGGGGAAGCCGTAGGCGCGCGGCGAGCCGAAGTCTGGGTGGATCGCGTCGCCGCCGTGGGTGTCGATGTAGGCGATGACCTTGGCCGAGTCGCGGGCGCGCGGAGCCTTGGCGACGTTCTGGTTCCAGGCCGCCTCGGTGGCGAGCGAGGGCGCGCGCGGCGACAGGGACGCCGGCGGCGCGGGGAATACGGGGCAGGAGCCGAGGTCCGGGTATGGGCCCAGCGCGTGCGCTGGGCCGGGGGCGAGGAGCGCGGCGACGGTGGCGAGCGCGCCGAGCAGGACGGCGATTCCGGCGATCCGAGCCGCGGCGATCGGCGCCTCGCCGGCGCCCGCGCCGCCCCCGAGCGCCGCGCGACCTCGCGAGCGTCTGCATTTGGGGTCGGATAGCGCCCCCAAATGCAGACGCCGGCGCGTCACGGGATCGAGCGTCTGGGTTTGTTCCCGGATGGCGGGAAGAAGTGCGGACCGCCCGTGCCTCACGGGCGGGGTTCGTCCGGGAGGCCCTCGCGGACGGTCAGCTTGCCGATCGCGAGGTCGTCGACGACGAGCTCCTCGATCTCGAGCTTTTCGAATGTCGCCTGGCCGACCTTGAGGCGGCGGACCGAGAGGCGGCCGATGGCGAAGCCGCCGACCGCCGCCGCGCCGAGCGCGAGGGCGCCGATCGCCAGCGCCCCGACGGCTTCGGCGCCGCGCGCCTCGACCGCGCTCGCGGTGGCGCCGCGGGCGACGGCGCCGCGGGCGAGCGCCCCGAGCGCCTCCGCGGCCTGCGCTCCGGGCCTGGGCGCGCCGAGCCAGTTGCGAGCCATGCGTCAACCGTAGCGCGGACCCGCGCCCGCGGTCGTCCTTTGGTCCGCCCACCGGGAGGCGGTCGACCTTTGGCCCGTCTACCGGACCTTAGGACGACCGCGCCGGGGTGGGGCGGACCTTAAGACGACCGCGCCTCGGCGCGGATGCGGGTGAGGCGTTGGTCCAGTTCGTCATGGCCGGTCAGCAGCTCGCCGGGCTCGATGCCCTCGCTCGGCGCGCCGACCGTCTTTTCGATGCCGTCGAGCAGCCACTCGAGGCCGGGCTCGAAGCCGGAGTCTGGCGGTACGCCGAAGGGGTGCTTGCGGTGGCGGTGGCCGGTGATCTTCTTGACCAGCGGCAGCTCGCCCGCCTCGAGCGCGGCGGCGACCTCGGGGTCGGGGTCGCGGAAGGAGTGGAGCGCCTCCTTGTCCTCGGCGCCGAGCGAGTCGAGCATGCGCTGGCGCATCCGCTTGCGCGCGCAGTAGCCGATCACGTAGTCGTCGATCGACATCAGGATCGCGCGGCCGGTCTGCGGGGCGACCTCGAGCCGGACCATGATCGCCACCGACTGCTCGACGTGGCGGAGGCGGTTGATCCGGGCACGGGGCCGGCGGGAGGTGATGTCGAGGCTCCAGGGGTGGGCTTCGAAGGCGTCCTTGGTCTTGTGGGCGATCGCGCGGAGCGCCTCGCGCCAGTCGTCGGGGATCGGCTCGGGGAGGATCATCTCGGCGGCGACCGCGTCGCGCATCAGGTCGATCAGCTCGTCCTTGGACTCGACGTGCGTGTAGGGGGTCATCGTCGCGACGCCGAGCTCGTCGGCGAGGCGGCGCATCGAGACCGCGTCGACGCCCTCCGCGTCGGCGATCCGCACCGCGGCGGCGACGATCTCGGCGCGGCGGCAGGTGGTCGGCTCGTCACCCATCGCCCGTACAGTGTACAGTCAGCGGTCCGTACGACGTACAGGGGAGGCTGCCCCCCGGGGATCAAGGGCCCGGCGCCGCTGTTCTCTCCCCACCCGCCATGACCGCACCCGCAATCTCCGTCAGAAACCTCCGCAAATCCTTCGGCGACTTCGAGGCCGTCAAGGGCGTCAGCTTCGAGGTCGCCACCGGCGAGGTCTTCGGCTTCCTCGGCCCCAACGGCGCCGGCAAGACGACGACGATCAACATGCTCTGCACGCTGACCAAGCCGACCTCCGGCCACGCCGAGGTCGCGGGCTTCGACGTCGTCACCGCGCGCGACGACGTCCGCCGCCACATCGGCCTCGTCTTCCAGGACCAGACCCTCGACGGCTACCTCAGCGCCGAGCAGAACCTCCGCCTCCACGCCGAGCTCTATGGCGTCGAGTCGAAGGTCGTCAAGCCGCGCATGGAGCAGGTGCTGCGGATGGTCGGCCTCTGGGAGCGCCGCGACTCGCAGGTGCTCACCTTCTCCGGTGGGATGCGTCGCCGTCTCGAGATCGCCCGCGGCCTCATGCACTCCCCCCGCGTCCTCTTCCTCGACGAGCCGACGATCGGCCTCGACCCGCAGACCCGCGCCTCGATCTGGGGCTACATCCGCCAGCTCCAGCAGTCGGAGGAGATCACGATCTTCATGACCACCCATTACATGGACGAGGCCGAGTTCTGCGGCCGCATCGCGATCATGGACGGCGGTGAGATCGTCGCCCTCGACACGCCCCGTGCGCTGAAAGAGGCGGTGGGGGCGGACCGGATCCGGATCGAGACCGCCGACGACGAGCGGGCGATCGCCGCGCTGGGCGAGCGCTTCGGCCTCGAGGCGACCGTCTCCGAGGGCGCCGTCAGCTTTGCCGTCGCCGAGGGGGAGGAGTTCGTGCCGCGGCTCTTCGCCGAGCTCGACGTGCCGATCAAGGCGGTCAACCTCTCGCGCCCGACGCTCGACGACGTCTTCATGTCCCATACCGGGTCGACGATCCGCGATGCCGAGGAGTCGGCGGCGAAGAACAAGAACCGGGCCGTGATGCAGGCGATGGCGGGACGCCGATGAGCACCGACGCGCTCACCGTCCCGACCGTCCAGGTCCGCGTCCCGCCGCGCAGCTGGCGCTCCGAGGTGCGCGCGGTGAAGATCGTCTGGCGGCGCGAGCTGATCCGCTTCCAGAAGGACCGCATGCGGATCGTCACCTCGCTGGTCCAGCCGCTGCTCTTCCTCTTCGTGCTCGGCTCCGGACTCCAGCAGCTCTCCGCGGCGAGCACCCACGGGGTCGACCTGAAGACCTTCATCTACCCCGGCGTGCTCTGCATCTCGGTGATGTTCACGGCGATGTTCTCGGCCGCCTCGATCGTCTGGGACCGCGAGTTCGGCTTCCTGCGGGAGATGATGGTGGCGCCGGTGCGGCGCAGCTCGATCGTCGTCGGCAAGGTCCTCGGCGGCGCCACCGTCGCCTCGCTGCAGGGGCTGATCCTGCTGGCGCTCGCCTGGGCGGTCCACGTCCCCTACAGCGTCGGCCTCGTCCTCGGCGTCTTCGCCCTGCAGCTGCTGCTCGCCTTCAGCATCACCGCGTTCGGGGTGATGGTCGCGGCGCGGATCACCCAGATGCAGTCGTTCATGGGCGTGATGCAGATGATCGTCATGCCGATGTTCTTCATCTCCGGCGCGCTCTTCCCGGTCGGGGACCTGCCTGGCTGGCTGGCCTTCCTCAACCGGATCGACCCGATCACCTACGCGGTGGCGCCGATGCGCACGCTCGTCTTCGACAACCTGAACCTGAGCGCCGAGGCGGTCCACACGCTGAATCCGCCGATCACCTGGTTCGGCTGGGCGGTGCCGGTGGCGCTGCAGATCTTCATGGTCTTCGCGCTCGGCATGGCGATGCTCGGCATCGCGGTCGTCGAGTTCAACGCGGGGGACTAGCCAGGGCGCCGAGCTGTTCCTTCTGCCGGACTGGTCGGCAAAAGGAACAGCTAACCTCGGCGGGAGCGGAGTCGAGCGAGAGGAGCCGGGACATGGAGAGCAGCGGAATCGACCAGCGGAACGGGCGGATCGCCTTCGTCCAGTCGTTGTGGCATCGCGACATCGTCGACGAGTGCCGTGACTCGTTCCTCGCCGAGGCGGCGGAGCGCGGCGTGCCGGCCGAGGAGATCGACCTCTACGAGGTGACCGGCGCCTTCGAGATCCCCCTGCACGCCAAGCGCCTCGCCGAAAGCGGCCGTTATCGCGCCGTGGTCGCCGCCGGCCTCGTCGTCGACGGCGGCATCTACCGCCACGATTTCGTCGCCGAGGCGGTCATCGACGGCCTCATGCGCGTCCAACTCGACACCGGCGTCCCGGTCTTCTCCGCCGTCCTCACCCCGCACCACTTCCACGAGCACGTCGAGCACCGGACCTTCTTCCACGACCACTTCCAGGTGAAGGGACGCGAGGTGGCGAAGGCCTGCACCGAGACGGTCGAGTCGCTCGATCGGTTGCCGGTCGCCGCGTAGGGGGTCCCGGCGGGGCCGGGGAGGGTTCGGGCGGGCGCCGCGGATGCCTTTCCGCCTCGGGCGCTCGCTGAGTTAGGCGCGTCATAGGGCGCCTAACTCAGCGAGCGACAAATCCGGCGTTGTGGAACACGCACGGCTCCATGGAGAAGGACACGGAAGGCGGGAGAAGTGACGCTTCCGTGCGCCTTCTGTGTGCCCCTCCGCCCCCGCACCCCTTCCGCTGTTCTTTATGGCCCTCACAGGGCCATAAAGAACAGCGGAGAAACCGGGGCCCGGGAAGCGTCACGTAAGGCGCACGTCTCCCGCTCCGGGCGCCAGCTTTCTCCGCATGCCGATGGGGTCACCTGGGTAGGGTCCGGCCGATGGAAGTCACGCTGATGATCGAGGGGCAGGAGGACGTCACCTGGGACGACTGGGTGGCGATCGCGGGGGCCTGTGAGCGCAGTGGGGTGGGGACGCTCTTTCGCTCCGACCACTACTACTCGGTCGTCGATCGGGCCGAGCGGGGGTCGTTGGATGCGCTGACGACGCTCGGGGCGCTCGCGGCGGTCACCGAGACGCTGCGGCTGGGGACGATGGTGTCGCCGGCGACGTTCCGGCATCCGTCGGTCTTCGCCAAGTCGATCGCGACGATCGACGAGATCAGCGGTGGCCGGGTGGAGCCGGGGTTGGGCGCGGGGTGGTGGGACCGCGAGCACGAGGCGTACGGGTTCGACCTGCCGGAGATGGGGCCGCGCATGGACACCTTCGAAGAGCAGCTTGAGGTCATCACCGGGCAGTGGGGCGAGGGATCGTTCAGCTTCGACGGCGAGCACTTCAAGCTCGTCGACGTCGACGCGCTGCCGAAGCCGGTCCAGCGGCCGATGCCGTTCATCGTCGGCGGGCGGGGCGGGCCGCGCAGCATGCGGATCGCGGTGCGCTGGGCGTCCGAGTACAACACGGTCTTCTCCGGGCCGGAGCGGATCCGGGAGCTGCGCGGCAAGCTCGACGCCGCCTGCGCGAAGCAGGGCCGCGATCCGGCGACGCTGCCGCTGTCGCTGATGACCGGGTGGATCGTGGGGGAGACCCGCGAGGAGGTGGTCGACCGCGCCGCGCGCCTCGCCCGGTGGCAGGACAAAGGCGACGACGGCGAGAAGTTCCTCGCCGAGGAGGCCGAGGACACCTGGATCGTTGGCACGGTCGAGGAGGCGGTCGGGCAGCTGCGCGCGCTGCACGAGGCGGGCTGCCATCGGGTCATGGCCCAGCATCTTCTGCACCGCGACACCGACGCGATCGAGCTGATCGGCCGCGAGGTCGCACCCCGCGTAGAAAGGTTCTAGATGCGTTACACGAAGTTCGGGCCGACCGGCATGGACGTGTCGGTGATCTGCCTCGGCTGCATGTCCTTCGGCGAGCCGGGGCGCGGCGGGCACCCGTGGTCGCTGCCGGAGGCCGCGAGTCGCGAGATCATCAGGCAGGCCCTCGACGGCGGGATCAACTTCTTCGACACCGCCAACGTCTACTCGAACGGCTCGAGCGAGGAGATCGTCGGCCGCGCCCTCGCCGACATGGCCGACCGCGACGAGATCGTCCTCGCCACCAAGGTCCACGGCAAGATGCGCCCCGGCCCGAACGGCGGCGGCCTCTCCCGCAAGGCGATCCTCAGCGAGATCGACCACAGCCTGGAGCGCCTCGGCACCGACTACGTCGACCTCTACCAGATCCACCGCTGGGACCACGAGACGCCGATCGAGGAGACGCTCGAGGCGCTCGACGAGGTGGTCCGGGCCGGCAAGGCCCGCTACATCGGCGCCTCCTCGATGTTCGCCTGGCAGTTCGCCAAGGCGCTGGCGACCAGCGACCTCGGCGGTCTGGCCCGCTTCGTCTCGATGCAGGACCACTACAACCTGCTCTACCGCGAGGAGGAGCGCGAGATGCTGCCGCTCTGCGCCGACCAGGAGATCGCCGTCATCCCCTGGAGCCCGCTTGCCCGCGGCCGCCTCACCCGCCCCTGGGACGCCGCGACCGCCCGCACCGAGACCGACGAGTTCGGCGCCTCCCTCTACCGCGACGAGGACGAGCAGATCGTCGCCCGCGCCGTCGAGGTGGCCGAGCGCCTCGGCCGCTCCCCCGCCCAGGTCGGACTCGCCTGGCTCCTCTCCAACCCGGTCATCACCGCCCCGATCGTCGGCGTCACCAAGGCCGAGCACCTGGCGGACGCGATCGCCGCCGTCGACCCCGACCTCCCGGACGACGCGATCGCCGCCCTCGAGGAGCCCTACCGTCCCCACCCGATTGCCGGCCACGCCTGAGTGCCCGGCCCGCGGCGCCCGCCTCCCGGCGCGGCCGCCGCTCCACCGCGCGGCTCGCTAGATTTGGTGGCCGCGCGGTGGCTGTAGCTCAGCTGGTAGAGCTCCTGGTTGTGGTCCAGGCGGTCGGGGGTTCGAGTCCCCTCAGCCACCCCTTCTCGCGCCGGCGGTAACGCTTTTCCGCCCGGCGACCAATAGGGGGTGTGGAGACGAACTTGGATCGCGTCGGTTCGGTGACCTCCCTTGATCGCCACCTGGCGCTGGTCAGCGTGCGGGAGACCGGGGTCGGGCCGGAGCAGCTGCGCTGGATCGCCACCGACCCCGACATCTTCGAGGCCTTCTACCGGGAGCACGTCGAGGGGGTGCAGCGGTTCGTCGCGCGGCGGGTCGGGGAGCGGGGACGGGCGGCGGACCTGACCGCGGAGATCTTCGTCGCGGCGATCGAGTCCGCCGAGCGGTACCGGGCGAGCGCGGGGACCCCGCGGGCCTGGCTCTACGGGATCGCGCGGATCGTCGTCGCCGCGGACGCGCGGCGCCGCGACGCCGAGCGCAAGCGGGAGGAGCGCTGGGGCCGCACCCTGGTCGACACCGACGACGCGGCACGGATCGACGCGCGGATCGAAGCGGCGGCGCGGTCGCGGGAGCTCTACGCGGCGATGGATCGACTGCCCGAGGGCGAGCGGACGGTGCTGGAGCTGGTCGCCCTGGACGAGCTGACGGTGGCCGAGGCGGCCGCCGTGGCGGGAGTGCGGCCCGCCACCGCGCGGGTGCGCCTGTTCCGGGCGCGGCGCAAGCTGCGGGCCGAGCTGGAGGCCGCCGGGGGACCCGCCGAAGGACCAGCGGAGCGAAAGGAGGGACGAGCGTGAGCGAGCCAAAGGATCGGGGCAAGGGTTTCGAGGAGCGGCTCCTCGTCCGGCTGAAGGCCGTCGTCGCCGAGCGCGGCACGGCCGCGGCCGGCTCCGGGGCGCCGGTCGCCCCGGCCCCGCGTCGTCGCCGCCCGCTGCGCCTGGCGCTGGCCGGGGCGGCGGTGCTCGCGGTGGCCGCGGTCGTCCTCGTCGTCAGCTCGGGCGGCGACAGCACCACCCGCGCCTTCGCGGTCCAACCGCTCTCGGGCGGCGGGGTGGCGATCAAGATCTACAGCCTCGAAGACTCAGGCGGGCTCGAAGAAGCGCTGAAGCAGGCGGGCATCCCGGCGCAGATCGACTGGCTGGCGGCGCAGACGACGTGCCGCGAACGCAAGCTGAAGCCGGCGATGGTGAAGACCTCGATGGGCGGGCGGATCGGCGGGTTCGAATCCGGCGGGCCGGCGCCGGCGCTGACGATCGGGGTCATGAGCGCCGCGCAATACCGTCACGTCTCGCGCGCCTTCATGCGCCGGGTTCGCGCCGGCAATGCGTCCCCCGGGGAAATCCCCAACGTGAGCTTCGACCCGAAGTCGTTCCGGCCCGGCCAGACCCTGGTCATCGTCGGCTCGCCCGAACCGCACGGCGGCGACCCCGAAGGGGGCTACCGGGCCTCGGTCCAGGTGGTCGAAGGCCCGGTCGAACCCTGCACGCCGGAACCGGAGGCGGCGGGCAGCATCGGCGCGATCCAGCTTCCCGCAGGCGCCGAAGGATCGGGCGGGTCCGCCGCGTCGGCTGCCGCCGCGGCGGTGCCGAGGCCCGGCCAGCTTCTCCTCACCAAGACCAAGGTCGTCCAGGCCCAGACCTGGGAACCGGGCGGTCGCGGGACGGGGCCGAAGGACCACCCGCGCCACTTCACGTCCCGCACCCCGGGCCCTGACGGCCACGTGGCGCTGGTGCCGACGACGAAAGAAGTCTGGACCGCGCGCGACGGCAAGACCCGCGTGCGCGAAACGCTGGGCAGGATCGAATTCCTCTCGCCCGCGGACCAGCGGCTGTGGGAAGCAGCGGGCTCGCCGCCGCCGTTCGAATACGACCCCGCCGAACACCACGTGAAGCGCGACGGCGCCGGCCACGCGACGAAGGAATACGCGGGCCGCTCGTTCCGCGGGCGCCACGCCTTCGCCAACGTCCCCAAGCTCTACCGGCTGCCGACCGAACCGGAAGCGCTCCGCCTGGCGATCGAAGGACAGGAAGCCGGAAGCCCTCCGGCGGCGGCCGCCTCGCGCAACGGCAGGACGACGGTCGAACGGCTCTTCGAAATCCTCGCCGAACCGACCACGAGCCCGGCGCTCGCCACCGCCGCCTTCGGGGCGCTCGGCGAAATCCCCGGCGTCCGGCACCGGGGCGAGGTCACCGATGCCGCCGGGCGCCGGGGCGAGGCGCTGGCCTTGGTGGATGAAACCGGCTTCGGCCGGCAGGTCATCTTCGACCCGGCCGCCTCCAAGGTCCTGGCCGAGTCGGAAACGGTCTTCGGCCCGCCCTCCACCGACAACTACGGCATCCCGCCTGGAACCCCGTACCGGGAAACCGCCTACCTCGACTCCCGGATCGTCGACTCGGCTCCCTGAACAAATTAGACAAACTTCTTTGTTTGTACTGACAGGCGGCGTATCGTCGTCTCCGCAGACGGAAGCAAGGGGAGAGGCGATCGTCATGCTGTGGATCTACCTGAAGAGTCTCAGGTGCCTTGAAGAGACGGACGAGGCGGGGCGCGACGAGCCCTACGTTCTGGTCACCGCGGTCGACCTTGACTCCAAGCTTGCGGTCCCAGGCGGGACGCTTCCAGTCCCATCGTCGGAGGTGGTGCTCTACGGGCCGTACGGGGCGGTCGACAAGGGTGACGTGCGGTTTTCGTCAGGGCCTTCACACTCGTTCTGGGGTGTCGACGGCACGCCGAGCGAACTCAAGGACCCCGGCGAGTCGATCTTCCTCGTCTCCCTGCTCGAGCAGGATGACGGCAGGCCGAGCGCGTTGCGGACGATCGTCAAAGGCGCGGCCGCGGCATCGATCCTGGCCACCCTGCCACTCAAACGGCCGGTGAAGCTCGAAAAGCTGTTGGGGGACGTGAACGACGCCGCGTCGACCCCCACCGGCGCGCCCAGCCCTGACGAGCGCCTCGGGACCGTCGAGCTGAGTTTTACCGCCGCCGAGCTGGAGCGCGCCAGGCAGGGCAAGCCGACCGGGAAGCGCGTGGAGATCAGCGGTGACGGCGGTCGCTATGAGCTCAACTTCGAGGCCGTCGCGGTCGGCGGGATCGAGCTCGCTCCCGCGGGGAGCGCCTCGTTGACCGGTGGCATCGCCGCGGTCGCGCGAAAGCCGGAGAACCTCGAGATCTGGTGGATCGGCGCCGACGGGTCGGTGGAAGGAGCGTTCTGGCGCGAGAAAGAGGAGTGGCGGCGATATCAGTTGGCCGGGGCCGGCGCGGCCGAACTTCAGAGCGGGATCGCGGCGGTCTCCAGAACCCCCGAGGCGTTGGACGTCTGGTGGATCGGGCCGCGCGGCACGGTGAAAACCGCGGTCCGGTCAGAGGGCTCCGTCTGGGCGTTCGGGGAAATCGCTGGTGGCGGGGAAGCCGAGCCGACGGGCGGGATCGCGGCGGTCTCACGCGGGCCCGACAAGATGGATCTCTGGTGGGTCGGGGCGGGCGGATCGCTCGAACGCGCGATGTGGACGAAGACGACGCAGGGGCAACGTTCACGGGTCGCCGAAATCGGCGAAGTCGCGCTGACCAGCGCCATCGGCGCCGCTTCCCGCCGCCCCGACGTCGTCGACGTCTGGTGGATCGGACCGGACGGCTCGGTCCAAGGTGCTTCGCTCCACGACGATGGCGCCGAAGAGCGATACGAAATCGCGGTGGGCCGCACCGCGTCGGCGAGCGGCGGTATCGGCGGTGTCTCCCGCAGGCCGGACACCCTCGACGTCTGGTGGATCGGCGTCGATCGCTCGGTTCAGGGCGCCGCCGGGCCCGGCAAAAAATGGCGGCGCTACCGGGTGGCCGACCCCCTCATCGCCTCCCAGTCGGGGTCGATAGCGCCGACCTCACGCAAACCGGGCACGATGGAGTTCTGGTTCGCGGGAGGTGGCGGCTCGGTCGAGGACGCCTTCTGGTACGACGGTCAAGCCTGGATGGAGGTTCCGCTCACCCGCGGCGGGGCCGCTGCTGAGCAGGCGACGATGGCGGCCGTGACCCGCCTCCCCAACACCTGGGAGATGTGGTTCGTCGGCAAGGACGGCTCGATCCAGGACCGCTTCTGGTACGAGCGCTGAGCGCGGAGTCGGAGGCGCTTTCGAGCTGGCGCCCGTGGCGGCGACGGACGGGGAAACGGCGCGGCCCTCTCACCACGGTCCGGCCGGCTCCGGGTCGATCGCGGCGACGATTATCCCGCCGGTCGCGAACCGGCGCGCGCCCTGACGATCGGAGAGGATCCCCGGAGAGCTGGCCCGCGAGCAGGAAGCCGACGAAGGGGACGAGGTATTCGGTCTCCGCGCGGGGCTCGTTGAGGAGCTCGTAGGTGCCCCGGCCGATCGCGAAGACGGAGCCCGCGAGGAAGGTGCCGACGGCGGCGAGGAAGGTCCAGAGGAAGCGCTCGCGGCCGGCGCCGAAGGGGCGGGCCTCGTCGGGCGGGCGGTCGGCGAGGCCGGCGGCGGCGCGGACCACGGTTCTTCTTTTCCCGGGGCGAGCGCGGACGACACCTGCGCGCTCGGCCGGACGTCTGCGGTTGTTCCCGGATAGCGGGACGAACCGCAGACGCCGAGCGGCTCAGCCGGTCGGGCCGAAGCGCTCGGTGCGGATCCGGTCGGGCGAGTAGCCCGCGGCGAGGAGCATCTGGCTGATCGACTCGACGAAGCCGTTCGAACCGCACACGAAAGCGAGGCCGGAGTCGAACGCCTCCGCGGCGATGAGGCCGGGGAAGATGCGGCCGAGCTGGACGCGCGGGATGCCTTCGATCGGCACGCCCCCGAGCTCGCGGGTGAGGGCGACGATCGCGTCGTCGCCGAGCTCGTCGGCGTAGATGACTTCGCGGCGGGTGCGGGCCGAGTAGAGGAGGCGCATGGGCAGCTCGGGGGCGGTGCGGCGGCGGTGGCGCAGCATGCACATCAGCGGCACGACGCCGGAGCCGCCGCCGATCAGGAGCACCGGCTCCTCGCCGCGCCAGACGAAGTAGGAGGCGAAGGGGCCGCGGACCTCGACCTGGTCGCCTTCGACGAGGACGTCATGGAAGTAGGACGAGACCTCGCCGTCTTCGAGACGGTCGACGGTCAGCTCGACGACGCCCTGGTCGAGCGGCGAGGAGGCGATCGAGTAGGAGCGCTCGGCCCGGTAGCCGTCCGGGGCGGTGAGGCGGACGTCGTAGTGCTGCCCCGGCAGGTGCGGCATCCACATCGGCGGGCGCAGGCGGAAGGTCTTGGTGCGCGGCGTCTCGACCCGGATCTGCTCGACCTCGGCGATCTGCCAGCGGCCGGGCGCGCGCTGCGAGACGGCGGTCAGTCCGTCCAATAGCGCTCCTCTTTCCAGGGATCGCCGTGCGCGTTGTAGCCGTTGGCCTCCCAGAAGCCGGGCTCGTCGTGGTCCATGATCCGCAGGCCGCGCACCCACTTGGCGCTCTTCCAGAAGTAAAGGTGGGGGACGAGGAGGCGGGCCGGGCCGCCATGCTCGCGGGGGAGCGGGGCGCCCTCGTGCTCGGTGACGACCCAGGCGCGGCCGCCGGTCAGCTCCTCCAGGGGCAGGTTGGTGGTGTAGCCGCCGAAGGAGTGGGCCATCGAGAAGGCGCCCTCGGGGCGGGCGGCTTCGAGCAGCGTGTCGACCGAGACGCCGCGGAAGCTGGTGTCGAGCTTCGACCACTTCGTCACGCAATGGATGTCGCACGGCACGTCTTCGGCGGGAAGCCGTGCGAATTCCTCCCAACTCCACTCCAGCTCGTTGCCGACCATGCCGTCGATGCGGAAGCTCCACTCGGCAGGCTCCACCCGCGGGGTCGGGCCGGCGGTGAGGACCGGGAAGCCGCGCTCCAGGTATTGGCCGGGCGGCAGCCGGTCGGCGCCGGGCCCGTGCGGTCGGCCGGTGAAGCCGCGCGACACGAACCGGGGCTCTTCACTCGCCATGCGGCGAGCGTACCGCGCGCGGGTGGTGCGTTCAGAGCAGCGCCGCGGCGGCGCTGAGGTCGGCGGGGGTGTTGACGTTGAAGAAGGCGCGCGCCGGGTCACCGAACTGTGCGAGCTCTGTGTCGTCAAGGAGACGCGGGGAGAGCGCCGCGACGGTGCGCCGCAGCGACTCTTCGCGCTCGAGGGCGATCTCCAGCCGGGGGAGGAGCTCGGGGGACCAGCGCGCCATCAGCGGCTGCGGCTCGCCGCCGGGAGCGGGGACGGCCAGCGGCTCCGGCGCCTCCGCGAGCGCCCGCAGCAGCGCCGGCGGCGCGAACGGGAAGTCGCAGCCGACGACGACCAGCGGCCGGCCCGCGTGACGGAGCGCCGCGACGATCCCGGCGAGCGGGTGCGTCGGCTCGTCCGGCTCGGTGACGATCTCGACCCCGCCGAGCGCTGGCGCGGTCGTCCTTTCGTCCGGGGCCCTGGGCGGCGTCCTCCCTTGGCCCGGTGCGCCGGCCGCGGTCGTCCAAAGGTCCGGTACGCCAGGTGCGGGCGGCGGCCTCTCGTCGGGTGCGCCGGCCGCGGGCGCCTTTTGGTCCGGCACGCCGACTGCGGTCGTCCTTTCGTCCGGCACGCCGAGCGCGGTCGTCCTAAGGTCCGTCTGGCGGTCCATAGGACGACCGCGCAGGTCAGTCGAGTGCTTGGCGACGACGAAGGGTTCGATGCCGGCCGCCGCGAGGGCCGCCAGGGGGTAGGAGATCAGCGGTCGGCCGGCCAGATCGGCGGTCGGCTTGGCGCCGCCGAGTCGACTTCCCTGCCCGCCGGCGAGGACCGCGCCGAGCCTGCCGTCGTCGCCGCGGCTGTTCCTTTTGCCGGCATGGACGGCAAAAGGAACAGCTCGCGGGGTGGGGCCGGGGTCCACCGGGCGAGTGTCGCAGGGGCCGGTGCGGCAGGCTGTGCATATGGCGAAGGCGATCGAGATCGAGGCGGCGCGGCGCGAGGTGCTCGCGCGGGTGCGGCTGACGGCGACGGAGGAGGTCGGCCTCGCCGAGGCGCTGGGCCGTCGGCTGGCGCTCGACGCGGTCGCCGAGGCGCCGTTTCCGCCCTTCGACAACTCGGCCATGGACGGCTTCGCGGTGCGCGCCGCGGACGTCGCCGGCGCAGGTGCCGACTCGCCGGTGACCCTGGCGATCGTCGACGAGTCACGCGCCGGGCACCCGGCGACGAAGGCACTTGGCGTCGGCGAGGCGATCGCGATCTCGACCGGCGCGATGCTCCCCGCGGGCGCCGACGCGGTGGTCCGCGTGGAGGACACTGAGCGCGGCTCAGCAGCAGCGACGGGTCCCGCCGGCGCGGAGACTGCGGTCCCGGTCCAGGACACCCCCCGGGGCCTGGCGGCAGCAAGGGGCCCCGCCGCCGCGGACGGCGGGGTCTCGACTGAAGGGACCGCGCGGGGTCCGGCGACGCCCAGGGGCCCCGCGGGCGCCGACGCGGTGGTCCGCGTCGAGGACACCGCACGCCCGGCGACGCCCAGCGTTCCCGTCGCCGATGCCGGTGCGCCGCCGCCGTCGTCGGCAGGGACCCTCGGGCGCGTGCTCATCCGTGTCGCCGTCGCCGCCGACGCCAACGTCCGCCACGCCGGCGACGACATCGCCGCCGGCGAGACCGTGCTGCGGGCGGGGGCGGAGCTGGGGCCGGCGGAGCTCGGGGCGCTGGCGACGATCGGGATCGACCCGGTGCCGGTGCGGCGCCGCCCGCGGGTCGCGGTGCTCACCAGCGGCGACGAGCTGACCCCGCCGGGCCGGCCGCTCGGCCCGGGCGCGATCCGCGATTCGAACTCGCGCACGGTGGCCGCACTCGCGCGGCTCGCCGGGGCGGAGGTCGTCTCGGTCGACTGGACGCCGGACGAGCCGGAGGCGACGCGGGCCGCGCTCGGGCGGGCGCTCGGGGCCGACGTGGCGATCGTCTGCGGCGGCATCTCGGTCGGTGAGCACGACCACGTCAAGGCGGCGCTGGCGGAGCTCGGCGCCGAGGAGGTCTTCTGGCGGGTGGCGCTGAAACCGGGCGGCCCGACCTGGTTCGGGACCCGGGGCGAGGCGCTCGCCTTCGGCCTGCCGGGCAACCCGGTGTCGGTGATGGTCACCTTCCTGACCTTCGTGCGGCCGGCGCTGATCGCGATGGCGGGCGGCGAGCCGACGTCCCGGCGCACCACCGCGCGGCTCGGCGCCGCCTACGAGAAGCCGACCGACCGCGCGCACGCGGTCCGCTGCCGGCTGGAGCTGGACGAGCGCGGCTGGGTCGCCTGGCCGCTGCCGCGGCAGGGCTCGCACGTCCTCACCTCGATGCTCGCCGCCGAAGCGCTGGCGCTGGTCCCGACCGAGTGCGCCGGGCTCGCGGCCGGGGACACGGTGGACGTCGAGCTGCTCGACCGGGCTAGCATGGGCCGATGACCGTCACCGTCCGCCTCTTCGCGATCCTGCGCGAGCGCGCCGGGCGCGACTCGGTCGACATCGAGCTGCCCGAGGGCGCCACGGTGAGGGACGCCTTCGAGCGCCTCGCCGCCGCGCCCGGCCTCGGCGAGCTGGTCGAGCGGATGCCGCTGCGCATGGCCGTCAACCGCGAGTACGCGAGCGAGGACACCGCGATCGCGTCCGGCGACGAGCTGGCCGTGATCCCGCCGATCTCGGGCGGCGCGCCCGGCTCGGGAGGGCGGACGCGGGCGCGGGTCACGGAGGAGCCACTGAGCGCCGAGGGGCTCTCGCGCTGGGTCGCCGATCCGGGCGCGGGCGCGATCGTCGCCTTCCAGGGGGTGACGCGGGAGGTCGCGAGCCTCGACTACGAGGCCTACCGCGAGATGGCCGAGGAGCGGATCGCCGCGATCCTGGTCGAGTGCGTCGAGCGCCACGGGCTGCTCGCCGCGGCCGCGGAGCATCGCGTCGGGCGCGTGGCGCGGGGCGAGCCGGGCGTCGTCGTGGCCGTCTCGGCCGGGCACCGCGAGGAAGCATTTGCCGGGGCCCGCGAGGCGATCGACCGGATCAAGGCCGAGGCGCCGATCTGGAAGCGGGAGCTGGACGCCGCCGGCGAGGGCACCTGGGTCCCCGGCGAGGCCGCCCCGGAACGGGAGCCCTCCCGTTGACGGGCCGAGAACCCGCCTATATGTCCGGTTTTCGGCCCATCGACATGGGGGTGGCGCGGTGAGCGGGCTCACGCACCTCGGGGACGACGGGCGGGCGCGGATGGTGGACGTCGGAGCGAAGCCGACCAGCGAGCGGCGGGCGGTCGCGCGGGCGCGGCTGCGGATGGCCCCGGACACCGCCCGCGCGGTCGAGCGCGGGGACGGTCCCAAGGGCGAGGTCCTCGGCGTGGCGCGGATCGCCGGCGTGCAGGCCGCCAAGCAGACCTCGACGCTGATCCCGCTCTGCCACCCGCTGCCGCTCTCCTTCGTCGACGTCGCCGCCACCGTCGACGTCGAGGCCGGGCGCGTCGAGCTGCTGGCCGAGGCGCACACCATCGGCCAGACCGGGGTCGAGATGGAGGCGATGACCGCCGCCTCGGTCGCCGCGCTGACCGTCTACGACATGGTGAAGGGACTGGAGCGGGGGGTCGCGATCGAGTCGGTCGTCCTGGTGTCGAAGAGCGGCGGGCGCTCTGGCGAGTGGCGGCTCGATGAGGCCGCCGCCGACGCTGACAAGGGCTGATGCGGGCGGCGCTCCTCACCGTCTCGACCTCGAAGGCGCGCGGCGAGGGGGAGGATGCGAGCGGCGCGCGGCTCGTCGAGTTCGTCGCCGAGCTGGGGCTGGAGGTGGCGGCGCGGGAGGTGGTCCCCGACGAGCGCAGGACGATCGAGGCCCGCCTGGCGTACTTCTGTGATGAGCTCGGGGTGGAGCTGGTCCTGACCAGCGGCGGCACCGGGATGACCGTAGACGACGTCACCCCGGAGGCGACGCTCGCGGTGCTCGACCGCCAGGCGCCGGGGATCGCCGAGGCGATGCGCGCCGCGTCCCGTCCCTATACCTCCAACTGGATGCTCTCGCGCGGCGTCGCCGGGACCCGCGGCCGGACGCTGATCGTCAACTTCCCCGGCAGCCCGCGCAGCATCGGCCAGTGCGGCGAGGCGCTCGCGACGGCGCTGCCGCACGCGCTGGCGCTGCTCGCGGGCGAGCGGCCCGCCCACGGCGCCTGACCCGAGTTCGCAGTTCGCCGCGCTATCCGCGGATAAGTGCGAACTCGGCAAAGGGGTACCGTTCCTGGGGTGCCCCTCGAAGATGCGCACGGCAGGGTGATCTCCGACCTGCGGGTCTCGGTCACCGACCGCTGCAACTTCCGCTGCCGCTACTGCATGCCGGCCGAGGGCATGCCGTGGATCGCGCGCGAGGAGATCCTCTCCTTCGAGGAGATCGAGCGGCTGGTGCGGCTGCTGGTCGACCTCGGGGTGCGGGACGTGCGGCTGACCGGTGGCGAGCCGCTGGTGCGGCGCGAATTCCCGGCGCTGGTCGCGCGGCTGCGCGCGGTCGAGGGGATCGAGGACCTCTCGCTGACGACCAACGGGTACCTGCTGGACGCGCAGGCCGCCGACCTCGTCGCCGCCGGGATCGACCGCGTCAACGTCTCGATCGACAGTCTCGCCCGCGCCCGCTTCTTCGAGATCACCCGCCGTGACGCGCTCGACCGGGTGCTCGCCGGGCTCGACGCGATCGCCGCCTTCCCGCAGGTGCGCCCGGTCAAGGTCAACGCGGTGCCGATGCCCGGCCTCGGCCGCGAGGACATCATGCGCTTCTGCGACCTCGCCCGCGACCGCGGCTTCCAGGTCCGCTTCATCGAGTTCATGCCGCTCGACGGCGACCGGGCCTGGCGCGCCGAGGAGGTGATGACCGGGGCGGAGGTGCGGGCGATGGTCGAAGCGGTGCATCCGCTGGTGGAGCGCGAGCGTGAGCCGCACGCGACCGCGCGCGTGTATGCCTTCGCCGACGGGCGCGGCGAGATCGGCTTCATCAACCCCGTCTCGGAACCGTTCTGCGCCGACTGCAACCGGCTGCGCCTGACCGCCGACGGACGCCTGCGCACCTGCCTCTTCTCCCTCCATGAGACCGACCTGCGCGGCCCGCTGCGAGCCGGCGCCGACGACGCCGAGCTGGGGACGATCATCCGCGACGCGGTCTGGCGCAAGGAGCTGAAGCACCGGATCGACGAGCCCGGCTTTAGGCCGCCGGCGAGGACGATGAGCGCGATCGGGGGTTGAGGGGTTGGGGACGGGCGGACGGCCCTGCGGCACTCCGCGGCGCTGCCGGCCGTCCGAGGTGGCGCAGGGTGGTCCTGGGCTCCTCATGGGGGTCCTGGCAGGCTGTGACCCCCATGAGGAGCCCAGGACGTGAGGGGTGCGTGGGAGAGGCGTCACAGGGACGTCGCGAAGTCGGACTTCCGTGACGATCAGGTCGGTGAGTCTCCACACTTCGGCCCGAACGGTCACAGAGATGCCGGGAACGTCACACTTCCCGGCCCTCAGAGGCCCTTTTCGGGCCCCAGATCAAGGGCCCGGAACGCGCTGCGTGTTTTAGGGCCCCTATGGGGGGGTCAATACACGCAGCGCGTAGGTCGGTGTTGGACAACACGGGAGGAAGAC
>CALCIA010000179.1 GCA_937907435.1 uncultured Actinomycetes bacterium
CCACAGCCTGCCCGGGCCGTGGCGAGAGGGGCGGGTCCCTTCCCGGGCGACAGCTCGCCGGGAACCGGCCCATCCCGGGCGACAGCTTGCGGGTCCCCATCCCTTCCCCGGGCGCGGCCGGCAAAGGCCGCGCACCCATGGGATCTCCTACGCCCTGGAGACGTATTCGCCGGTGCGGGTGTCGACCCGCACGGTCTCGCCCTCCTCGATGAAGAGGGGGACCTGGACTACGGCGCCGGACTCGAGGGTCGCCGGCTTGTTGCCGCCGCCGGAGGCGGTGTCGCCTTTGAGGCCGGGGTCAGTCTGGGTCACTTTCATCTCCACCGCGCTGGGGACGGTGACGTCGCTGGGCTGCTCGTCGACGAAGAGCACCTCGACCTCGGAGTTCGGCAGCACCCACTGCATCGTGTCGCCGAGGACCGCCGAGGGGATTTCGATCTGGTCGTAGTCCTGGTTGTCCATGAAGACGACCGCATCGCCCTGGTCGTAGAGGTACTGCATCTTTTTCGATTCGGTGCGCACGGAGCGGAACTTCTCCCCCGCCCGGAAGGTTTTGTCGATCACCGCGCCGTCCTCGATGCGGCGGAGCTTGGTCCGCACGAAGGCGCCCCCCTTGCCCGGCTTGACGTGCTGGAACTCGATGATCTTCCAGACCTTGCCGTCGATTTCAATGTGGGAGCCGTTGCGGAATTGATTAGTGCTGACTGACATGGCGCGGACTTTAGCGACGGGACGCGGCGGCGCGCCGCTCAGTCTTTGCGCTCCGCGGCGGCCGGGGTGAAGGTGGCCGCGGCGGGGCCGCCGAGGACGCGGCGCACGAGGCGCGGGGCGAGGATGCGGAGGTAGGCGGCGAGGGCGTAGGGGCGCGGGACGTAGCGCTCGGGCTTGCCGCCGGGGCCGGTCTCGTAGATCGCGTCGGCGACCTTCTCCGGGCTCGAGAGGACGAGGCGGGTGAGCGCTTTCTGGCGCAGCTCGGTCTGCGGGAAGCCCTCGGTGGAGACGAAGCCGGGCAGGACCATGCCGACGTGGACGCCGTGCGCGGCCTCCTCGAGCGAGAGGGCGTCGGTCCAGCCGACCAGCGCGAACTTGCTCGCCGAGTAGGCGCCCGAATTGGCGCGGCTGACGCGGGCCGCGGTGCTGGCGACGTTGACGATCGCGCTCGGGGTGGAGCGGCGGATCAGCGGCAGGAGCGCCTCGGTGAGGCGGACGACGGCCTCGAAGTTCAGCTCCATGTGGCGGTGGACGTTGTCCCAGCCGGTCTCACCGAAGGTGCCGCGCCAGGCGGCGCCGGCGTTGTTGACGAGCAGGTCGAGGCGGTCGTGGTGGCCCTCGACGTGGGCGAGGACCCGGGCCGGCGCGTTGGGGTGGGTGAGGTCGACGGCGACCCAGGTGGCCGGACAGGGCAGGGAGGCGGCGAGGTCCGCGAGCCGCTCGCCCCGGCGGGCGACGAGGATGAGCTCGACCCCCGGCTCGCGGGCGAGGCGCCGCGCGGTGGCGGCGCCGATCCCGCTGGAGGCGCCGGTGACCAGGGCGACTTTGGGCTGCGTCGGCATGGCGCAACCCTAAGTCACCGCATGCACCCGGCGGCGGCCCGAGTTGCAAGGATTGGCGGCGTGTCCGACGCCTCGTCCGCGGCCGGCCCGCCCGGCCCGGCCCGCCACCACCGCCCCCACGCGCCGCGCCTGAGCGCCGTCCGCCGCGAAGGCGAGCGGGTCACGCCGCTGGAGCTCTTCTTCGACCTCGTCTTCGTCCTCGCGATCACCGAGTGCACGACGCTGATGTCCCACCACCCGAGTTGGTCGGGGCTGGCTCAGGGACTGCTGGTCCTCGGCGTCCTCTGGTGGGCCTGGGCCTCTTATGCCTGGCTGACCAGCGTGATCGACCCCGAGGCGGGGCCGGTCCGGCTCGTCTTCTTCGCCGCGATGGCCTCGATGCTGATCGCCGCGATCTGCGTGCCGGAGGCCTTCGGCAGCCTGGCGCTGGCCTTCGCCCTGGCGGTCGGCTTCTTCCGCGTCGCCCACATCGCCCTCTTCATCATCGCCAGCTCCGACGCGCCGGACCTGCGTCGCTCGAGCACCGCGCTCGGCGTCTCGACCGCGATCGCGGTCGCCATCCTCGCCACCGCCTCGGCCTTCGACGGGTTGCCGCAGGCGGCGCTCTGGGTGCTGGCGCTGGCGCTCGACTTCGGCGGTCCGTACCTCTTCGGCATCGAGGGCTGGCAGCTCGTCCCCGGCCACTTCGCCGAGCGCCACGGGCTGATCATCATCATCGCGCTCGGCGAGTCGATCGTCGACATCGGCGCCGGCGCTGCCGGGCACCTCGACCTCGGGGTCGGCGTCGCGGCCGTGCTCGGCGTCGCCGTCGCCGCGGCGCTGTGGTGGGTCTACTTCGACGTCGTCGCGCTGGTCTCGGCACGGCGGCTCGCCGCAGCTGAGGCCGGCCCGGTGCAGAACGCGCTCGCCCGTGACTCCTATTCCTACCTGCACCTCTTCCTCGTCGCCGGGATCGTGCTGACCGCCTTCGGCCTGGAGGAGGTGCTGGCCCATACCGACGAGCACCTGCACTGGCAGCCTGCCGTCGGGCTCTGCGGCGGGATCGCCCTCTACCTGCTCGGCCTGGTGGCCTTCCGCTATCGCCAGAAAGGCGACTGGAACCGCTACAAACCGGTCGCCGCGGCGCTGCTCCTGCTCCTGATCCCGATCGCGACGACGATCCCGGCGCTGGCGACGCTGGCGATCGCGACGGCCCTGCTCGCCCTGCTCGTGGCGCGCGAGCACTCCAACTACGACGAGCGCCGCGACGAGCTGCGCTCCCGCAACACGATGACCGAGGCGGAGGCCGAGCTGATCGCCGCCGAGCGGGAGGAGTGAGCGCGGGGCCGGACGCCGCGACTTCGCCATACTCATCGGCCTATGACGACTTCGAACGACGTACCGACGCTTCTTGACGAACTGCTGCGCGCCGGCGCGCCCTCCGGCTACGAGGGCCCTGCCGCCGAGATCTGGCGCAAGGCCGCCTCGTTCGCCGAGCTCTCCTACGACGGGATCGGCTCGACGATCGCCCGGGTCGGCGAGGCCGAGCCGCTGGTCGCGATCGTCGGCCACATCGACGAGATCGGCCTGATCATCACCCACGTCGACGAGAAGGGCTTCCTCTGGTTCGAGCCGATCGGCGGCTGGGACCCGCAGATCCTGGTCGGCCAGCGGGTCGAGGTGCGCGGCCGCGACGGCCTCGTCCCCGGCGTCGCCGGGCGCAAGCCGATCCATCTGCTGGAGATGGACCAGCGCAAAAAAGTCGTCGAACTCAAATCGATGCACATCGACATCGGCGCCGCCGACCGCGAGGAGGCCGAGGCGCTGGTCCGCGTCGGCGACCCGATCGTGATCCGCACCGAGCCGATGAAGGTGCAGGGCTCGCGCCTCGTCTCGAAGTCGATGGACAACCGGCTCGGCGCCTTCGTGGCGCTCGAATCGACCCGCCGTTGCGCCGAGGGCAAAGGCCCGGGCGGCTCGATGGCGGGCGTGGCCGCGGTGCAGGAGGAGATCGGACTGTTCGGCGCGCGCACCTCGGCCTTCGAGCTGCGCCCCGACATCGCGATCGCCGTCGACGTCACCCACGCGACCGACGCGCCCGGGGTCGAGGAGAAAGAAAACGGCGTGCACCCGCTCGGCTCCGGCCCGGTGATCGGCCGCGGCTCGACGCTCTCGCCGAAGGTCTTCGAGCTGCTGGTCGAGACGGCCGAGGCGGAGGGCATCGAGTACTCGATCAGCGCCAGCGGCCGCAACACCGGCACCGACGCCGACGCGCTCCAGATCGCCCGCTCCGGCATCCCGACCGGCCTCGTCTCGATCCCCCTGCGCTACATGCACTCCCCGGTCGAGATGGTCGACCTGGCCGACGTCGAGGCGACGATCGAACTGCTGGCGGCCTTCGGCAGCCGGATCAAAGCCGGCGTCGATCTCAGCCGCTAGGGCGACCTCGCCCAGCCGTTCCTTTTGGTCCCCACAGGACCATAAGGAACAGCTGGCGGGGTCAGTCGACGACGGTCAGCTCTTTGGGGAGCGTCGAGAGGTTGCGCAGGCCGGTATCGGTGACGATGACCAGGTCCTCGATCCGCACGCCGAGGTTGCCGGCCAGGTAGATGCCCGGCTCGACCGTGACGACTTCGTTCGCCGCCAGGATGTCGTCGGAGCGCAGGGAGAGGCGCGGGCTCTCGTGGATGTCGAGGCCGACGCCGTGGCCGAGGCCGTGGCCGAAGTGCTCGCCGTGGCCGGCCTCCTCGATCACCTTGCGGGCCGCGGCGTCCACGTCCTCGCCCTTCTCGCCGGGGCGGATCGCCTCCAGCGAGGCCTGCTGGGCGGCGAGCACGGTGTCGTAGACCCGCCGTCCTTCCTCGCCGGGGTCACCGGTGGCGTAGGTGCGGGTGCCGTCGGAGCAATAGCCGTCGAGCTTGGCGCCCATGTCGAAGACGACCAGCTCGTCGCGGCCGATCACCTTCGGGCCGGGCTCGGCATGCGGCTGGGCGCCGTTGGAGCCGGAGGCGACGATGGTGTCGAAGGAGAGCGTGCCGCCGCCGGCGCGGACGTGGCCTTCGAAGGCGTCGGCGACCGCGCGCTCGGTCTTGCCGACGAAGCCTTCTTCGACCGTCGCCTTCAGCGCCGCGTCGGCGAGCTTCGAGGCCTCGGCGATCGCCGCCAGCTCCTCGGCGTCCTTGACCCGCCGCAGCGCCTCGACCGCGCCGCCCGCGGCAACCGCCTCGGCGCCCTCGGGCAGTTTCTCCTCCAGTTTGGCGAGCGAGCGGACCGAGACGTGGTCGTCCTCGAAGCCCACCTTGCCGGCGAGGCGCTCGGCGATCCCCCCCAGCCAGTCGCCGGTGACGGTGACCGTCTCCCACTCGGAGACCTCGGCGGCGGCGCGCTCGGTGTAGCGGAAGTCGGTGAGGAAGACGCGGATGCCGGGGCCGCAGACGACCGCGCCGTTGGTGCCGGTGAAGCCGGTCAGGTAACGGACGTTGACGAGGTCGGTGACCAGCATGCGGTCGAGGCCGCGCTCGGCCAGCGCCGCCTCGAGGCGATCGCCGCGGCCGCGCATCAGGCCGTCACCCCGAGCTCGCCGGCGAGCACCTCGAGCGCCTCGCGGTACCCGTCGGCGCCCTTGCCGGAGATCTTCCGCACCACCAGCCCGTCGAAGACCGAGACCTTGCGCCAGTCCTCGCGCGCCTCGACGTCGGAGAGGTGGACCTCGACCGCGGGCAGCCCGGCGACGTCGAGCGCGTCGGCGATCGCACGGCTGTAATGGGTCCAGGCGCCGGCGTTGATGAGGACGCCGTCGGCAAGGTCACGCGAGCGATGCAGGTACTCCACGAACTCCCCCTCATGGTTGGTCTGGAAGAAGATCGGTTCGAGCCGCGCCGCGCGCGCCCAACCTTCGATCTGGTGCTCGAGCTCCGACAGCGACCGCCCGCCGTAGAGCTCCGGATTGCGCCGCTCGAGGATGTCGAAGTTGACCCCGTGCAGGACGGCGACGCGGTTGCGGGTGGTCGCGCTCACGAGGGCCACAATAGTCCAGGGCCCGACTACCCCGGCCGCGGTCGTCCTTTGGTCCGGCTCCCCGCGGTGCGGTCGTCCGTACGTCCGGCTACCGGACTTTAAGTCGACCGCGATCGGGGGGCGGACGAAAGGTCGACCGCCGGGTTCGGCGCAGCGGGCCCGTGGGGTCGGGTCAGGCGATCAGCTCGCGAACGGACGCTTCGACCTCGGCCGGGTCGACCAGTTGGCCGATGCGGGGGGCGCCGGGGTCGTTCAGGAGGACGAAGCCGACGCCGGCGGCGGTGCGCTTCTTGTCGCGGCCGAGGGACTCCATCACCGACTCGACCTCGATCGGGACCTCGAGGCGGGTCGGGAGGCCGTGGCGGGCGAGGATCGCCTCGACCTCGGCGCGCAGGGCGGGCGCGTCGGAGAGGCGGAGGGCGGCCAGCAGTCCCAGGCCGACCGCCTCGCCGTGGCGGTAGGCGGTGTAGCCGGTGGCCGACTCGATCGCGTGGCCGACCGTGTGGCCGAGATTGAGGACGTTGCGCAGGCCGGTGTCGAGCTCGTCGGCGGCGACGACCTGGCACTTGTAGCGGGCGCAGGCGAAGACGACGTCGTCGAGGCCGGCCGGGTCGATCGTCTCGATCGCGCGGACCCGCTCCCACAGCGAGCCGCCCGCCAGAAGGCCCGTCTTCAGCACCTCGACGAAGCCCGCGGCAAGCTCGCCGGGCGACAGGCTCGCCAGCAGCTCGGTGTCGGCGATCACCGCGGCGGGCTGCTGGAAGGCACCCGCGTAGTTCTTGCCCTCGGGCAGGTCGACGCCGACCTTGCCGCCGTAGGCGGAGTCGACCTGGGCGACCAGCGTGGTCGGCACCTGCACCACCGGCACACCGCGCTGGTAGAGGTGGGCGGCGAGGCCGCCGAGGTCGCCGACGACGCCGCCGCCGAGCGCGACCACGTGATCCCCCCGGGTCGCCCCGGCGCGGGTCAGCTCGCGCAGCACCGTCTCGACATTGGACAGGGTCTTGGCCGTCTCCCCCGCTTCGATCTCGGCGCGGCCGCCGAGCGGCTCGACCCGGTCGCCGTAGAGCGGCGCCACCGTGCGGTCGGAGATCAGGAAGCGGCGGCTCTCCAGCGGCCACCAGCCGCAGCCGAGGAGGCCGCGGCCGACCAGCACCGGGTACTCGCCGCCCGGCGCGCTGGCCCAGAGGAGCTTGGTGCCGGCGGGCAGCTCGGGGAGCCGGCGCAGCATCGGCAGGGCGCGGCGGACGATCTGGCGGTCGCCCATCGGCACCACCGCGTCGGCCAGCTCTTCGTAGAGCGGCAGACGGACGTCGAGCAGCTCGGTCACGTCCTCGGCGGAGCTCGCCAGCGGGCGGTCGGAGTGGGCGATCCGCCGCCATGCCTCGGCCGCGTCGACCTCCAGCCAGACCACGGTGTGGCGGGCGAGCGCGGCGCGGATCCGCGGCGAGAGCACGCTGCCGCCGCCGAGCGCGATCGCGCCGCCGTCGTCGGCCTCCTCCAGCAGCGAGCCGACCAGCTCGGCCTCGCGCGCGCGGAAGCCCTCCTCGCCGTGGCGCTCGAACGCCTGCGGGATGGTCGAGCCGAAGCTCTCTTCCATCAGCTGGTCGATCTCGACCGTCGGCAGCCCTTCGGCGCGCGCCGCGTGCAGCGCGGTCGACTTGCCCGCGCCCATGAAGCCGACGAAGACGATCGAGGGCTTGCGGCCGTCGCCCGCGCTCACCGGGCCGCCCCCTCGCTCACCGCGCGTCGATCCGCGCCTTGTAGGCGTCGATCGCGGCGCGCACGTCGTCGATGTGGTCGCCGCCGAACTTCTCCCGGTAGGCGCGCGCCAAGGTCAGGCAGATCATCGCCTCGGCGACCACCGCGGCGGCCGGGACCACGGTCGAGTCGGTCCGCTCGCGCAGCGCCTGGGCGGGCTGGTGGGTGACGGTGTCGACCGAGCGCAGCGGTTTGGTCAGGGTCGAGATCGGCTTGATCGCGGCCCGCACCGAGAGCGGTCGGCCGTTCGTCATCCCGCCCTCGAGGCCGCCGGCGCGGTTCGTTTCGCGGAAGTAGCCCTGCGCCTCGGACCAGAAGATCTCGTCGTGGGCTTCGGAGCCCGGCCGCGAGGCCACGTCCCACGCTTCGCCGATCGAGACGCCCTTGATCGACTGGATCGAGGCGACCGCCTGGGCGAGCCGGCCGTCGAGACGGTCTTCCCAGGAGATGTGGGAGCCAAGTCCGGGGACGAGCCCGAAGGCGATCACCTCGAAGGTGCCGCCGAGGCTCTCGTTGGCCTTCCGCAGGCGGTTGATCTCGGCGACCATCGCCTTCGAGGCCTCCGGGTCGAGCGTGCGGACCGGGTCGTCGTCGACGCCCTTGAAGTCGGCGGGGGTGAGATCCTCGCGCTCCTCCGCAGCGACCGAGGCGATCGAGGTCACGTGGCTGTGGACCTCGACGCCGAGCGCGGTGAGAAAGCCGCGGGCGACCGAGCCGGCGGCGACGCGCGCGGCGGTCTCGCGGGCGCTGGCGCGCTCGAGCACGTTGCGGATGTCGGAGTGGCCGTATTTCTGGGACCCGACCAGGTCGGCGTGACCGGGCCGCGGCAGGTGGACCTCTTCGGGCTCGAAGCCCTCCACCGGCCAGGGGTTCATCCGGTCTTCCCAGTTCGCGTAGTCGCGGTTGGCGACCAGGAGCGCGATCGGGCTCCCGAGGGTGCGGCCGTGGCGGACGCCGGAGCGCACCTCGACCGTGTCGGTCTCGATCCGCATCCGCCCGCCGCGCCCGTGGCCGAGCTGGCGGCGCGCCATGTCGCGGTCAAGCGCCTCGCGGTCGAGCTCCAGCCCGGCGGGCATGCCCTCGACGATCGCGGTCAGCCCGGGGCCGTGGGACTCCCCGGCGGTGGTGAAGCGGAATGCGGTCATGAGCGCACCACCCTATCGGCGCACGGCGGTGCGCATCGCCTCCAGCGAGGGTTCCTCGCCGGTCCAGATGCGCAGCGAGAGGGCGCCCTGCTGGACGAGCATCTCCAGCCCGTCGACGACGGTGGCCCCGGCGGCCGCGGCGGCGGTGAGCAGCGCGCTCGGCTCCTCCGTGTAGACCATGTCGAGGACCGTCTGGCCCTCGGTGAAGGAATCGGGAGCGAGCGGCAGCGCCTCGAAGGTGTCCTCGCCGGCCAGGCCGACCGCGGTGGTGTTGACGATCAGCGCGTAGTCGGCCGGATCCGGCCCGGCGACGGCTCGCGCGCCGAGCTCGGCGGCGACCGCCTCCCCGCGCGCCGCCGTGCGGTTCCAGACGTCGACCCGCGCGCCGTCCTCGACCAACGCCCAGATCGCCGCCCGCGCCGCCCCTCCGGCCCCCAGCACGAGGACGGGCTCGCCGGCGAACGACCTGGGAAGGGAGGCCAGGAGCCCGCCGGCGTCGGTGTTGTCGGCGAGGATCCGGCCGTCGCGGAAGCTCAGCGTGTTGGCGGCGCCGATCGCCGCGGCCGCCGGGCTCTTCTCGTCGGCCATCGCCAGCGCCGCCGCCTTGTGCGGGACCGTGACGTTGACCCCGGCGTAGTCGCCGGCCGCCGCCAGCTCGGCCACCGTCACCTCGAAGTCGGCGGGCGCCACGTCGAGCGCCCCGTAGGTCCACTCCCCCGCCAAGCCGAGCTCGGCGAGCGCCGCCGTCTGCATGTCCGGCGAGCGCGAGTGCGCCACCGGGTGACCGATCACCGCCAGGCTGGGCACCGCGACCCCAGGCTCACTTGCAGGTGCTGGGCTCGTTGCCGCCGTTCTTTTCGCGCGCCCGTTCGTATTTGGCGGCGTCGGCGAGGAATTCGGCTTCGGTCTTCGCGAAGGTGAGTTCGTTGCACGAGTTCGGGTTGTTCACGTAGAAGAGGTAATTGGTCTTCGCCGGGTGCGCGGCGGCGTTCAGCGCGGCGAGGCCGGGGCTGTTGATCGGTCCCGGCGGCAGGCCCGGGGTGGTGCGCGTGTTGTACGGCGAGTTGCTTTCCAGCTCCGACTGGGTCAGCGGCTTTTCGTAGTTGCCGGTGGCGAAGCGGATCGTCGAGTCGATCCCCAGCGTCATCCCTTCGTGCAGCCGGTTGTAGATCACCGAGGCGACCAGTTTGCGCTGCTTCGGCACGCCCGCCTCGCGTTCGATCATCGAGGCGATCGTGACCACGTCGAACACGGTCAGGTTTTTCGACTTCGCGTACTTCATCTTGACCTTCTTGATCTTCCGCTTGAAGTCCTTGAGCTGCAGCGCCACCAGGTTCTTGACCGGTTTGTGGGTGTTGAATTCCCAGCTGTCGGGATAGAGGAAGCCCTCCAGCGACTTGACGTTCTTGCCGCCGTACTGTTCCGGGTTCAGGATCTTCGACCTCTTGGTCGCCCGCATGTAGTTGCCCTTGATCCCGTCTTCCTGCAGGAGCTTGGCGGTAATCGGGCGGCTCTGGCCCTCGGGGATCATCACCGTGACCACGCCGGGCTTCTGCACTTCGACCGGCTTGGGTTCCTTGGTGAGCTGGTCGATCGCGTCGCTGTAGCTCATGTCCTTGGCCATCAGGTGCTTGCCCGCGATGAGATTGGAGCGGTCGCCGGCGAGGGTGACGCGGGCCTGGAAGAGGGTCGAGCCGTCGACGATGAAGCCGCCGGAGATGACGCCCTTGCGTTCCAGGAGTTCGCCGACTTCGCCGACGCTCGACCCCTTCGGGATCACCACCGCCACCTTGCCGCTGCCGTCGCCGTGGAACGGCTGGAAGAGGGAGTTCAGGAAGAGCAGGACGACGATCAGGACGACGACGCCGAGCACCCGGAAGGGGTGGCGCAGGAACGGGCCGAGTGGGCCGCCGAACCGCCTGCGGCCGTCGTCGCCGTGACGGCGCCCGGAGCGCGCCGCGCCCGCCATCCGCGGGTCGCCCTCGTCGTCGAAGGGCTCGTCGTCGCCGAACCAGTCGTCGCGCGGGGGCGGCGGCTCCCAGTCCCCGGCGCCGATCTCCTCCACCGGCCGCGGCGGCAGCGCCCGGTGCTCCCGCGTCGCGGGCCCGGCCGCGGGAACCGCGTGCTCCCCGGTCGGCTGGTTGGGATCGGGCCGCGGCGCCTCGGCGGTCTGCGGCCCCGGGTCGATCTGCGGCGCCTCCGCGGTCGGCTTTTGCGGGGCTTCGGTCTGCGGCGGGATCGGCGCCTCGCCGGTGGTCGGCTCGGCGGGGCTCGGTGATTCCGCGGTAGGCGGCGCGGGCTGCGCGGCTTCCTGCTCTCCGCTCGGGGGCGTCGGGGGCGTCGCGCCGGCCGCTGCCGCGGCTCCGGCCGCGGCGGCCTTGCCTTTCCGTCGTCCCAGCAGTCGCCTTCTCCCCCGCTCGGCCTTCTCGGCCTGCTCGCCGGAGGCGGCCGGCTCCTGGCCGGGCAGAGGCGGGGTCGGCTCGGCGGGCTCGTCCCAGAACTCCTGCTCGGGGGTGCGCGGCGGCGCCGGGGGCGGCGCGGGTTTCGACGGCGGCGGAGGTGCCGCGGCTTTCGCCTTCTTCTTCGAGCGCTTCGAGGCGCGCTTCGCTTCGCGTTCGCGCCGGCGTTCCTCCCGTTCGACCGCGGCCGGGTCGTTGGGGTCGAACAGCGGGTCGCCGCCCGGCGGGATGCCGCCCTTGCCCAAGTTGTCGCTCACGACTCGCCCTTTCGCGCAAGGCTGGTCAGGTAGGCCTCGAGCAGGTGCGCCGCGGCCAGCGAGTCGCGTGCCGCCGTCGACCCGGCCCGCCGGCTCGCGTCGGCCATGCGGCTGGTGAGGCGCTCGTCGTAGGTGTCGACCGGGACGTCGAGGAGCACGGTGAGTTCGTCGGCGAAGGTCCGCGCCAGGGCCGCCTGGCTCCCCTCCTCGCCGCTCAGGTGGACGGGCAGGCCGACGACGACCCGCTCGACCTCGCGCTCGCGGACCAGCTCCACCACCGAGGCGGGCTCAGGGGGTTCGATCACCGGCAGCGGCGTGCAGAGGGTCCCGGTCGGATCACAGATCGCGGCGCCGATCCGGACGGTGCCGTGGTCGAGGGCGAGCACTCGCAAGCAGCTACCCCAACTTCCCCTCGACGATCGCGCGCGCCTCCGCCAGCGCGTCGTCGAGCTTCGCCGGATCGCGGCCGCCCGCCTGCGCCATGTCGTCGCGGCCGCCCCCGCCACCGCCGACCACGCCTGCCGCGGCGCGCACCAGCTCGGCCGCCGAAAGTCCCTTCTCGATCGCGCCCGGGCTCGCCAGCGCCACCAGCGCCACCTTGTCCCCGTCGCCGCCGCCCAGCACCTGCACGACCGGGTCGCCGAGCGAGGACTGGATCCGGTTGGCGACGTCGAGCAGCGACTTCTGGTCGGCCAGCTCGGTCGCCGCGACCAGCACCTGGACGCCGCCGACCTCGGCCGCCGTGCCGCCGAGGCGCTTGGCTTCCTCGCCGAGCGCCTGGCCCTGCGCCTTCTGCGCGCCCGCGCTCGCCTCCTTCAGCTGCTCCGCCGCGCGCCGCGTGCCCGCGAGCGGGTCCTGCGGGTTCCCCAGCAGCTCGCCGACCTCGCGCAGCGCCCCGTCGCGCTCGCGGAAGTAATCGGTCGCGGCGGGGCCGGTGATCGCCTCGATGCGGCGCACGTTGGCGGCGCTGGATCCCTCGGCGGTCACCTTGAAGATGCCGATCTCGGCGGTGTTGGCGACGTGCGTGCCGCCGCAGAGCTCGCGCGAGACGCCTTCGATCTCCACCACCCGCACCCACTCGCCGTATTTCTCGCCGAAGAGGGCCATCGCGCCGAGCGCTTCGGCCTCGGCCCGCTCCATCTCCAGCCAGCGGACCGGCGCGCTCGCGCTGATCCACTCGTTGACGCGGTCCTCGACGTCGCGCAGCTCCTCGGGGCTCAGCGACTGCCCGTGGGTGAAGTCGAAGCGCAGTTTGTCCGGGCGCACCGCCGAGCCCGCCTGGCGGACGTGGGTGCCGAGCCGCTCGCGCAACGCCGCGTGCAGGAGGTGCGTCGCGGTGTGGTTGCGCATGGTGGCGTGACGGGACTCGCGGTCGACGAGGGCTTCGACCTGGGCGCCCGCGGGGATCTCCTTGCCCTCGATCGCGACGACCTGGTCGCCGCCGACCCGGTAGACGTCGACCACCGCGGCCTCGTCGCCGTCCCAACGCAGCAGGCCGGAGTCGGCGACCTGGCCGCCGCCCTCGGCGTAGAAGGGGCTGGTCTCGAGCTTCAGCAGCGCCCGCTCGCCCTGCGGCTCGCTCGCCGCCACGCCGGTCGTCGCCCGCAGCGTTTCGTAGCCGACGAAGTTGCTCGGCGAGGTCGCCGCGGCGAATTCCTGGACCCGCTCGTGCGTGTCCTCGGAGCCGTGCGCGGTCGCCGCGCCGGTGCGGGCACGGGTGCGCTGCTCCTCCATCAGCTCGGCGAAGCCGTCGTCGTCGACCGCCAGGCCCTGCTCGCCGAGCAGCTCCTTGGTGAGGTCGTAGGGGAAGCCGTAGGTGTCGTGGAGCTTGAAGGCGTCGGCGGCGTCGATCCAGGAGGTGTTCGACTCGCGCGCCTCGGCGATCAGCCGCTCCAGCAGCTCCGAGCCCCGCTCCAGCGTGCGCCCGAAGCTCTCCTCCTCGTCGTCGACCCAGCGGGCGATGTTGTCGCGTTCGGCGACCAGCTCCGGGTAGACCTCGCCCATCAGCTCGATCACGCGGGCGGCGAACTTACCGAGCCAGGGCGCCTCGAGGTCGAGCGTCTTGCCCTGCTGGATCGCCCGCCGCATGATCCGGCGCAGGATGTAGCCGCGGTCCTCGTTGGAGGGGACGACCCCGTCGGCGATCAGGAAGGCGGCGCCGCGCGAGTGGTCGGCGACGATCCGCATCGCCCGCGTCACCGCCTCGCTCTCGCCGTAGGTGTGCCCGGAGAGCTCCTCGGCGAGGTCGATCAGCGGTCGCAGCAGGTCGGTCTCGTAGGTCGAGGGGACGTCCTGGAGGATCGCCGCCATCCGGTCGAGGCCCATGCCGGTGTCGATGTTCTTCGTCGGCAGCTCGGTGAGCGTCCCGTCCTCGGCGAGGTCGTAGGACATGAAGACGTGGTTCCAGAACTCGAGGAAGCGCTCGCCCTCGTCGCCGGGGCGTTCGTCGGCGGTGCCGAAATCGAGCCCGCGGTCGATGTAGAGCTCCGAGCACGGTCCGCACGGCCCGGTCGGCCCGCCCTGCCAGAAGTTGTCGTCGCGGCCGAGCTGGACGATGCGCTCGGCGGGGATGCCGGTCCGTTCCCAGAGCTCGATCGCCTCGGTGTCGGGGCCGAGCCCGAGCTCCTCGTCGCCGCCGAAGACGGTCGCCCAGATCCGCTCCGGATCCATCCCGAAGCCCTGCGTCACAAGCTCCCAGCCCCACTGGATCGACTCGGCCTTGAAGTAGTCGCCGAAGCTCCAGTTGCCGAGCATCTCGAAGAAGGTGTGGTGGCGGGCGGTGTTGCCGACCTCCTCGATGTCGGTGGTGCGGAAGCATTTCTGCACGTCGGTGAGGCGCGAGGCGGGCGGCGTCTCGCGGCCGAGGAAGTAGGGCTTGAAGGGCTGCATGCCGGCCGTCGTGAGCAGCACCGTCGGGTCGTGCACGGAGGGCACGAGCGAGGCCGAGGGGACGATCTTGTGTCCCCGCTCCGCGAAGAACGAGAGGTAGGTGTCGCGGATTTGTTGGGCCTTCATGAGGGAGAGCCTACGGTTTGCTGACAGTTCGTGTGTCGAATGGCACGGACGGCGGCGGGGTCAGCGGGCGATCGTGCCGTGGCCGACGATCGTCTCGCCGTCCATCAGCACCGCGGTCTGGCCCGGCGAGGCGGCCGTGAAGGGCTCGTCCAGCTCGAGCTCCAGAGCATCGTGGCGGCCCGGCGCGGCGGCGCCGATGGTGGCGGGCAGGGTGGCCGAGTGGTAGCGCAGGCGGACGTTGTCGACGCGGGCGCCGTCGCGGTGGAGGACGGCGTCACGGACGTGGATGCGGCGCGTTTCGAGGTCCTCGCGGGTGCCGACGGTGACCGTGTTGGCGGCGGCGTCGGTGGCGACGACATATCCCGGCTCGTTAAGCGAGACGCCGATGCCGCGCCGCTGGCCGACGGTGAAGTTGTGGTGGCCGCGGTGGCGGCCGAGGGTGCGGCCGGAGCGGTCGACGACGGCGCCGTCGCGGTCGACCAGGTTGCCGTGGCGGCGCAGGAACCCGCGCTTGCCCTGGCCGGCGAGGAAGCAGAGGTCCTGGGACTCGGGCTTCTTGGCGACCGAGAGGCCGTGGCGGGCGGCGACGGCGCGTACCTCGTCCTTGGTCATGTCGGTGAGCGGGAAGCCGAGGCGGCCGATGAGGTCCGGCGGCAGCGCCGCGAGCATGTAGCTCTGGTCCTTGGCCGCATCGGCCCCGGCGGCAAGCAGCGGCCCCTCGGCGTCCCAGGCGATCCGCGCGTAGTGGCCGGTGAGCAGGCGCGTGGCGCCGAGCCGCTGGGCGAGGTCGAGCATCGCCGCCAGCCGCACTTCGCCGTTGCAGAGGATGCAGGGGTTAGGGGTCTGGCCCTCGGCGTAGCCCGCGACCCAGCGCTCGACGACGCGGCGACGGAAGTCGGCCTCGAGGTCGAGCGTGAAGTGCGGGATGTCGAGCGAGTGGGCGACGGCCCGCGCGCCGAGCACGGCCTCGGGCGAGCAGCAGGCCTTGGTCCCGTCGGTCTCCGGGTCGGCCCAGAGCTTCACGGTGATCGCGACCACGTCGGCGCCTCGCTCGCGTTCGAGGAGGGCGGCCACCGCGGAGTCGACGCCGCCGCTGACAGCGACGGCGACGCGCTCGGGGGACCGGACTCGCCCACCTTCACGGGCTATTAAGGTGGGCGAGCCCGGCCCCCCTCGCTGCGCGTCCGCCGCTTCGGCCTCTTGCTCGACGCCGGCCGGAGCGCCAGGAGTTGCTTCGCTTCGCCGCGCCGTCGAGGGGTCCAGCGAGAGGCTGGAGGACGCCGCGGCGCTCAGGGCGCGATGGAGCGCATCGGTCGCAAGCTGGGCCGCGTGGCGCTTTGCGGGGGCCAGGCCACCCAGGAGCGCTTCGGCGTCGTCGATCGAGAGCTTCGCGGCCTCGAGGACCGTCGCGCCCTCGATGGTCTCGGCGACGGCCGCGGTGGCCGCGCGAGTGGCGCCGCAGCCCTCGGTGTCGAAAGTGACCGCGGCGATGCGGCCCCCGTCGATGGCCAGGGAGAGCCGGGAGAGGTCGCCGCAGGCGGCGCCGCCTGCGGCGCCGGTGAAGGCGCCATCGGGCGTCGGGCCGCGACGGGCGTCATCGCGGAGGAAGTGGTCGAAGATCTCCCGATCCATCTGACAAAGGGTACGGAGTGAGGATGAGGCGAAGGTCGGCGGCGACCTCGGCCGGTGTCTCGGTGATCTGGCGCCAGGTGAGACGCGCGGTCGTGTAGCCGACGGCGGTGAGGATGCGGTCGCGTTCGCGGTCCTTCTCGAAGGCGCGCCTCGTCCGGTGCGCCGCCCCGCCGTCCAGCTCGATCGCGACCTTGCGGTCCTCCCAGAGGCAATCGACCTCGTAGAAGCGATCGCGGATCGCGAGGTGGACGTTCATGCGCGGCCGCGGCAGGGCGAAGCGGTCGGCCAGGGCAAGGAACCTCTCCTCGAGCTCGCCGCGCGTGATTCCTACCGGTGGCGCCTTGCCGCTCGCAAGTCGGGCGAGCAACACGGTGCCCTTCCGTCCCGGATAGCGCTCGAGCAGGTCCGGCACCGAGAGCCGCAGCCGGTATTCGCGTACCTCCATCTCATTCCAAGCCCGCTCCACCTCCCGTTCCTTGAGCATCCCGGCGAGGTCGAGCATCGTCCGCGCCACCGACGTCACCGGTATCCCCCACATCCGCCCCACCTCGTCCGCGGGCAGCGAACCGCGGTGGACAACGATCCCTCCCTTGCTGAGCTTCGACCCCGGTGCCGTGACTTCCGGTGCGATTTCGCTCCGAGGGCAGAGACGCCAAAGCTGCCCGGCCGAGCGATGGCTGAGCACCGCATCCGGCCCGTAGGCCAGGACCGCCGCCATCCAACGGGATTCCACCGTGAGCGCCCGGTGTCCCACGGCGTAGACACCTCGGTGCAAGCGAATGAGGCCGCCGTGAAAGACGCGCGTCCGGATCAGCCGCTCGGTCAGCCCGATCTCTTGGAGCTGCCACCGTCCCACGACTCCGTGCTGACGCCCCGCCAGCGCGGCGACCCTCCGGTCAAGGATCTCCGTGTGGAGTTTTGGTCTCCCAGAGACCGAAAGTCGACGCGCGTTTTCCACGCGGCCGATGCTGGCGAGGAAATGCGCGCGGGTGGCGCGCAGTTTGTGCCAAAAGTCAGCTCCAGCCCGCCGGTACCGCCTCTAGCTTTGATCCCTTCATAAGAAGGTGGGCGCCCTGCTCGCGGTCCCAAGGGACCGAAAGACAAAAGCTCCCGAGCCGTTTGTGTTGGGTCAAACGGTGAGACGGCTCTCGCACGGGCTCGAGCTTGCGGACACCGTAGCACCGGCGCACCGGTGGGAAGCGGCTCAGTAATCGGGGACGTCGAGGTTGCTGAGATGCATCTCCGCCTCGCTCCAGCGGTCGGTGGGGACGCAGAGAAAGATTTCGCCGTGACCGAAGCGGTCGGGCGGCCAGTCGGCAGTGAGGGCCGCCTCGATCCCGGCCTCCTCGAGCGCCTGGTGCCAGGCGCGCGCGGTCCGCACGTCGCCGAAGTCCCGCACCACCTCCCACCCTTCGAAGCGCGGGTCGCCGACGTGGACCGGCGTCTGTCCGGGCCCGGGCTGCGGGCGCCACCTGCGGGGAATCCAGTCCCGCAGACCCATCTCAGTGTCCGGCTTTACCGCTCTTGTGGATGGCGACGCCGACCTCGCGCAGCTGCGCCGCGTCGACCGGGGCGGGCGCGCCGGTGAGGAGGTCGAAGCCGGAGGCGGTCTTGGGGAAGGCGATCACGTCGCGGATAGTCTCGACGCCCGCGAGGCGCTGGACAAGTCGGTCGATGCCGTAGGCGATGCCGCCGTGCGGCGGTGCCCCGTAGCGGAGCGCCTCGAGCAGGAAGCCGAAGCGGGCCTTGGCGGTCTCGGCGTCAATCCCGAGCGCGGCGAAGACCTGCTGCTGCACCTCGGCGCTGTGGATACGGATCGAGCCGCCGCCGATCTCCTGCCCGTTCCAGACCACGTCGTAGGCCTGGGACAAAGCCGCGCCGGGGTCGTCAGGGTCGAGCGCGCCCGCCGGCGCCGTGAACGGATGGTGCATCGCGTCGAAGCGCTTCTCGACCTCGTCGTAGAGGAAGAGCGGGAAGTCGACGATCCAGACCAGGCGGTTCTCGCTCTCGTCGATCAGGCCGAAGCGCTCGCCGAGGTCGAGCCGCATCTGTCCCAGGACCGCGTTGACCACCGGCCGCTTGTCGGCGACCAGCAGCAGGAGGTCGCCCTCCTCGGCGCCGAGCAGGCGGTTGAGCTCGGCCAGCTCCGCCTCGCTGAGGAACTTGGCGGTCGGCGAGCGCCAGCCCTCGCCCTCGCGGAACGCCCAGACCAGGCCTTTCGCCCCCAGCTCCTGGGCGCGCGAGATGAAGCCGTCGAGGTCTTTGCGCGGCACCTCGCGCTTGCCGGCGTTGATGCCGCGGATCGAGCCGCCGGACTCGAGCACCGAGCGGAAGACCTTGAACTCGGTCCCGCGCAACGCCTCGCCGAGGTCGACGAGCTCGAGCCCGAAGCGTAGGTCCGGCCGGTCGGTCCCGAAGCGGTCGAGCGCCTCCCGGTAGGGCATCCGCTGCATCGGGATCTCGATCTCCGGCCCGCCGACCGCCTCGAAGACGTGGGACAGCATCCGTTCGTTGATCGCGATCACGTCGTCGGCCTCCACGAACGACATCTCGACGTCGAGCTGGGTGAACTCCGCCTGGCGGTCGGCGCGCGTCGCCTCGTCGCGGAAGCAGCGGGCGATCTGGAAATAACGTTCGAACCCGCTCACCATCAGGAGCTGCTTGAAGAGCTGCGGGGACTGCGGCAGCGCGTAGAAGGAACCCTGCTGCTGGCGGCTGGGGACGAGGAAGTCGCGCGCGCCCTCCGGGGTGGAGCGGGTCAGCACCGGGGTCTCGACGTCGACGAACCCTTCGGCGCCGAGGAACTCGCGCATCGCCGCGGTCAGCCGGTGGCGGAGCACGAGCGCCTCGCGCATCGGCGCCCGCCGCAGGTCCAGGTACCGGTAGCGCAGCCGCGTGTCCTCGCCGACGTCGTCGGCGTAGCCCTCGATCTGGAAGGGCGGCGTCTCGGAGTCGGCGAGCAGCTCGGCGCCAGCCACCGCGACCTCGACCTCGCCGGTCGGCAGCGCCGGGTTGATCGTCTCCTCGTCGCGGCGCACCACCTTGCCACGCGCGCTCAGCACGTCCTCGGCGCGCAGCTTGTGAGCGAGCTCGAACGCCGCTCCCGAGGTGTCGGGGTGGAAGACGAGCTGGACGATGCCGGTGCGGTCGCGCAGGTCGATGAAGATCAGCCCGCCATGGTCGCGGCGGCGGTTGACCCAGCCCGCGACGCGGACCTCGTCGTCGACCCGATCCGGCAGGACCCGTCCGCACCAGGTGTCGCGGTAGCCGTTCGCCGCCGGATCGGGAAGCCGTCCCACGCCCGATTCGGCCGCGCCGGCCGCGCCGCTCGCCGCCTGCGCGCCTACGTCGCTCACGCTTCGCCCCCCGTCATCTCACCCAGAAGATTGCCCGTGTCGGCGGCGCGCTGCTCGCCGCTCGCCATGTCGCGCAGCTGCGCGGTGCCGCCGGCCTCGAGGATCAGCACCCGCGCGGCGCCGATCCGGTCGGCGTGTTTCAGCTGCCCCTTGAGGCCGCGCCCGGCGAGGTCCATCTCGGCCGAGAACCCCGCGTTCCGCAGCTCGGTGACCAGCGCCATCGCGCGCCGGCGCTGCTCGGGGTCGGCGATCGCGACGAACGCGTCCCGTCCCCGCCGCGGCTCCTCCTCGTCGAGCGCCAGCAGGATCCGCTCGATCCCCGCCGCCCAGCCGACCGCCGGCGTCGCCGGCCCGCCGAGCTGCTCGATCAGCCCGTCGTAGCGCCCGCCGCCGCCGATCTCCGACTGGCCGCCGAGCGCATCGCAGACGAAGGAGAAGATCGTCCGCGTGTAGTAGTCGATGCCGCGCACGAGCGTGCCGTCGAGCTCATAGCCGATCCCGGCCGCGTCGAGCAGGGCGCGGACCTCGTCGAAGTGCTCCTGGTCCTCCGCGGAGAGCGCGTCGAGGATCGTCGGCGCGGACGCCATCACCCCCTGCACCCCCGCGTCGTCGGAGTCGAAGGCGCGCAGCGGGTTGATGTCGATGCGCTCGCGCACGTCGGCCGTCAGGTCGCCCTCGTGGCGGTGCAGGTGCGCCTTCAGCTCCTCCAGGTAGGCGGCGCGCGCGTCGAGCGAGCCGAGGCTCCCCAGCCGCAGCGCCACCCCCGGCACGCCGAGCTCCCCGAGCAGGTCCGACAGCAGCATGATCACCTCGGCGTCGGCGAGCGGCGAGTCGGTCCCGATCGCCTCGATCCCGAGCTGGTGGAACTGGCGATAACGCCCCGCCTGCGGCCGCTCGTGGCGGAAAAAGGGCCCGACGTAGGAGAGCTTCACCGGCTGCGCCTGTTTGTGCATGCCGTGCTCCAGGTAGGCGCGGCAGATCGGCGCCGTCCCCTCCGGCCGCAGGGTGAGGCTGCGCTCCCCCTTGTCCTCGAAGGTGAACATCTCCTTGCGGACGATGTCGGTCGATTTGCCGACGCCGCGTTCGAAGAGGTCGGTGTCCTCGAAGGTCGGCGTCTGGATCATCTCGTAGCCGGCCCGCTCGAAGATGCCGGTCGCGACCGCCTGCAGCCGTGCCCGCGCGCGGCCGGCGGCCGGGAGCACGTCGAAGGTCCCGCGCGGTGCCTGGAACTTGCTTGCCATCGTGGGCGACCTTACCCGGAGCGCGCGGGCCCGCGGTCAGCGGGCGGTCGCCTGGAGGAACGGATTGGTCGCCCGCTCGGCGCCGAGCGTCGTGATCCCCATGTGGCCGGGATGGACGACGGTCGCGTCGGGGTGCGAGTCGAGCAGCCGGGCGATCGAGTCGGCGAGCGTCGGCCAGTCCCCGCCGGGGAGGTCGACGCGGCCGACCGAGCCCTGGAAGAGGACGTCGCCGGAGAAGATCGCGTCCTCGCCGCGCACCGAGTAGGTGACGTGGCCCGGGCTGTGGCCGGGGGTGAAGATGACGTCGAGCTCCAGCCCGGCGAGGCTCAGCACCTCGCCCCCGGCGAGGGTCTCGTCGGCGTCGTAGGACTCGTACGGCCCGAAGCCCTCCCACGGCACGTAGGCCATGATGTCGGCGAGGACCGGCTTCTCGATCTCGGGCACGTAGACCGGCGCCCCGGTGGCGCGCGCGACCGGCGCGACCGCGCCGATGTGGTCGAAGTGCGTGTGGGTGAGGAGGATCGCCTCGACCTCCGCCCCGGGCCAGCGTGCGATCGCCGCGAGGATCCGCTCCGCCTCGTCCCCGGGGTCGACCACCAGCAGCTTGTCGCCGCCCTCGGGCCGCAGCAGGAAGCAGTTCTCGGCGATCTGGCCGACGGTCAGCATCTCGACGTCGAGGGCCACTGCTACCTCCCTTCGCGGTCGCGGATCCGCTGGCGCTCGCGTTTGCGCCACATCGTGAGGTCGATGTAGTACCCGGTCGGGATGTAGAAGACGAGCATGAAGGCGCCGAAGGCGAGCGACACGCCGACCGGCCGTTTGAAGAGCACCAGCAGGATCAGGACGAAGATCACGGCGGCGCCGGCCCCGCGGATCGCGGCGCTTTTCCAGGTCGGCGGCAGGTCTTTTTTCTTCGCCGTGGAGCGGCTGCCCCCGCCGGAGCGGGCGCGGGCGCGGGCCTCCTCGCGGGTGCGCGGTTTCGAGCGGCGCCCGTTGGTGTCGATGCGGCCGCCCTGGGTGCCGCGGCGCTTGCGTCGTCTCTTGTTCTTCGGCTGAGCCATCGCTCTAGGAATTTAGTGACTATCAGCCGCTGGGCGCCGCGAGGCGCCGCTCGATCACGTGCCGCGCCGGGTCGAAGCCGCGGATCGGCACGTCGGCGGGGTAATCGACGAGGGCGCCGGCCGGGATCAGCCCGACCAGCTCCGCCTCGACGGGGCGCGCGCCGAGCGGCGCCGCCAGCCGCCGCACCTCCTCGACCACGGCGCCGAGCGGGGTCGTCAGCGGGTCGTGGACGTTGGTCGAGACCTGGGCGCGCCCGCTCGACAGCACGAGGCCGATCGCCCGCACGCCGGGCGCCCCTCCCCCGGCCTCGCGCAGCGCGGCGGCGACCGCGCGCGCCGTGTCGAGGTCGGCGCCCTCCAGCTCCACGTTGAAGGCGGCAAGTGGCGGGCGCGCCGTCACCAGGGTCGCGCCGCCGCGCCGGTGCGGCACGCTCGGGCCGAAGTCGGGGCGCAGCTCGCCGCCGTCCATCCGCAGCCACAGCTCCGCGAGGCCGCCGTTGCGAAAGTAGGCGCGCTCGGCGCGGCCGGGCTCGCGGGCCAGCTCGCCGTAGAGGAAGACCGGCACGCCGATGCCGCCGATCTGCGTCGCGACCGCGACCGCCTCGGTGCGGGCGGCGCCGCGGTCCTCCTCGCGCAGCCAGACGATCGGGCACACGTCGAGCGCGCCGATCGCCGGGTGGGCGCCGGCGTAGGAGGACATGTCGATCGCCTCCACCGCCTCCTCGGCGCCGGCGAGGAGCGACTCGGCCAGCCCGCCCGACTCGCCCGCGAGCGTGAAGACGCTGCGGCCGTGGTCGGCGTCGGTGTGGACGTCGAGGATGCGGGCGGCGCGCCCGAACGCCTCGTGGAAGCGGCCCAGGACCTCCGCGTCCCCCGCCACCGAGACGTTGGGGACGGCGAGCAGCGTCGGCATCGCGGCGCTCAGATCAGGAGCTCGCCGCCGCCGAGGATCGCCTCGCCGTCGATTTCGACGGTCGGTTCCTTGACCACGACGTCGAGGTGGACGGGGACCTGCACGGTGCCGCCGATCCCCGCCGAGGCGCCGAAGGCGACGTGCGCGGTGCCGAAGATCTTCTCGTCCTCGAGGATGTTGCCGGTGAGGATCGCCTCCTCGTTGGTGCCGATGCCGAGCTCGGCGACGTTCGTGCCGTCCGGTCCGTGCGGGGTCAGCAGCTCCATCAGCCGGGCGCCTTCGTCGCCGGTCGCGCCGACCAGGTGCCCGCCCTCGATCGTCAGCTGGACCGGGGACTCGACCAGGCCGATCGCGGCGATCGAGCCGTCGACCACCAGCGTCCCCTCGGCGGTCCCTTCGACCGGCGCGATGAACCCCTCGCCGCAGGGCAGGTTCCCGAACGCGCCCTTGGCCGAGAGTTCGCCCGCGTCGACGATCCCCTCGCGCCCCTCGATCGAGAAGCTCAGGTCGCTGCCGTTGGGGTCGGTGATCCGCACCCGCGCGCCGCGGTTCATCACGTTGACGATCGCCCAGCCGCGCCGCCGCATCTCGTCCAGGTCGCCGTTCATCAGCCGCGCCAGCATCTCCTCGGTCACCCCGGGGAGCGTCGCGATCCGCACGCCCGCATCGCTGGCCGCCTTGCGCGCCGCGGTGTGGGACAGCGACTGGATCGTCGGCGCCAGCACCACGTCGGCCGCCGCCATCGCCGCCGCGACCGGCCGCGGCGGCTCGGCCGCGTGCGTCTCCCGCTCGGAGATCACCGCCAGCGTCGCGTCCGCCCCGTCGCCCTGCGCCTCGATCCGCATCAGCGCCCCGATCTCTTCGGTGACCGGGTTGCAGACCACCAGCACCTCCTCGCCCGCGCCGACGCCCATGCACTGCCGGACCACCGTCCGCACCGCGCTGTCGAGGTCCGCTCCAGGCACGAGCCCAGCCTAGCCGCCCCGGTCGTCGTCATGCCGATGCCGCACCGACCACGCCATGAACCACACCAACCCGACCAACACGATCCCAAATCCCACAAACGGCGCCACCCACCCCTTGTGCCGCCCGATCCCAAGCACCAGCACCACCCCCGCATCGGCCACCAACAGCGCCCCCACGAGCACCGGCCGCAGCGCCGAGAACCCCAACATCTTGACCCCTCTCGACCCTTGCCCCATGTCCCCAGCATGGCACCGCTATCCTGCGCTCCCCCGCCGGAGTAGCTCAGCTGGTTAGAGCAGCGGAATCATAATCCGCGTGTCGGGGGTTCGAGTCCCTCCTCCGGCATCAGGTGTGGAGCCAAATCTGAAGGGTTGCTCCGCCTCCCCAGCACTCAGGTCAACGCCTAGGTCAACAGCGTGTAGCAGTGTGGCCAGCCCGGGGGATCGCGCGGGGCCCGCCTCGGCCGGTTCGAGGCGTGGGCCGGGTGCCGTACTCGTCGCTGATCTCAGGGGCGCTGCGGGACGCCAGGGGCCTGCCCCGCCGCGAATCAGTCTCGCCGGTCGTGGTCACCGAGGACCGCGCGTCGCCCGTTCGGAGCAGGAGTCCGTCTAACTGAAGTGAAATAGTGAAGCGCGCCCCCTGGGGATGTCCACTCCCCGAGGGGCGACGCAGTCACTGTTTATCTAGCGTTTTTTCTTGGGCCGTTCCGTCACCGTCGTTTTGGGGTGCGTCTTCGCGTACCCGGGGGTGACGAAATGGCCCGTGATCGCGGACCGGCTCGGCCCGCTCGGGGCGGGTTTTTTCTTCGCTGCCATGTCGTCGCCTGCTCCTTTCTGGAGGGCCTAGATGAGTAGTTCCACGAATCGGCGAGGCCAAGAGGCCCGGCAGGGGTAGC
>CALCIA010000180.1 GCA_937907435.1 uncultured Actinomycetes bacterium
TCTGACTCCCGTCACGGATCCGTGCCACTCCCGACGCACTCCCGTGAGGCTCCCGTGCGCGACCCTCCACACCTTCCGCACACCCGCCCCTCTCGCCACGGCCACAGCCTGCCCGGGCCGTGGCGAGAGGGGCGCGTCCTCCCCGGGCGACAGCTTGCGGGTCCCCGTCCCTCCCGGGCGCCAGCCTGCCGTCCCCTTGGCGTAGTCACTCGTGAAGCCCCGCACCGGGAGCCGTCTGTACACGGGGCGAGGGCGACGCCCGGAAGTTCGGACCGCTGGATAAGGACGCGCCGCCCCCGCCCGGCGACCATCGGGGAGGTGAAGACCGCACCACGACAGATCGTCGCCTTCGGCGGTGGCGGGTTCTCGATGGAGTCGGGAAATCCGCTGCTCGACGATTATGTGCTCGGACTGTGTAAGGCGGAGCGGCCGCGGGTCTGCTTCCTGCCGCAGGCGTCGGGCGACGCCGACCACTACATCGTCCGCTTCTATCGGGCCTTCGCCGCGACCCGCTGCGAGGCCAGTCATATCTCGCTGTTCCGCCGCGAGCAGGGACCGGAGGACGTGCGGCGCCATTTGCTCTCGCAGGACCTGATCTACGTCGGCGGCGGCAGCGTGGTCAGCCTGCTCGGCGTCTGGAAGGCGCACGGGATCGACACCATCTTGCGCGAGGCGTGGGAAGCCGGGGTGATCCTGTGCGGCCTCTCGGCAGGCTCGCTCTGCTGGTTCGCCGAGGCGGTCAGCGGCTTCCACGGGGCGCCGAAGCGGCTCGAGGGCCTCGGTCTGCTGCCGTTCAGCAACTGCGTCCACTACGAGCGCAAGTCGGACCGGCGCGAGTCCTACCACCGCTTCCTGCGGGAAGGGATGCGGCCCGGGTACGCCGCCGAGGACGGCGCCGCACTGCACTTCGTCGGCGAGGAGCTGAGCCGCGTCGTCGCCTCGCGGCCGGAGGCGCGCGGCTACCGACTCGACGTCTCCGGGCAGCGGGTGGTGGAGATGCGGATCGCCACCACCTACCTCGGCGAACGCGGTGTCGTGCCGGAGGCGGCGCTGCCCGAGGCGCTGTCGACCGCCCTGCCGGCGGCTTGACGGTGCGTCGGATCCTCGCCCTGGGCGGACACGACTTCACCTCGCGCCCGCCCGACCGTGCCGTCTGCGAGCTGCTGCTGCGCCTGGCGACCGAGCGCGGCGGCGAGCGTCCCCACATCTGCATCCTGCCGACCGCCAGCGGCGACACCTCCGACCTGATCGCGAGCTTCTACCAGGCCTTCGGCAACCGCCCCTGCGAGCCCTCCGACGTCTCCCTGTTCCGCCTCGGCCGCCGCCCGATGGCCCTCCGTGATCACCTGCTCGCCCAGGACCTGATCTATGTCGGCGGCGGCAGCATGGTCAACCTCCTGGCGGTCTGGGAGGCGCACGACATCGCCGGGGTCCTCAGCCTCGCCTGGCACCGCGGCATCGTCCTCGCCGGCCAGAGCGCCGGGGCGATGTGCTGGTTCGAGGCGGGCATCACCAAGTCCTCGGGCAAGCCCCTGGAGGCCGCCGGCCTCGGCCTCCTCCACGGCTCCCTCTGCGTCCACTACAACAACGAGCCCGAGCGCCGTGCCGCCTACCTCGCGGCGGTCGGCGACGGCATGCCGGGCGGTTATGGCCTCGACGATTATGCGGGCCTCCTCTGGGAGGGCGAGGACTCCCCGACCGCCGTGACCGCCCGCCGCGGCGCCCGCGCCTACCGGGTGAGCAGGCGGGAAGGCGAGGTCGTCGAGAGCCCGCTTCCCGCCCGCTTCCTGCCCGCCCCGGCTCCGGCGGCGCTGCGCGAGGACATCGCCGAGTTCCGCCGCATCAAGACGATGCGGCGCCGCGCCGGCTGGCTCGGGTGAGTTCGCAGTTATCCGCGGTATGCGCGGATAACTGCGAACTCACCCTTGGGGGTGGGAGCTATTCCGCCTCGTCGGCGGCGGGCGGGGCGGTCGGGTCGGCGCCCTCCTGCCCGAAGCTCTCCCGGGCGATGAAGTCCTCGGCGAGCAGGAGGTTGTCGTGCGAGCGCTCGACCACGTTCAGCAGGTCGCCCATCAGCGCGACCTCCTCGACCTGCTCCTTGACGAACCACTGGAGGAACTGCTCGGCGCGGTAGTCCTTGATCTCGCGGGCGAGCTCGAAGAGGGAGAAGATCTCCTCGCTGACCCGTTTCTCCTGGTCGAGCGCCATCTTCACCGGCTCGGAGCCGTTGGCGTAGGTGGTCGGCACCGACTTGATGTCGGGGATCTGGACCTCCTCGCCGGTGTCGAGGAGGTAGCGGATCATCATCATCGCGTGCTCGCGCTCCTCCAGCGCCTGGCGGTAGAAGAAGGCGGCGAGGCGGGGCAGCGTTTCGGCGTCGTAGTAGACGGCGGCGGCGACGTACTGCTGCGAGGCGGCGAACTCGTTGGAGATCTGCTCGTTGAGGGCGGCGGCGAAGGATTTCTTTTTTGCTTTGGGCATCGGAGGTGGCTCCCTTGATCTGTGGCTGAGACGAGCTGAGACCAACGTAGCCGAAAGCTCAAATTCGGCTGCCCTACGTCCCGATTCGGCGGGCCTAAGCCGGATTCGGCTTGCCTAAGCCGTTTGCGGGCCGGTCCAGCGGAAGCCGAGCGCGTCGATCGAGGGCTCGAGCGGGCTCGTCGGCAGCCCCGGCGCGGTCGCCTGCTGCGGATCGTTGTAGCCGCGCGGCGCGGTGTCGTTCGGCGTGTCCGGGTGGAAGATCGAGGCCAGGTACTGGATCTGGCCGCGGCCCGGCCCGAGCTCGGTCTGGCCGCCGCCGTAGGCGCCGATGCCGCGCTCCTCGCAGTAGTCGTAGGCGGCGAAGAGGCGGGAGATCGGGCCGAAGCGCGACGGCTTGACGTTGACCGTGCGCGGCGGGGACCAGGGCATCGCCTCGATGTCGGCGATCGAGTGGATCGGCGCGTCCCAGGTGACCCGCTCGTGGACCGGCTCGAGCAGCGGCCGCGTCGCGTCGGTCACGTCGGGATCCTCGAGCCAGGCGTCGGGGAAGGCCTCGATCAGCTTCGCGTACAGCTCCGGGTCGGTGATCACGTCGACCGGCGTGCCTTTGTAGAAGCCCTTGAGGTCGAGCGAGTCGACCGCGCCGGTCGCCACCAGCGCCGCGATCAGCTCGTCGTCCCAGTCGTTGAACGGGTCGAGCTTGAAGCGCAACGTCGGGTACACCGCGAGCCGATCCTCGACCGGTTTGATCGTCGACTTCTCGTCGGGGCCGAAGCCGCCCAGCCGCAGCGAGCTGACGAAGTTCAGCGGCCGCGGCTCCCGCCCGAGCGCCGCCGAGAGGTTCGTCCCCGCCTGGCGCAGCGCCAGGTCGAGGGCCGCCGACTCATACGCCCAGCGGCGGTAGTCGCACGAGACGTCGGCGCGCTCGGGCGCGCCGGCCGGGAAGAGGTCGATCCCGTCGAGCCGCTTCGAGAACTCGTCGAAGGTGCCCTTGTGGGCGAGCCCCGCGGGCGGCCCGTGGCTCTGCTGGCCGATGTGGTCGACGGCGTCGTAGACGACGTCTTCGCCGATGCCCTCCTGGCCGCCGCCGCGCAGCTTGATCACCGTGGTCAGCCTTTCGAATTCCCCCAGGCTCAGCTCCAGCCCTTCGAACGAGCACTCCTCGACCTCGAGCGGCAGGTCCTTGATCGCGTCGTAGGAAGCCATCCGCGCCGACCCTAACCCTGGCCCCGGTCGAGAGCGACCCGCAGCGTCTTCAGCTCGCGGTCGGAACCGCCGCGCACGTAACCGCCGTGGGCGATCGACTCGCGGATGTAGGAGAGCGTCTCGGCGGTCAGCCGCTCGCCCGGCAGCACGTTGGGGATGCCCGGCGGGTAGGCGGCGAGGCCCTCGGCCGCGACCCGGCCCGCGGCCGCCTCGAAGGGGACCACCTCCTGCGGCCCGAGGAACGCCTCGCGCGGCGTCATCACCAGCTCGCCCCAGGGCGGCGGCGGCGCCAGCTTCTCCTGCGGCTCGCCCGGTTCGGCTTCCAGTTCGCTCACCGCGGCGCGCAGCGCGGTGACCAGCCGCGCGCCGGTCGTCGCCGCGGGCTCGCCGAGGCCGAAGAGCCCGACCACCACGTTCTCCGAGTACAGCTCGAGGTCGACCCCGTGCGCGTAGAAGAGCTGTTTGAAGAGCCGGTAGCCGGTCGATCCGGTCCCGCGCACGTCGATCGAGAGCCGCATCGGGTCCCAGCCGGCGATCCCGGCGCGGCCGACCATCGACTCGTCGAGCACCGCCAGCCCGGGAATCTCGACGATCTGTTCGCGGGTCCGGTAGATCGCCTCCAGCGTCTCGCCGAGCAGCTCTTCGCCGCGCACGGCCGCCTGCCGGCGCGCCGCGTCGAGCGACCCGGTCAGGAGGCCGCTCGGGCTCGTCGTTTCCACCAGACTGACGCAGCGGTCGACGATCGCGGGGTCGATCCGGTCGCCGTGGCCGAGGTGCAGCATCGCCGCCTGGGTGAGGCTGCCGACGATCTTGTGGGTCGAGGAGGTGACCAGGTCGGCGCCGCAGGACAGCGCGTCGGGCGGCAGGTCGGGGTGGAAGTGGAGGTGGGCGCCCCAGGCCTCGTCGACGATCAGCGGCTTGCCGCGCGAGTGGGCGACCTCGGCGAGCGCCGCCACGTCGGCGCAGGCGCCGAAGTAGGTGGGGGAGACGGCCATCGCGGCGACCGCATCGGGGGTCGCGTCGAGCGCCGCCGCCAGCGACTCGGGGGTGAGCCCGTGGGCGATGCCGAGCTCGGGATCGAGCTCCGGCTGGACGAAGGTCGGCCGCATCCCGTTCAGCACCAGCCCGTCGATCACCGAGGAGTGGACGTTGCGCTGCACGACGACCTGCTCGCCCATGTGGCCGAGCGCCATGCAGGTCGCGTGGTTGCCCTGCGAGGCGCCGTTGATGAGGAACCAGCTGCGCCGCGCGCCCCAGGCCTCGGCGGCGAGGAGCTGCGCCTGCTGGAACGGCGTCGGTTCGGGCCCGATGTCGACGCCCTCGGTCACCGAGGGCACGTCGTTGACGAGGCCGGTCATCCCGACCAGCTCGACCATCGAGGGGTCGGCGGCGAGCCCGCCCTTGTGGCCGGGGACCTGGAGGCGCCCGGTCTCGCGGGCCGAGTACTCGAGCACGGCGTCGACGAAAGGGGTCTTGGCCTGTTTGGAGTCAGCCATGGGCCGAGTCTAAACACGGCGACATGCCGCCTTGGGCAGACTCCACACAGATGGAGCACACTCGGTTCGGTTACTGGATCAAGGAGGCGGGAGACGTCACACCTCGCCCCCCGCTGGACGAGGATCGCGACGCCGACCTGCTGATCGTCGGCGGCGGCTACACCGGCATGTGGACCGCGTGGCACGCCCGCCGGCTGGCCCCCGACGCGCGCATCGTCCTGCTCGAGTCCGAACCGGTCTGCGGGCGCGGGCCGAGCGGCCGCAACGGCGGCTTCTGCGAGGGGATGTGGACCTCGCTCGCCTCGATGCGGGCGCGCTGGGGCGACGCGCCGGCGCTCGCGGTCGGCCACGCCGCCGAGGCGGCGGTCGAGCGGATCGCCAGGTTCTGTACTGATTTCTGTGCCGATGACGGTGCCGAGGACGAGGACGACGCCTGGTTCCGTCCCGGCGGCTACCTGGAGGTGTCGACCAGCCCGTCCCACGACGGCACCGGGCGCGCCGCGCTCGAGGCCTGCCGGGAGCTCGGCGTTGCCGACAAGCTGCGCGAGGTCTCCGCTGCGGAGGTCCAGACCCGCTGCGCCTCGCCCGCGTTCCGCGCCGGCGTGATGGAACCCGGCACGGCCACCGTCCAGCCCGCCCGCCTCGCGCTCGCGATCCGCCGCCGCCTCCTCGACCAGGGCGTCGACATATATGAGTCCTCGCCGGTCCGCCGCTTCCGCGAGGCCGGCGACGGGGTCGAGGCGACCACCGCGACCGGCGCCCGCGTCCGCGCCCCGCGCGGCGTCCTCGCGATCGGCGCCGCCGCCAAGGCCCGCGGCGGCCCGCTGCGCGGCCGGCTCACCGTCGCCTCCTCGCACATCGTCATCACCGAGCCGGTCCCCGACGTGATCGAGAAGCTCGGCTGGACCGGTGGCGAGGCGATCACCGACGGCCGCGCCCTGGTCCACTATTTCCGCACCACCCCCGACGGCCGCATCGCCTTCGGCTGGGGCGGCGGCCGGATCGCGATGGGCGCCCGCCTCCACGGCCGCACCGAGGTCGACCCCGACGTGGTCGAGGCCGACCGCCGCCACCTCCTCGACTACTTCCCCGACCTCGCCGGCCGCCGCACCACCCACGCCTGGGGCGGCCCGATCGACGCCTCCCCGACCCACCTGCCCGCGGTCACCTCCCTGCCCCGCTCCCGCGCCTGGGTCGCGGCCGGCTACACCGGCAACGGCGTCGGCCCGACCAACATGGTCGGCCTCACCCTCGCCTCCCTCGCCCTCGACCGCACCGACGACCCGACCCGCCTGGCCTTCGTCGACGCCAAGATGCCCCGCGTCCCACCCGAGCCCTTCCACTGGATCGGCGGCGAAGCGATCCGCGTGGGCATCGAGCGCAAGGAGCGCGCGGAGATGGAAGGTCGGCGGCCGGGGTTCGTCGCTTCGGCCGTCGCGAAGGTCCCGGAGCTGATCGGGTTCCACATCGGGCGGTAGGCGGGGGGCGGCGGGGAGTCCGGGCGGGGGTTCGCGGCGCTTGCGGCCGTCCGAGGTGGCGCGGGGGTGTCCTGGGCTCCTCATGGGGG
>CALCIA010000181.1 GCA_937907435.1 uncultured Actinomycetes bacterium
CACGGATCCGTGACCCTCCCGTGCGCCTCCCGCCGGTGTCCCTCCACACCTTCCGCACACCCGCCCCTCTCGCCACGGCCACAGCCTGCCCGGGCCGTGGCGAGAGGGGCGCGTCCGTCATCCGGGCGACAGCTTGCGAGGCCTGGACCCTCCCGGGCGACAGCTCGCGAGACCCCGTCCCTTCCCGGGGCGCCAGCTTGCGGGCCCCGTACCTCCCCACGCACCGACTCCCCCGGGCGCGGAGCTCGTGGGAGTCATGATCCTTTGGCGAAGGACGTGGCCCCGGGGATCCCTGCGGACCAGGGACCCGAGGCCTAGCCTCTCACCCGCGGCAGCTCCGGTGGGTCGGAGACGACGAATTCGCCGTTCCCGGGGCCGGGCCTGAAGACGATCCCCTCGAGCAGCGTCGGTAGCGGTACTTCGAGCGCGCCGGCCAGTCGGATCAAGGTTTCGAGAAGCGGCTGACGCTGACCGGTCTCGAACAGGCTGATCTGGGTCCGATGGACGCCCGCGCGTTCCGCGAGGCTCTCTTGGCTCAGCCTCCTCGCCTGCCGAATCCGCAGGAGATTCCCGCCAAACCGCTGCAAAACGTCCATTCTCACAGGCTCTCTGCTTCCTAGCTGCGGGCAACAGGCTGGGAACATACGTTCGTAGTCGGATACAGACAATACGTTTCAAGTTGCTGTAAGCTGACCACAGCAAGCGGTTGCTCGACGCCCCATTGCTGTTCGCTGTGGCCGCGCGCATCATGTGACATTTTCTGAGCGAGAAAACGTGAGGTGAGTCGTGAGTGTCGGTACTATCGAGCATGTGACGTCGCTCGACTTCAAGTCCCCTTTCGACGAGCTGACCGAGCTGCGCGCCCTCCTGACGACCCAGGAGATCGCGGACATGACGGGCCTCCGCCGCGAGACGATCTCGCGGGCCCGCCCGGACAGTCGCTTCCAGCGGCGAACCGAGAAGGCCTTGCGGGACCTCTACCTCGTCGTCACCAAGATGAAATCCGCAGCCGGTGAGGAACTCGGCCAGCTCGGTGCGGTCCTCAGGCGACCGCAAACGGAGTTCGCGGGGCGCTCGATCGCCGAGCTCTTGAGGGAGGGTGAGATCGAGGCCATCCTCGATGGCCTCTCGGTCGATGCACCGACGGAAGCGGAAGGGCTGGCGAACTTCCAGCTCGACCCAAAAGTTGAAGACCGACTGACTCCCTGGAACGAGCCCTCGGAGGCGACCGTCGTCGAAGACCCGACCTTGGACGAGCGAGTGGACGCGCTGCTCGCGGCAGACCCCGAGCTTCGCTCGCGATTGAGCGAAATCGAAGCGGCGCTGGTCGGACATTTCGGTCCGGGGGCCAGAGTCGAGCGAAAAATCATCAGCGAGTACGACGACCCGGGAGGAGGCGACGAGCTCTACCTCCGCGTGCACACTGATCTGTCGTACGGCGAGGAGGTCGACCGTCTCGCCGAGTTCCTCCGCAGGCAGGAGGGCTTGTTGGCTCCCGTGCGGCAACAATTGGTCATCGGGTTCCTCGGATGATCTGGGCCAACTACGTTGTCCTCGCCGGCAGCTTGGTGGGTCACGAGTTCGAGGCCTCGAAGCGAAGCGCGATCAGCCGCGCCTACTACGGCGCCTTCAACGTTGCGCGGCGCTGGCTTGAAGCGCGCGACATGCCAATCGATAATCGAGGCGCCCACGTACGGGTCTGGCGCACATTTCGCGCGGCGCGCCGAGCCACTCCCGACACCAGGGAGAAGTGGCAAATGGTCGGTGAGCTGGGCGGAGAGCTGCGCGCCCTTCGCAATCAAGTCGACTACGCCGACGTGGTCCCGGGCCTCGATGACCAGGCCCTCGATGCTGTCGACACCGCGGAGCGGATCATCGCGCTCCTCGACGAGCTCGAGCTCGTCGACTGACCGCACCCGAGGCGCCCGCGAGCCCGTTACGCAAGCTGACCGGGATTTAGTCACCGGGCTGTAACCAAAATGTAGAGGCTGTAGAACAAAAAATTTCGGGTTGGGAGCATTGCGGGCGGTGGCCGCGGCACTCGACATCTCGGAACGATTTGCCGCGAACCTGGCGCGGGAGCGGGAAGCGGTGGGGTTGAGCCAGGAGGAGCTCGCCGGTCGCGCGGACATCCATCGCACGCAGGTCAGCCTGATCGAGGGCGGCAAGCGGATGCCGCGCCTCGACACGCTGGTGAAGCTCGCCGGCGCCCTCGACGTCCCGCCCGCGAGGCTCCTCGACGGGATCTCGTGGGAGCCGACGGTCACCAAGGTCGGCCACTTCCGGGTCGAATAGCCGCTTCTCCCGCCGTCGATCAAACCGTCGATCAAACGTGCGCAATTTGCGACCCCTTCGGGTTGCTTTGTCCGTGGAGATGTCTGACTTTTAGGGGAACATATGTTCGTATGGAGAGCCCGCAACAGCAGCTCGGCAGGAACCTGGCCGGCCAGCGCAAGATGGCCGGGCTCAGCCAGGAAGAGCTGGCCTTCCGGGCCAACCTGGATCGCACCCTCATCAGCCTGATCGAGCGGGGCAAGCGCAACGCGCGCCTCGACACGCTGGTGAAGCTCGGCAAGGGCCTCGGCGTGCCGCCCGCGAGCCTGCTGAAAGGGATCCCCTCGGACAGGTCGGCCGAGCAGGCCGGCGACGGGCTCGCCGGAGCCCGGGGCCACGCCGACGGCTATCCCTGGAGCTTGCGTTCGTAGACGCGGTACTTCTTCACCACGCGGCCGTTCATCGCTTCGAGGCCGGCGTTCATTGCGTGGTTCGTCTCCAAGATGAAGCCGGCCTCGCCACCTTTGAGGCGGGAACGGGCAGCGGCTTCGAAGTGTTCGACGTAGAGGAGGGCGGCGACGCCGGTGTGCTGCCACTCGGGCTTCACGCCGAGGAAGCCGACGCGGAGGCGGTCGGTGGTGCGGTTGCGGCGCAGGAAGTGCCACCAGCCGGTGGGGAGGACCTTGCCGTTCATGCGTTTCTGGAGCTGGTTGGCGTCCATCACGGTGATCGCCATCGCGATGGTCTCGCCGTCTTTTTCGGCGACCATGAACCATTCCGGCGAGTAGACGATCTGGAGGTCGAGCGCGTAGGCGTCGAGATCCTCCTTGGAGTAGGGGACGAAGCCCCAGTTCTCCGACCAGGCGGAGTTGTAGACCTCGGCGAACTTGTCGAGGTCCTTGCGCAGGGAGCGGCGGGTCATTTTGCGGACCGTCACGCCGTACTTCTCGCGGCACCGTTTGGCGAGTTTTTCGATGATCGGCTTCATCGAGGCGCGGTCGTCGATCGAGAGGTCCCAGGAGAGGAGGTCCATCGCCTTCTCCAGGCCGAGCTCCTCGATCTGCCGCTGGTAGCGGGGCGGGTGCCAGTTCTGGCGGACCAGCGGTTCGAGCTCGAAGCCCTCGATCAGGACCCCGCCCTCCTCGTTGAGGTTGAAGTCCATCGGCCCGAGCATCTGGTCGCACCCGCGCGCCCGCAGCCACGCTTCCGCGGTGCCGACGAGGGCGGCGAGGACCTCCGGGTCGTCCTCGAACTCGAGGAAGCCGAACATCCCCGCCCGGGTGCCGTGGAACCGGTTGTAGGCGAAGTCGATCTGGGCGGTGATCCGGCCGACCACGCGCCCGTCGCGCCGCGCCAGGAAGTAATCGGCTTCGCCGTGGGTGAAGTAGGCGTTCAGCTTGCGGGTGAGGAACTGATGGCGCTCGACCTTCAGCGGCGTCACCCAAGGCGTGCCCTTGTGCAGGCGGAACGGCAGGTCGATGAATTCCGCGATCTCGCGGCGGTTCTTCACGGTGGTGATCTCGACCGCCATCAGCAGTACCTCTCTTCGACTTCGGCGAGGAAGGCGTCGAAGAGGCGTTCGAAGGCGTCACCGTCGAGGCTGATTTCCTCGCCCGGCTCGAACCCCAGCACCGAAGCCTCGGCCCGCAGCTTGATCCCTTTCGGCACCGTCATCACGGCGCCGTGCTCGATCACCGAGTCGGCGATCACCCGCACCTCGTTCAGCGGGTTGCCGTCGCGGCCTTCGACCTTCGGGATCCGTTGGGCGAACCAATGCTCGAGCGCCACCACCAGCTGGTTCCACGCCACCGACCCCGCGCCCACGCGCCGCAGCTCCTCGACCGCGGCCCCGATCGACTCGCGGCAGGTGGCGACGTAGTGGCGGTCATAGCCGGTGCGGGGCAGCATGGATCGGGGAAGCTAACCGAACTCGATCACGCTGCGGATCCCGTCCTGGGCCTCCATCAGCTCAAAGCCGCGGTTCACTTCGTCGAGGGTGATCTTGTGGGAGATGAACGGCGCGACGTCGATCTCGCCGGCCAGCGCCCGGTCGACCAGCACCGGCACCTGGTCGCGCCCCTTGACGCCGCCGAACGAGGACCCGGCGAGCCGCCGCCCGGTGATCAGGAGGCGCGGCACCACGTCGAGCGTCTCGCCCTTGCCCGCGACCCCGGCCACCGTGCAGAGCCCCCAGGCCATCCGCGTCGCTTCCAGCGCCTGGCGCATCACCGCCACCAGGCCGGTCGCCTCGAAGGTGTAGTCGGCGCCGAATTCGCCGTCCGTCATCGCCAGGATCTCGGCGACCGCGTCGGGCCCGCCGATCAGCGTGTCGGTCGCGCCCTGCCCGCGGGCGAGCTCCAGCCGGTCCTCCGACATGTCGACGCAGATGATCCGCTCGGCGCCCTGCAGCCGGCAGCCGGCCACCGCGCCCAGCCCGACCATCCCGGCGCCGAACACCGCGCAGGTCGTCCCCGCTTCGACCTTCGCCGTGTTGATCGCCGCGCCGAGCCCGGTCGAGAGCCCGCAGGCGAACAGCGCCGCGTGCTCGAACGGCGCCTCGGGATTGACCTTGGCAAGCGCGATCTCCGGCATCACCGTGTACTCGGCGAAGGTCGAGCAGCCCATGAAGTGGCGGATGTCCTCGCCGTCGCGGGAGAGCCGTACGCTGCCGTCGGGCAGGTGGCCGAGGTTCTGCTCGGCGCGGATCGCCATGCACAGGTTGGTGCGCGGGTCGACACAATGGACGCACTCGCGGCACTGCGGCGAGAAGAGCGTGACGACGTGGTCCCCGGGCGCGACCGAGGTGACCCCGTCGCCGACCTTCTCGACGACCCCGGCGCCCTCGTGGCCGAGCACGGTCGGCGCGTAACCGGACGGGTCGGCGCCCGAGGCCGTGTAGAGGTCGGTGTGGCAGACCCCGCAGGCTTCGAGCCGCACCAGTACCTCGCCCGCCTTCGGCTCGGCCAGGTCGACCTCCTGGACCGCGAGCGGTTGCCCGAACTCCTCCAGCACGGCGGCACGGATCTTCACAGCGGTCTCCTTCCCTGAGGGTCGCGGTCAATCCGATCCTAACCCGCGCGGAGTCGTGTCAGGACGCGGACATTCTCGAATCCCGCCCGCCTGTTAGAAGTCGATATCCGTCCACACCCCCTGCGCACTTTTAGGTATTCGGGGTACGGCTGCCGACATGCCTTTCATGCCCTCATCTCAACGCCCCGCAGCCAACCTGCGCACGCTCGCCCTGATCCTCGCCCCGCTCGCCGCGCTGGTGGCGCTCCTCGCCTTCGGCGCCCGCGAAGCCGGAGCGGGCGACCCGACCTGCCAGGGCAAGCCGGCGACGATCGTCTCCAACGCGGCGACGATCACCGGGACCAAGGCGCCGGACGTGATCGTCGCCGGGGGCGGCAACAACACGATCCACGGCGCGGGCGGCAACGACCTGATCTGCGCCGGCGGCGGCGACGACACCGTCTACGGCGAACGCGGCAAAGACACGATCTACGGCGAAGAAGGCAACGACGTCATCGACGGGGAACGCGGCTCCGACGTCCTCGACGGGGGCGGGGGCGATGACAGGATCTTCGGCTCGCGCGGCTCCGACGAGCTCGAAGGCGGCCCCGGCTCCGACCTCCTCGAAGGCGAACAGGGCAACGACACCGTCAACGGCGGCGCCGGCGACCACGACATCGTCAAAGGCAACCAGGGCGACGACACGCTGAACGGCGGCGCCGGCGACGACGACGTGATCTTCGGCGGCACCGGCAACGACCACATCGACGGCGGCCCCGGCGAACATGACATCGCCGACTACCAGGGCGTCGGCGGCGGGGTGACGATCAACCTCGCCGACCAGACCGTGACCGGCGCCGAGGGCGAGCACCTGAGCGGCATCGAGGACGCGATCGGCGGCTCCGGCAACGACACGCTGATCGGCTCCGCGGCGGCGAACCGCCTCGACGGCGGCCCCGGCTCGGACCACCTCCAGGCCTCCGGCCCCGGCGACGCCGCCTTCGGCGGTCCCGGCGGCGACACCTGCAACGGCGGCTTCGCCGAAGAAACCTCCTGCGGCCCGGCGGGCGGCACGAACGGCCTCGCTGTGGAAATCTACGAATCGATCGACGGCTCCTCGACGCTGATCCTGAGCGGCACCTCGGGCGCCGACCAGGGCACCGTCAACTACGGCGGCGGCAAGTACACGATCAGCGGCGCCGACGTCACCAACGGCGACCCGACCAACCCCGACTGCACCGGCAACGGCACGATCGTCTGCACCGGCAAGGTCGACGCGATCGAAGCCGTCCTCGGCGCGGGCAACGACGAACTGACGATCGGCCAGGGCGTCCCGCACTCGGTGCCCGCGATGCTGGAAGGCGGCACCGGCTCCGACAAGCTCGTCGGCGGCCCGGCCAACGACGTCCTCTACGCGGGTGAAGACCATGACCCCGACACGCTCGAAGGGGGCGGCGGCAACGACGTCCTCTACGGCGTCAACATCTTCCACCCGCGCAAAGACTCGGGCCCGGCGACGATGATCGGCGGTCCCGGCTCCGACTTGATGATCGGCGGCCAGCCCTGCGATGGCGACACCTTCGACGGCGGCCCCGGCGCCAACGACAGCGCCTCCTTCGCCCGCGTCCACAACTCGGGCGTGGCGGTCGAGGCGACGATCGGCGGCGCGGTCACCGACCCCGACGCGGGCGGCAACTGCACTCCCGGCCACATCGACTCCTCGACCGAGAAGATCGAGGGCTCGCCCGGCAACGACATCCTCACCGGCGACAACGGCCCCAACGACGTCCTCGGCCGCGGCGGCAACGACAAGTTGGACGGCAAGGGCGGCTTCGACGATTGCGTCGGCGGCGGCGGGCACGACGCGGCGACGAACTGCGAGAAGACGGCGTCGGTTCCGTAGGGGGTGGGGCGGGGTGTCCTGGGCTCCTCATGGGGGTCCTGGCAGGCTGTGACCCCCATGAGGAGCCCAGGACGTGAGGCGTTCGTGGGAGAGGCGTCACAGGGACGTGAGGAAGTCGGACTTACGTGACGATCGGGTC
>CALCIA010000182.1 GCA_937907435.1 uncultured Actinomycetes bacterium
GTCACAGCCTGCCAGGACCCCCATGAGGAGCCCAGGACCTCCCTCGGACGGCCGCTCGGGCCACGGACCCCCGCCCAGCCCCCCCGCCCTACGCGTCTTCCGCGTGAAACCTCTCCAGCAGCGCCACCTCGGCATCGTGCTTCGGGAAGAGGAAGAAGACGACGCAGATGCCGATCGCGACGGCGATCATGCCGGCGGCGTAGGTCCAGTCGCCGCCGTCGAGGAAGGACTTGCGGGCGGCGCCGACGATCGCCTGGGCGTATTCGGGGTATTGCTGGGCGGTGTTGGCGGCGCTGGAGAAGGACTTGGTGAGCTCGTTCTGGACCTTCTCGCTGACGCTCGAGGCGTGGGGGGAGGCGGCGATCTGTTCGGTGAAGGATTTGGCGTAGCCCGCGGTGAGGAGGGCGCCGAAGATCGACTGGAGGATCGCGCCGCCGAGGTCGCGTTGCAGGTCGGCCGTCCCCGAGGCCATCCCGGCCCGCTTCACCGGCACCGAGCCGGTCAGCGACCGCGAGGCGGGCGTCCCGGCGAAGCCCACCCCGATCCCCATGAAGAGGAAGCCGAGGCCGACCGGGAAGTAGGAGGCGCCCTCTTCCCAGAGGATCAGCATCACCAGGAACGCGAGGAGGCAGAAGCTGAAGCCGAGCAGCAGCGTGAAGCGCGAGCCGTGCGACTCGACCAGCTTCGCCGACTGGGGGGCGACGAGGATCATCCCGATCGCGCCCGGGAGGATCGCCAGGCCGGCCTGCAGGGTCGAGTAGCCGAGCACGTTCTGGACGAACTGCTGGCCGATGAACATCGCCCCCATCAGCGAGCCGAAGACGATGATCCCGGCGAGCGCCGCCACCCAGAAGGTCGACCGCGCGGCGATGTGGAGGTCGTACAGAGGGTTCGCGACGCGGCGCTGCCGCGCGATGAAGGCCGCGGCGCCGGCCAGCGCGACGATGCCGAGGATCACCGCCGTCCGCCCCTTGCCGGGTTCCGGCGCCAGGTTGATCGCCAGCACCAGCGTGCCGACCATCGCGATCGAGAGGATGCCGCCGAGGTGGTCGACCTTCTCGGTGGTCTCGTTGACGTGGGCGGGGACGAAGCGCCAGGCGAAGAAGAGTGCGATCGCCGCCAGCGGCGCGCTGACGACGAAGACCGACCACCAGTCGAAGCCTTCCAGGAGCGCCCCGGCAAGCAGCGGCCCGAGCGCCGACATGCCGCCGCCGAGCGCGCTCCAGAGCGCGATCGACCTCGTCCGCGGCGGTCCCGACCAGAGCGCCGTGATCAGCGCCAGCGTGGTCGGGTAGGCCATCCCGGCGGCGACCCCGCCGAAGACGCGGGCGATGAAGAGCACTTCCGCCGACGGCGCCACCGCGGCGAGGATCGAGGCTGGGATCGTCAGCGCCATCCCCAGCACGAGCAGGGTCTTGCGGCCATAACGGTCGCCGACCGCGCCGAGGTAGAGGACCGACGCCGCCAGCCCGAGCGAGTAGCCGACCGCGATCAGGTCGACCATCGTCTGCCCGGCGTCGAAGTGCTTGCCGATGTCCGGCAGGGCGACGTTCGCCACCGCCAGGTTCAGGTTGGCGACCCCGGCGACGCCGATCAGCGTCCCCAGCACCAGCGCCGCACGCGCCGGCGAGGTCCCCGCGCCCGACCCCGCCGCACCCGCGCCCGACCCCGCGTTGCCGCCCCCAGGACCCGCGGCCGAGTCCCCGGCTGCGCCCACCGCTAGACCTCGATCCAGGTCCCGCTCGGGCCGAGGTTGCGCAGCGGCGTCGCGCCGACGGCGCTCTCGCAGCCCCAGGCCTCGTGGATGTGACCGAAGACGACCAGCCGCGGCCGCTTCGCCTCGACTGCCGCCAGCTCCGTCTTGCTGCCGAAGTGCGTGTCGGGGTCGCCGCCGTCGCAGTGCCCGAACGGGGGCGAGTGCAGGACGAGCACGCAGCCCTCCGGCGCCGGCTCCAGCATCGCCGCCGCCTCCTCTTCGGAGAGGTCGAAGCTCCAGTCCCAGGGCGTGGTCGGGACGCCCGCGCCGAGGCCGAAGAACTCGACCCCGTCGATCGTCGTCCCCTCGCCGTGCAGCACCGTCGCCGCCGGCCAGCCGGCCGCCGCGCCGCGCAGCGCATCGACCGTCTCGTTGTTGCCCGGCACGAGGATCGTCGGCTTCTCGATCGGCGCCAGCGCCCCGATCGTCTCCTCCAGCCCCTCGTGCACCGAGGCGAAATCGCCCGCGCCGATCACGGCGTCGGCCTCCGCCGACATCTCGACCAGCCGGGCCGCCTGGCCCAGGTCCCGGTGCAGGTCGCTGAAGGCGAGCAGCTTCACGCCGTGGAACCTACCGGCTTCCACACCCGCCAGGAGCGTCGCGGCCGCGCTGGTTCGGTTTCCTCGCGCACGCTCAGGTCGAAGTAGAGGAACGTCTCGCCCATCGCCACGAACGGGATCAGGAGGGCGAAGACGAGCGAGCCGATCAGGTTGATCCAGACCAGCGGCAGCGCCGTGAAGATCAGCGCGAAGGTGAGGATCGGCCCTGCCGCGATGCCGATCACGTAGAAGATCAGGACCACCCGCGCGGTGCGGAACCAGCGGCCGCGGACCAGCTCCGAGCTCGCCCGGAAGGACTGGCGGAAGCCCTTGTCGGTGAAGAGCACTTCCTGCTGGACGAAGGACCAGCCGACCAGCTTCCAGATCGCGAACGGGATGCCGATCACGGTGAGCGCCAGCGCCAGCACCCCGAGCGTCGCCAGGAGCTGCGCGCCGACCACCCGCCAGAAGCGCTCGCGCACACCGCGCAGCGCCTGCAGGAAGCCGACCTCGCGGCTGCGCAGCGCTTCGCGGGCGACCACGATGACGACCGCCGCGACCAGCGCCTGCGCCACCGGCCGCACGAGCTGTTCGAGCATGTCGGCCCAGGCGAGGTGGATGCCGGAGCTGCCGCGCTGGGTCGATTCGGAGATCAGCCCGGCGAGGAAGTTGGTCGCCCCGATCAGCACCAGCGCCGCCAGCGCCACCGGTAAGAGCACCCGCCAGTGGCGCCCGTAGAACTGCCGCGCGGCGCGCAGGATCTGGCCCAGGGCGCGGCGCCGGCGCAGCGTGTCGATGTCCACCGGGCGCCAGGTGGTGACGCCGACGAAGAGGATCAGCAGGACCAGGATCACGATCACCGTGGCCGCCGCCGCGGGCGGCGAGGTGGCGTCGAGGTTGATCAGTTCCGAGGCCGCGGCGACGGCGCCGCAGAACGCCTTCGTCACCTGCGGCCCGGCGATCGTGCCGCCCGGCAGGCGCGGGCTGGTGGTCCGTTGCGCCGCCATCCAGGCGAACGGTTCGCGCCACTGCGTCTTCGTCTGCGGCCCGGTCGGCCCGTTGTTGAACCCCTTTTCCTTTTCACCCCAGCGGCCGTAGTAGTCGGTCCAGGCGAAGGGACCTTTCGACACCACCCGGTCGGGCATCAGGATCGGCCGCAGCCGCAGTTCGCGCAGCGGCCCGGTGGTGTTGTCGCAGCCGAGGCCGGAGCCGTGCTGGCCGTTCTCGACGTACACGGCGGAGTCGTAGAAGGTCGCGTGCGAGCCGGCCGCGGGGTAGACGATCGGGTGCGTCCCCTCCTTCTGCACCTTGCCGTCTTCCCAGTCGGCGCGCTCGCCGCCCGCGTGCTGGAAGAGGATGATCTCGCTCGGTTCTTCGTGCAGCGCCGCCGCCGGGGTCTCGGCTTCGAAGGTGATCTGCATCCCCTCCCAGTCACCCTCGTGCAGGTCGTTGAACTGGTTGAAGTACCAGAAGAACCAGTACTGCAGGGCGAACCCCGGGTGCCCTTCTTCACGGGCGATGTGGGCGTAGGTGACGGCTGGCGCCTTGCCTTCGTCGATCAGCTTCTTGAACGCCCTCGCGTACACACAGGTGTCGCCGAGCGCGCGCCCTTCGAGGTTCAGGTAGAAGCCGTCGCCGAGCCCGGCGATCTGCGCCGCGGTCGGCGCCCGTCGGATCGTCGTCAGCTGACCCCCTTCGGCGGCGTGCTGCAAGGACACGGTGGGGTTGCCGAGGACGGTGTCGACGCTGGTCGGCTGGTACTGCTCCTCGGCGGTGTCACAGGGCGGGTCGGTCTCTTCCCGCAGCTCGGTGATCGGGACGTACTTTTCGGCCAGTTCCTGCGCCGCGGACTCCGGCGTCGCCGCTCGCGCCCCCGCCCCCGGCGCGAGCGCAAGCAGCAGCAGCGCCGTTAGGAGGACGAGCAGGCGACGCGGCCGCTTCACGCGGCCAAACGTACCAGGACGCTTGTCGCCCAGAGGGCGACAAGCGTCGCGGGTCAGGCGGCCTCGGGGACCGATTCCTCCTCGGCGACCTCGCCTTCCTCCACCTTGCCGCCGGGCATGAACTTCAGCGCGACGAAGAAGGCGATCACGAGCGCGACGGCCATCCCGTAGAAGACGTCGCGGGTCGCTTCGGCAAACGACATCGAGATCACGTTGCCGACCAGTTCGCCCGCTTCGTTCGCTTTCGGCCCCAGCGCGTTGCTGAGCGCGCGGCCGGCCTGCGGGCACGCCCGTTCCCCGTGCGCGACGCATTCGGCGATCGTGTCCGCGGCGCCCTTCGGCACACCTTTGGCGCCGAGCCCGCTCTCGAGGTTCGACTTGTTCCAGATGATCAGCAGCGAGCCGAGGATCGCCAGCCCGAGGCTGGAGCCGAAGTTGCGCACGGTCTGGGTGATCCCGGTCGCCTCACCGTAACGGCTGCGCGGCACGCGGTTGAGCGCGTCGGTGTTGGCGGGGGAGAGGACCAGCCCGACCCCGATCCCGGCGATGACGATGTAGTACCACTGTTCGCTCACGCTGAGGTGGGTCATCGAGTTGCCCCAGAGGTAGAAGCCGACGGCGGCGACCGCACACCCCAGCACCACCGGCCGCCGCGCCCCGATGCGGTCGAGCATTTTGCCGCCCCACTGGGTCGCGGTCGCGAACCCGGCGAAGAAGATCAGCAGGTAGAGGCCGGTTTCCGAGGCCGATTCGCCGAGCGAGATCTGCGCGTACTCGCTGGCGAAGAAGAACAGCGGCACGAAGGCGATCATCAGCAGGAAGAGGACGGCGCTGTCGACGGCGAAGGCGCGGTTCTCGAAGATCCGCAGCCGCAGCAGCGGGTTCGAGGACGCGAGCTGGTCTTTGACGAACCAGACGAGGATCGCCAGGCCGATCACGATCGAGGACCAGGTCTTGACGTCGCCCCAGCCCCAGATCGCGGACTGCTGCAGTCCCAACACCAAGAGGCCCATGCCGCCGCAGGCGAGCACCGTCCCGCGGTAGTCGATCTTGCCCGGGTGGCGTTCGTCGGCGGGGTTCGCTTTCCAGGTGAGGAAGAGGGCGATCAGCGCGACCGGCACGTTGATCCAGAAGATCGAGCGCCAGGTCCACTCGGTGAGGAAGCCGCCCGCGATCGGACCGACCGACGTGAGTCCGCCCGCGATGCCGAAGAAGATCGCCATCGCGCGGCCGCGCTCGGCGACCGGGAAGGCGTCGAGGACGATCGCCAGCGCCGCCGGGAACATGATCGCCGCGCCCGCGCCCTGGAGGATGCGGAAGAAGATCAGCCACGCCTCGGCGCCGGAGCCGGTCGGCGTCGCCCCGCAGAGGGCGGAGCAGACGGCGAAGAGGATGACGCCGAGGACCACCATGCGACGGTGCCCGGCGATGTCGGCGAGTCGCCCGCCGAAGGCGAAGAGGGCCGAGAGCGAGAGCAGGTACCCGTTGATGATCCACTGCGAGCCGGTGGTCGAGAGGTGGACGTCTTCCTGGATCGTCGGCAGCGAGATCGCGACGATGGTCTGGTCGATGAAGGTCATCGACACGGCGAAGATCATCGCCGCGAGGATCAGCTTTGAGTTTTTGGCGGACGTTGCGTTCATTGGACGAGAAGTTCAGGAATGCCGCGCAGAATCCTCTCTGGCGGACCCCTGCCGGGCGGGCTCCTTTTCGGGCTGGGTGGGGACTCCTCCCCGGTTATCGGTTCGGTAGGGTGCTGACTTGATGCCTTCCATCTTCTGGATCGGTTGCGGCTTCGCCGCCCTCATCGCCCTCGGGACCGCCATCGTCGGCGCGCGCTCGAACACGATGACCTTCGCCTCCGGCGCCGCGATGGGGCTCTTCATGGGCTTCATGCTCGCCTTCCCGCTGATCGCCATCGGCCTCTCCTCCAGCTAGGGGCCCTGCGCGCCATGGCCGACGTCCCGAACGTCCGGCTCAGTGATGGTGTCGAGATCCCGCAGCTCGGGTTCGGCGTCTTCCAGGTGCCGCCGGAGGAGACCCAGCGCGCGGTCGAGGACGCGCTCGCGGCGGGTTATCGCCACCTCGACACCGCCGCCGCCTACCGCAACGAGCGCGGCGTGGCCGCCGGGATCGCCGCCGCCGGCGTCCCCCGCAAGGAGATCTTCGTCACCACCAAGCTCTGGAACGACGAGCAGGGCTTCGACCCGACCCTCGCCGCCTTCGAGCGCTCGCTCGAAAACCTCGACACCGACCACGTCGACCTCTACCTGATCCACTGGCCGGTCCCGTCCCAGGACCTCTACCTCGACACCTGGCGCGCCTTCGAACGCATCCACGAGGAGGGCGGCGCGCGCTCGATCGGCGTCTCCAACTTCCGCGTCGAGGACCTCGAGCGCCTGCGACGCGAGGCGGGCCAGATGCCGACGGTCAACCAGATCGAGCTCCACCCGCTGCTCCAGCAGGCCGAGCTGCGCGCCTGGCACGCCGAGCACGGCATCGCCACCGAGGCCTGGAGCCCGCTCGCCCAGGGCGAGGTGCTGGGGGACGAGACCCTCGTCGCCATCGCCGCCCGCCACCAGCGCACCGTTGCCCAGGTGGTCCTGCGCTGGCACCTCCAGCTCGGCAACGTGGTGATCCCGAAGTCGGTCACCCCGTCCCGCGTGCGCGAGAACTTCGACCTCTTCGACTTCGCCCTCTCTGACGACGACCTGGCGGCGATCGCCCGACTCGATGTCGGCCACCGCACCGGCCCCGATCCGAGCACCTTCGGCGCTTCGTAGGGCGAACGAGGTCACCGCCGGGGCGTTCCTGGTCGGCGGCTCGCTCTTCGCGATCGGCGCCCTCCTGGCCCAGGCCGACGTCGGCGGCCCGCGCCTCGCCGCGGTCGTCTACCTCGTCGGCGGCGTCTTCTTCTCGACCGGCGGTTATGCCTCGGTGCTGCTGGCGATCAACGCCCCGCACCGCCGCCGCGACGGCACCTGGGCGGGCGAGCGCTGGCGCTGGTGGGCGCGCGAACCCTCCAACCTCGATTACCTCGCCGCCGCCGTCCTCTTCACCGGCACCCTGGTCTTCGGCATCAACCTCGTCGATTCCCTCCTCGGCGACCTCACCGCGGCGCAGCTGGACCGCCTGGTCTGGAGCCCCGACATGATCGGCTGCGTCCTCTTCCTCCTCGCCGGCGTCCTCGCGATGGTCGACATCTCCGGCTCCTGGTGGCGCCTACGCGGCGAGGGCCTCGGCTGGTGGATCGTCTTCGTCAACCAGGTCGGCTCGGTCCTCTTCATGGTCTCCGCCGTCGCCTCCTTCGTCCGCGCCGACGGCGACATGATCGCGGTCGGCATCGCCAACTGGGGCACCTTCCTCGGCGCCTCCTGCTTCGCCGTCGCCGGCTTGATGCAGTTCTACGAGCCCCCGGGGGAGGGGTAGGGACGGGGGCCCGCAAGCTGTCGCCCGGGAAGGGCCGTAACCCCGCAAGCTGTCGCCCGGGAGGGCCGTAACCCCGCAAGCTGGCGCCCGGGTCAGGGACGCGCCACTCTCGCCACGGCCCGGGCAGGCTGTGGCCGTGGCGAGAGTGGCGGGTATGAAAGGCGTGGAGGGATCCTCGCGGGAGGGACACGGGAGTGCCCCGGATCCGCCACGGAAGTCGGGCACCGTGACGGAGATGCCGGGAACGCAGGCCTCTTGCCCGTGTTGCACAACAGCGACTCACGCGCTGCGTGGATTGACCGTGCCATAGGGGGGTCGATCCACGCAGCGCGTCTCCGGGCCCTGATCCCGGCCCCGGAATGAGCCCTAAGACGACGGGAAGTGTGACGTTCCCGGCGTCTTCGTCAACGATCGGGGCGAGGTGTGGAAGCTCTCCGACGTCCCCGTCACGGAAGTCCGACCTCCCCCCGTCCCTGTGACGCCTCTCCCACGCAAGCCTCACGTCCTGGGCTCCTCATGGGGGTCACAGCCTGCCAGGACCCCCATGAGGAGCCCAGGACACCCTTGACCCATCTCGGACGGCCGGCAGGGCCACGAACCCCCGCCCGTCCCCCACCCGGACCGGCCCGCCTGAGAGGATTGGGGGATGGCCGACGCACAGGTGGTGAAGCCGCGGACCGAACGTATCCAGCCGGGGATCTGGCGGCTGAAGCTGCCCTGCCCGTGGCCGGGCGTGCCGCACGGGAACGCCTGGGTGATGCAGCGGGGCGCCGGGATCGTGCTCTTTGACACCGGGGTCGGCGGGCGCGGCCGGCTGCGGATGCTCGACATCGCGCTCGCGCAGGCGGGCTTCGGGGTCGAAGACGTGGAGCTGGTCGTCTGCACGCACGCCCACTCCGACCATTACGGCCTCGCCGCGTCGATCTGCGCGCAGACGGGTTGTGAGCTGTGGATGCACCCGAAGTGGGAGCACATCCGGCTGCAGGCCGACGATCCCCAGGCCGCCCTCGACGCGCGGCTCGAGGTGGGGCGGATGAGCGGCGTCCCGCTCGCCGCGCTCGACCGCTATCGCCAGGACCGCACCGACAAACCGGAAGACCTGATCGACGGCATCCGCGCGCCCGACCGCGAGCTCGTCCCCGGGGTCGAGGTCGAGACCGACATCGGCACCTGGAGCGTCATCGAGACCCCCGGCCACGCGCCCTCGCACGTCTGCCTGCACCAGGCCGAGCGGCGGCTGCTCGTCTCCGGCGACCACCTCCTCGGCCGCACCGTGATCTTCTTCGACTACGGCGACGCGCCCGACCCCTGCGGCGAATACCTGACGAGCCTCGACGCGGTCGAACCGCTGCCGGTCGACCTCTGCCTGCCCGGCCACGGCAAACCGTTCCGCGATCCCGAGGCGAAGGTCGCCGAGGCGCGGCGCCAGGTCGGCGCGCTGCTCGACCGCGTGCGCGCCCAGCTCTCGGGCGGCGCCGAGCCGACCGCCTACGAGGTCGTCGAAGGGATCGTCGGCCGCGAGAACCTGACCGCCGGCACCGGCGGCTTCATGCTGCAGATCGTCCTCGCCTGTCTCGACCACCTGGCCGCGCTGGGGGAGGCCGCCCGCGTCCCCGACTCCGACCCGCAGCGCTGGCGTGCTTAGCGGCAAGCGCCTCCGCTCGGCCCTCTCCCTCCTCGTCCACCCGCGCAAGCTGTGGCGTGAGCATCGGCGCGTCGCCCTCGGGCTCATCGCCGCGCTGGTCGTCGCGATCGCCGCCGTGGTCGTCGCCTACGAGCAGCTGAAGCGCCCCGCCGACGTCCACAACGAAGCCGCGATCCGCCATTTCAAGCCGGAAAAGCCCAAGGAAGCGCCGCCGCCGAAACGCGGCGAACCGCCACGCACCACCAACTGGCCGATGTACGGGCTGAACCCGCAGCGCACCCGTTACCTGCCCGCCCGCGGGGTCAAGCCGCCGTTCTACAAACTCTGGCGCTACACCCAGCGCCCGCTGCTCGAGTACCCGCCGATCTACGTCGGCGGCGTCCTCTACGCGGTCAACAACTCCGGCTTCGCCTTCGCGCTCAACGCGAAGACCGGCGTGCCGATCTGGGAACGCCGCATCGGCCGCCTCAACGCCTCCTCGCCCGCCTACTCCAAACACCGGCTCTACATCGTCAACCTCGTCCCCGGCCACATCGTCAAGTTGAACGCCTCCAACGGCCGGATCATCTGGAAAAAGCGGCTGCCGGGACGGGCGGAGTCCTCGCCGGTGGTGGTCGGCCGCAGCGTCTACTTCGGCTGCGAAGACGGCAAGCTCTACTCGGTCTCGACCGTCAACGGCAACATCCGCTGGGCGACCCAGCTCTCCGGGCCGGTGAAGGCGGCGCCCGCCTACTACGGCGGCCGGCTCTTCGTCGGCGACTACGGGGGCAGCATGAACGCGGTCGACGCGCAGACCGGCAAGCTGATCTGGTCGACCGGCTCGCTGGGGACCGGGATCAGCGGCGGCGAGTTCTACTCGACCCCGGCGGTCGCCTTCGGGCGCGTCTACGCGGGCAACAACGACGACCGCGTCTACAGCTTCGACATGTCCGACGGCGCCCTCGCCTGGACCTACTCGACCGGCGGCTACGCCTACTCGGCGCCGGCCGTGGCCAGCACCAAGCACAGCCCCCCGACCGTCTACATCGGCTCCTTCGACGGCAACATCTACGCGCTGAACGCGAAGAACGGCGAAGTGCGCTGGAGCCGCTCGGCGGGCGGCCAGGTGGTCGGCTCGCTCTCGGCGGTCGGCGAAATCGTCTACGTCGCCGAGTTCAACCACCAGACGACGACCGGCTACATGATGCGCAGCGGCCGCAAGGTCTTCAGCTACCCGAAGGGCACCTACACGCCGGTCATCAGCGACGGTCGCAACCTCTACCTGACCGGGTACTCGAGCATCACCGCGCTGGCCCCGATCCGCCCGAAACCCGCACGGATCTCGAACAACTTCGTCGCGCCGAAACCGCGCTTCCCCTCGCACCGGATCGGCAAGGGGATCGAGAACGCGATCGTCGCGCCTAACCCGGTGAGATCCCGCCCGGGGGCGGCGGCGGCAGGTGCGGCGCGCCGGGCGCATAGGCAGGGAAGCGCCCGTCGTGAAGGCGGGCGGTGAGCACCGCGAGGCTTTCGCCGTAATTCTGGATCCGGTAGTTCGAGGTCGAGCCGAAGTCCTGGTAGTAGACGAGCATCTTCGTCCGCGGGTGCGCTTTCACCCAGGCGAAGAGGTGGGAGACGAAGCTCGGGTCGTCGCCCGCTTCGACGCCGAACTCGGTGATCGCGAACGGCTTGCGCGGATAGCGTTCATACAGCTTCGTCAGCGCGCCCCATTCCGGGTAGGAGGCGTAGAAGTCGGTCCCGGTCCAGTCGACCCACTTTTCCCCGGGGAAGAAGTTCTGCGGCAGGTTCTTCTTGGTCGTGGGCGAGCCGGAGGGGAGCGGGCTCCAGACGATCGCCACCGGCGCCTTCGGCAGCCCGCCGACGTGCGCGTTCAGCGGCGGCAGCCCGGCTTCGGCGAGGCGCGCGTTGATCGTCTTCGCATTGCCGCCGCCGTGGACGATCACGTAGATGCGACGGAAGGCGCGCCGATAGTTGCGGGCCGAGTCTTCGCGGGAGCGCGGCTTCCCGGCACATTCGTAGGCGGCGTAGACGTTGAGGCAGCGGTTCGGCTCGCCGAGCGGCCGGACGTAGGCGCGCATCTTCTTTTCGGCGAACAGGTGGTTGAGGCGGATGAGGAAGCTGTCTCCGGCGCCGCGGGCGATCGCCGCCAGCGTCAGGATCTCGGCACCGGTCTGCGGGTCGGCGGTGGTGATGTGGATCATCGGCCGCGCTCGCGCGATCTCCCACCGCTGGATCGAGTCGCGCACTTCCGATCCCCAGGCGCGAAACGACTCGATCACCGCCGGGTGCTTTGACACCGCTGTGCTGAATTCCCCGAACGAGGCCGGGTCGCCGGTGTCGGAGACGCCGAAGTAGACCTGCTTGCCCTTCGGTTCCAGCACCCCCGCCGACGCGTTCCCCGCCACGCCGAGCAGCGCCACCACGAGGGCGACGACGATTGCCGCTGCCGCGGCCCGCGTGCGGTCGGTGCCGTTCATAGGTCGAGGCCCGGCCGAAGGACGGAGCCGTGCCGGGCAGCCGGTCATGCTGCCAAGCGCAGCCCACCACGGCCCGCCTGGCGAGAGACCCTGCAATGTGCGTTGCGTTTCCCGCGCCGAGCGGGGTTTGAGCCCGGCCGCACAGGGCAGTTGGTGTATTCACCCCGGTGGGAGGAGGGGATCGGTGCCAACGCTTGCCCTGATCGTGGTCGCCGTGCTGCTGTCGGCGATGCTGCTCGCAGGCGGCCGCAAATCCGCGCGGCCACACAAGCGCCACGCCCCGAGCCCCTTCGACGACGACGCCATCCCCTACCGCTCCCACGCGGAGGCAAGCCGGCACTCCGGGGGGCGATGAGGGTCGGGAGGGACGGGGGGCCGCAAGCTGTCGCCCGGAAGGGTCCAGGCCCCGCAAGCTGGCGCCCGGGTAGGGGACCCGCCCCT
>CALCIA010000183.1 GCA_937907435.1 uncultured Actinomycetes bacterium
TGCCAGGACCCCCATGAGGAGCCCAGGACACCCTTGATCCATCTCGGACGGCCGCCAGCGCCCCGAGCCCCCACCCGCCCCCCGGCCTCAGGCCTGCCGACCCTCGCCCTCCTCGGGCAAAACCAGGTTCAGCAGGCCGTTCACGATGCTGACGATGATCGCGGCCAGGACGCCCCACCAGAAGGTCTTGATCTCGAAGTCGGGCACGATCCAGTCGGTGAGGTAGAGCATCAGGACGTTGATCAGGAAGTAGAAGAGGCCCAGGGTCACGACGATGAAGGGGATCGAAAGGACCGCCAGGATCGGCTTCACCCAGGCGTTCACGAGCGTGAAGACGGCCGCCGCGATGAAGAGGGTCCACCACTGGTCCCCGTAGCTGACGCCGGAGAGGATCCAGGCGGCGACGAACAGGGCGATGACGTTGCAGATCCAACGGACGAGAAGCTTCGACATCGTCGCCGAGCATAAGCGCTCGACAGGCGGACTCCCCTCTCAGCGCACCGCGAGGTCCCCGCGCGCGCCCCAGGCGAGCCGCCCGTAGCCGACCGCGGCGAGGCAGAGGAGCGGCGCGACGCAGACCGCCGTCCCCGCCAGGAGGTTCGCGGGCGCGAGTTCGGCGGCGAGGAAGCGGGCCAGGCCGGCGTTGCCGCCGACCCCGTAGACCGCCGCCGCGAAGAGCGCCAGGACCGCCGCCAGGCCGAGGGCCGACCGCAGGACGGCGCGGCCGTCGACCCCGGCGGCCGGGGACGGGCGGCCGGTCTCCAGCTGGGACAGGCGCGAAGCGAGGAGCGCCGAGCCGCCCAGGGCGACGCTCGAGCGCGGCGCGGGCCAGGGGTCCTCGAGGGCGGCGAGGAGCGCACCGGCGAGCGGGCGCCGGCCGACGATCGCCGCCGCGCGCCGGTCGGCGGCAAGCTCCCGCTCGACCGCGTAGCGGCGGTGCATCGACGCGGCCAGCGGCAGGTAGAAGAGCGACTCGGCGAGCACCCTGCCGACCAGCTCGCGCAGCGGGTCGAGGTTGCGGACGTGGTAGCGCTCGTGCTCGAGCGCCGCGCGCAGCTGCGCCGGCGAGAGGCGCGCCAGCATCCCGGTGCTGATCGCGACCCGCGGGACGAAGACCCCGCAGACGAAGGAGAAGAGCTCGGCGCGCCGCACCAGGACGATCCGGCCCGCGAGCCCCGCGTCCCGGGCCGCCGCCACCAGCTCCGCCGGCGGCTCGACCGCGGCCCGCTCGATCCACCGCACGAGGCGGGCGTGGGCGACGCGGTGCCGCCACACGACACGGGCCCCGCGGGCCGCCGACGCGAGCGTCGCGGCGACCAGGACCGCGAGCGCCGCGACGCCGGCGAGCGGGCTCGCCCCCGCGCCGCCGCCGGCCAGCGGCAGCAGCGCGTAGACGACCAGCCCGCACACCCCGTAGGCGACGAAGGCCAGCGACAGCCCGACGAGGAAGGCGAAGTGGCGGCCGGCGCTATCCATCGGAGTCCTCCAGCAGGCGACGCAGGCGGCGGATCGCGGCCGGGTCGCCCCGCACCTCCTCGACGAAATGGGCGATCGCCGCGTCGCCGTGGTCGCGCAGCACGTCCTTGACCGCGATGCCCGCGGCGTCGGCGGCGCTCGCCTCGTAGAGGTACCCGCGCCCGACCTTGCGCCGGGTCAGCTTGTGCTTCGCGGCCAGCCGGCTCATCACCGTCATCACGGTCGTGTAGGCGAGCGGCTCGCGGCGGCGCGCGTTCAGCCCGTCGACCACGGCGCGGACCGAGACCGGCCCCGCCGCCTCCCAGACGGCTTCCATCACCTCGGCCTCCAACGGGCCGAAGCCGCTGCCAGCATCCCCTCGGCTCACCGCGTCAACCTACTACGCCGACGTAGTCGAGCGGCGCCGCGTCCGGACCACGGTGCCGTGGCGGGGCACCAGCGTGATCCCGCGGATCACCACCGGTTCGGGCTTCGGGCGCTGCGGCTCGAGGTCGACGCGGTCGACCACGGTGCGGATCACCTCGACCATCTCCATGCGCGCCAGCGCGGCGCCGATGCAGCGCCGGATGCCGCCGCCGAAGGGCAGCCAGGCGTAGGACGGCGCGCCGTCGTCGAGGAAGCGCTCGGGGCGGAACACGAACGGGCGCGGGTAGAGGTCCTCGCGCAGGTGGACGAGCGCGATGGTCGGGTAGACGCGGATCCCCGCCGGGAGCAGATGGCCGCCGATCGTCTGCGGCACCGTCAGCGTCCGCTCGACCGCGTCGATCACCGGGCGCAGCCGCAGCGACTCGGTGGCGACGGCGTCGAGGTAGGCGTCGCGGTCGTCGCCCGACTCCTCGCGCAGGCGGGTGAGCACGCGCCGGTCGCGGGCGATGAGGTCGAAGGCGAAGGCGAGCGCGGTGGCGGTCGTCTCGTGGCCGGCGAGCAGCAGGGTCATCAGCTCGTCGCGCAGTTCGAGGTCGCTCATCGGCTCGCCCTCCTCGTCGCGGGCGCGGAGCAGCAGCGAGAGGACGTCGGTGCGCTCCTCCAGGTCGGCCTCCGCGCGGCGCCGCCCGATCTCCTCGTAGATCAGCGCGTCGGCCGCCGCGAGCCGGCGCCGGAACCGGCCCCAGGGACTGCGCGGGCCGAGGTCCCGCCGCAGCGCCTCCGGCAGCAGCAGGATCGCCTGCATGTCGATCAGCGAGACGAGCGCGCGGCGCAGCCGCTCGATCCGCGCCAGCTCGGCGACGCCGAAGACGACCCGGCAGATCACCTCGAAGGTCAGCGCCCGCATGCGGTCGCGGAGGACCAGCCGCTGCCCGTCGCGCCAGCGGTCGACCTCGGCCTCGGCGACCTCGCGGATCACCGCGCGGAAGCCGGCGATCGCGGTACCCCCGAACGGCGGCAGCAGGAGCCGGCGCTGGCGCAGGTGCTCGCGCCCGTCGAGGGTCAGCACCGAGCGGCTTCCCAGCACCGGCTTCAGCGGCGCGTTGGCCTCGCCCGCGCGCAGGTCGGACTGGTCGCCGCTGAACATCTCCCGGATCGCGTCCGGGTCGGCGACGTAGACGCCGACGCCGAAGACGAGCAGCGGCACGGTGATGAAGTCGCCGTAACGGCGCCGCCAGGCGAGCAAGGTCTCGATCGGCCGCTGCATCAGGCGCGCGGTGTTGAGCGTCGCCGGCCCGCGCGGTCCCGGCGGCAGGGCGGCCACGGGTTTGGGACGGAGGACGGCTGGCTCCTCGACGGCCATCGGGTCAGTCTACTACGTTTCCGTAGTAGCGAGGATGCCGTCGACGCGGCGGCCAGGCGAGCGTCTTCGACTCAGTCGGCGCCTGCGGCGAGCGCGCCGCGCAGCAGGGTCAGCAGGGCGCCGGTGACCGCCTCGGCTTCGGCGGCGCCGGTGCCGAGGCGGCGCACGCCGAGGCCGGTGATGAGGGCGACGAAGGCGCTCGCGTGGCGCGCCGGGTCGGCGACGCCGAGGGCGCCGAGGGCACTCGCGGCGAGCCCGTCGTAGGCGGCGAAGCAGCGGGCGGAGGCCTCCTGCAGCTCCGGGTCGCGGGCCGCCTGCAGGTGCAGCTCGAGCTCCGCCAGCGGGCCGGGGCCGCCGCTCGGCCGGCCGACCAGCGCCTCGACGTCGGCGGCGACCTCCTCGGGAGTCGGCCGGCGCGCGCGCAGCGCCGCGGCGACGGCCTCCAGCCGCGCGACCTCCTCCCCCACATATAGGAGGAGGCTCTCGCGCAGCAGCGAGGCCTGACTGGGGAAGTGGTAGGTGAGCGAGCCGAGCGAGACGTCGGCCGCGGCGGCGATCCGCCGGTTCGACAGCGCCGCGGTCCCCTCCTCGGCGAGCAGGGCGAGGGTCGCGCGGAGGATCCGCTCGCGCGTCTCCGGGGCGCGGCGCCGGTCGATCGCCGCGGGCGCCTCGCGTCCTTTGGTCGGGGTCGGCACTGCGCGGCATCGTACCCGGATTGCTCGTTCGTTCGAACGATCTAGTATCTTGCCGCGGACCGATGGCGACCTCCGAGCAATCGACGACGACCGCGGCACCGGCCGGCCGCTTCGAGACTCCCCCCTTCCCCGGCGCCGCCGCGGCGCCCGAGCTCGCCTTCACCGGCCTCGCCGAGCAGGCCCACCTGCTGACAGCGCGCGAGGTCGGCTCGCGGGAGCTGGTCGAGCTCTCCCTGGCGCGGATCGAGGAGTCCCAGCCGCGCCTCAACGCCTTCCGCGTCGTCTGCGCCGAGGCCGCGCTCGAGGAAGCCGACCAGGCCGACGTGCGGCTGCGGGGCGGCGACGGCGGGGACAACGCGCCGCTCCTCGGGGTGCCGGTCGCGATCAAGGACGACGTCGACCTCGCCGGCCACTCGACCCCGTTCGGCTGCGGCGGGGCCGTCGAGGAGTGCCGGACCGACGCCGAGCTGGTGCGGCGGCTGCGCCGCGCCGGAGCGATCATCGTCGGCAAGACGCAGGCGCCCGAGGTCGGCCAGTGGCACTTCACCGAGTCACCCGCCTTCGGCGCCACCCGCAACCCCTGGCACGAGGGCCATGCGCCGGGCGGCTCCAGCGGGGGTGCGGCGGCCGCGGTCGCCGCCGGCCTGGTCGCGGGCGCGATCGGCTCCGACGGCGCCGGCTCGATCCGCATCCCCGCCGCCTGGTGCGGGCTCGTCGGGCTGAAGCCGCAGCGCGGCCGCATCTCCACCTGGCCCGACCCCGAGGCCTTCCACGGCCTCACCGTCCTCGGGCCGCTGGCGCGGAGCGCCGAGGACGCGGCGCTGCTGCTCGACGCGGTCGCCGGCAACGTCCCCGCCGACCTCCACCACTGCCCGCACCCGAGCGAGCCGTTCGCCGCGGCGGCGGCGCGGGAGCCGGGGCGGCTGCGGATCGCGCTCAGCCTCAAGGTCCCGTTCGGCATCCACGACCGCCTCTGCGACGAGCACCGCGCCGCGACCTTCGCGATGGCGGAGCGCCTCGAAGCGCTCGGCCACGAGGTGGTCGAGGAGGACCTCGACTACGGCCTCGTCGCCCCGGCGCTGGTGCCGCGCGGCACCGTCGGCGTGCGCGACTGGGTGCGCGAGCACGGCATCGACGCCGCGGCGCTCGAGCCCCGGACCCGCGTCCACGCCCGCCTCGGCGCGCTGCTCTCCGGCCCGGCGCTGCGCGCCTCGCGCGCCGCCGAGCCGTCCTTGCGCCGCCGCCTCGGCCGCACCTTCGAGCGCCACGACCTCGTCCTCACCCCGGTCACCGCGACCCCGCCACCGCGGATCGGCGAGTACGACGGCCGCGGCTACTGGGCCACCGGCGGCTCCGCCTCGGAGTCCTGCCCCTTCGCCTTCCCCTGGAACGTCACCGGCTGGCCCGCGATCAGCGTCCCCGCCGGCCTCACCGCCACTGGCCTCCCGATCGGCGCCCAGTTCCTCGCCCACGAGGGCCAAGAGGCCCTGCTCCTCTCCCTCGCCCGCCAACTCGAAGCCCGCTAGGTCGAGTTCGCACTTATCCGCGCTATGCGCGGATAAGTGCGAACTCGCCTGTCCCGCCTCCCTCCCGCAGGCGCCCCGGGCTGCCGCGGAACCGACCATCTAGGCTCGACATGACCCCATGGCACACATGAAGCCGGAGCAGCTGCATGCCGAGCTGGACGCTGCCGAGGAGATCCTGCGGACCGCGACGCTTGCCCGGCTCGCTTACGACGGAGTGGACGGGGCGCCGCGGGTGATTCCGATCGGCTTTCTCTGGACCGGCGAGGCGGTGGTCGTCGCGACCCATCCCACCGCGCCGAAGGTCGCGGCGCTGCGGGCGCGGCCGCGGGTGGCGCTGACGATCGACACGCCGAGCCCGGCGCGGTCGCTGCTGCTGCGGGGCGAGGCGGAGATCGAGGTCGTCGACGGGCCGGTGCCGGAGTACCTCGCGGCGGCGGCGAAGTCGATGGCGGGCGAGGAGCTCGCCGCGTTCGAACGGGGCGTGCGCGAGACCTACGACCAGATGGCGCGGATCAGCATCGTCCCCGACTGGGCGCGTTACTTCGACTTCGGCGCCGGCCGCTTCCCCGGCTTCCTCCGCAAGCTGACCTCCACGGACTGAGACGCGCGCCTCACAGCGCCAGCCCGACCGGCTCCTCCAGCAGTCCCCTCACCGCGGCCAGGAACCCCGCCCCCTCGGCGCCGTAGAGGATCCGGTGGTCGCAGGAGAGGGTGATCTCCATGACCCTGCCGGGGACGATCTCGCCGTCCCTCACCACGGGCCGCTCGGCGATCTCCCCGACGGCGAGGATCGCGGCCTGGGGGGAGTTGACGATCGCGCCGAAGCCCCTGACCCCGAACATGCCGAGGTTGGAGACGGTGAAGGTGGCGCCGGAGAGCTCGGGCGGGGTGACCGAGCCGTCGCGGACCTTGGCGGCCAGGGCGCGGGCCTCGGCGGCGATCTCCCGCAGGCCCTTGCGGTCGGCGTCGAAGACGGTCGGCACCACAAGGGCGCCCTCGGCGGCCACGGCGATGCCGACGTTGACCCGCGAGTGGAGCTCGATGTGGCCGTCCTTGTAGGAGCCGTTGGCGCGGGGGAAGCGCCGCAGGGCGATCGCGCAGGCCTTCACCACCATGTCGTTGAAGGAGGGGACGGCCTCCCCCTCGGCCGAGATCTCCTTGATCCGGGCGCGGGCGGCGACCGCGGCGGTCATGTCGACCTCGGCGGTGAGGTAGAAGTGCGGCGCCGTCGCCTTCGACTCCGCCATGCGGCGGGCGACGACCTGCTGGAGCCTGGTGAGCTCGACCACCTCGACCGTGCCCTTGGCGGTCTCGGGGTGAGCCGCGGAGGTGGGGGCCTCGGCCGGCTGTTCCTTCTGCCGGACAGGTCGGGAAAAGGAACGGCTCGGCGAAGGGGGTGCGGACTCGACGTCCTTCTTCACGATGCGGCCGCCGGGGCCGGAGCCGGTGACGGTGGCCAGGTCGACGCCCCGCTCCGAGGCGACGCGCCGCGCCAGCGGCGAGGCCTTGACCCGGCCCGGACCCGTGCCGTCCGCCGCAGGCGCCGGCGCCGCGGGTGGCACGGTAGGGGGGACCGTCGCCGAGGAAGCTTCAGCTACCGGAGGGGGTGGTGGGTCCCCTGCCGTGACAGGACCCGCGGCCTGCGGGTCCCCGACCCTTGCGATGACCGCACCGACAGGAGCACTCTCGTTCTCGCCGACGAGGATCTCCAGCAGGGTCCCGGCGACGTCGGCCTCGTAGCCCATGTTGGCCTTGTCGGTCTCGATCTCGACGATCTCCTCGCCGAGGGCGACCTCCTCGCCGACCTGCTTGCGCCAGGCCAGCACCGTGCCCTCCTCCATCGAGTCGGAGAGGCGGGGCATGGTCACGTCGTCGACACTCACTTCGTCACCTCGCGTTCGATCGGATGCTCCGCCAGCGGGGTCACCGTGGCCTGAAGGTGTTCGGCCAGCGGCAGGGAGCGGATCGCCTCGTGGAGCTCGTCCGCGTCGGCCGCCCGCCAGACCCCGACGTTGCGCAGGCCGCCCGGCACCCGCCAGATCGACTCGATGACGCCGGCCCGCCGCAGCTCCACCCCGCGCTCGAGCTCCGCCGCCAGCAGGCGCGCCCGCTCAGGGCTGGCCGGATCCCGCAGCGCGGGCGGCAGCTCCACCGTGATCTCCACCAGGAACCGCACCGGCCTAGTAGGCAAGGCTCGCCTCGACCGCCGCGGCGATCTTCTCGGCGTCCGGCAGCCAGGCCGCTTCCAGGGCGCCCGCGTAGGGCACCGGCGTGTCCGGCGGCACCACCAGGGCGGGCGGCGCGTCCAGCATCTCGAAGCGCTCGGCCGCGATCCGGCTGATCAGCGTCGCGCCCCAGCTCCCGCCGGCGGGCGCCTCCTGGACCACCACGAGGTGGTTGGTGCGATCGACGCTCGTCGCGATCGTCGCGAAGTCGAAGGGCACCAGCGTGCGCGGGTCGATCAGCTCGACCGCGATGCCCTTGCCGGCCAGCGCGTCGGCCGCCTCGAGCGCCCGGTGGCGCATCAGCTGCGTGGCGACGACGGTGACGGCGTCGCCCTCGCGCACCACCTCGGCGCGCCCGAGCTCCACCCGCGCCGGCTCCTCCGGCAGGTCTTCCTTGACGTTGAAGAGGCCTTTGTGCTCGAAGAAGAGGACCGGGTCGTCGTCCTCGACCGCCGCCCGCATGAGCCCGTAGGCGTCGGCCGGCGTCCCCGGCACCGCGAGCTTCAGCCCCGGGATGTTCAGCAGCCAGTTCTCCGCCGCCTGCGAGTGCTGGGCGCCGAAGCCCGCGCCGCCGCCGCTCGCCAGGTGGATCGTGACCGGGAGCTTCACCTGGCCGCCGGTCATGTAGCGGTACTTGGCGAGCTGGTTGGCGATCTGGTCGAAGGCGACGCCGACGAAGTCGGCGAACATGATCTCGGCCAGCGGCCGCAGCCCTTTCATCGCCGCGCCGATCGCCAGGCCGACGATCGCCTGCTCGGAGATCGGCGTGTCGAGGACGCGCCGCTCGCCGAAGCGCTCCTGGATGCCGACGCTGGTCTTGAAGGCGCCGCCGGCGGCGCCGACGTCCTCGCCGAGGAAGAAGACGTCGTCGTCGGCCGCCAGCGCGTCGACGATCGCCTTGTTGATCGCGCCTTTGTAGGTCGTCTCGGTCATCGTCGCCGCCCTCGTGGTCGCCGTGCTCACGAGGCCACCCAGACGTCCTCGAGGAGTGCCGCGGGCTCCGGTTCGGGCCAGGCGAGCGCCCGCTCGAGCGCCTCCCCCACCGCCTCCCGCGCCGCCGCCTCGGCGGCGTCGATCTCCGCCTGCTCGACCCCCGCCTCGGCGAGCCACTTGCCGTGCAGCAGGATCGGGTCGCGGGCCAGCCATTCCTCCAGCTCGCCCTCCGGGCGGTACTTCGCCGGGTCGGTCCGCGAGTGGCCCTTCTGGCGGTAGGTCATCGCCTCGATCAGGGTCGGCCCCTCCCCCGCCCGCGCCCGCTCGACCGCCGCGGCGACGGCCTCGCGCACCTCCAGCACCCGGTTGCCGTCGATCCGCTCGCCCGGCATCCCGTAGGCGGCGGCCCGGTCGGCGAGCCGCTCGATCGGCGTCGTCGTCGCCAGCGGCGAGTACTCGCCGTAGAGGTTGTTTTCGCAGACGAAGACGACCGGCAGCTTCCAGATCGACGCCAGGTTCAGCGACTCGTGGAAGGCGCCGATGTTGGTCGAGCCGTCGCCGAAGAAGCAAGCGTGGACGGCGCCGGTGCCGCGGTAGCGCGCCTCGAAGGCGGCGCCGTTGGCGATCGGCAGGTGGGCGCCGACGATCGCGTGCGAGCCGAGCGCGCCGACCCGCAGGTCGGTCAGGTGCATCGAGCCGCCCTTGCCGCCGCAGAGCCCCGGCGCGCGGCCGAAGACCTCGCCGAAGGACTCGTCGAGCGGCGCGCCCATCGCCAGGGTGGCGCCGTGGCCGCGGTAGGTGCAGGTCATCGAGTCGCCCTCGCGCAGCGCCCGGCAGGCGCCGACCGAGACCGCCTCCTGGCCCTCGCAGAGGTGGGTCGTCCCACGCACCTCGCCGCGGGCGAAGAGCCGCCCGCACTCGTGCTCGAAGAAGCGGATCTCGTGCATCGCGCGCAGCAGCTCGAGCTGCTCGGCGCGCTCCTCGGCGCTCAACTTCGCTGGTCTCGTCCGCTCGTTCACCCGTGCTCCCTTAGGTCTCGCAATCGTTTCCGGGAAGATTACCAGCCTTGTCTTCTGGAAACGTTTCCGGTAAGTTGTTCGCAACTGTATCGGGACCCCAAGGAGGGAAAAGCATCGCCAACCAAACGACACCCACGACCTCCCCGGAGCTCGCCCCGCTCGCGATCGAGCGGATCGAGACGGTCCCGATCCGCGTGCCGCTGGCGCGCGTCTACCGCGGGAGCCACTACCAGATGACCCACCGCTCGACGATCGTCACCCGGGTCTTCACCGACCAGGGCATCGTCGGCGAGGCCTACGCCGGGGACGAGGACGCCGGGCTGCTGGAGATCGACCGGATCATCCACGACGAGCTCGCCCCCGTCCTGGCCGGCGAGGACGCCTTCGCGATCGAGCGCTGCTGGGAGCTGACCCGGCCCGCCACCTTCGACATCCTGCGTGACCGCCGGCTCGCGCTGGTCGCCGCCGCCTGCATCGACAGCGCCCTCTGGGACGCCGTCGGCAAGGCCCTCGGCCAGCCGCTCTGGCGGCTCTGGGGCGGCTATCGCAACCGCCTGCAGATGACCGCGATCGGCGGCTATTACGACAGCCCGGTCTCGATCGCCGAGGAGGTCACCGACCTGCGCGAGCGCGGCTTCGCCGGGATCAAGTTCAAGGTCGGTGCCGCCGCCCCCGCCGAGGACGCGCGCCGCGTCCGCGAGGCGCGCGAGGCCGGCGGCGAGGACTTCGTCCTCTGCGTCGACGGCAACCAGGGGTACACGCGCGAGCAGGCGATCGAGTTCTGCCACCTGGTCGGCGACCTGAACCTGCGCTGGTTCGAGGAGCCCTGCCGCTGGCACAACGACCGCCGCGCGATGAGCGACGTGCGGGCGATGGGCGGCATCGCGGTCTGCGCCGGCCAGAGCGAGTACTCCGCCGCCGGATGCCGCGACCTGATGGTCGCCGGGGCGATCGACGTCTGCAACTTCGATGCCTCCTGGTCCGGCGGCCCGACCGAGTGGCGGCGCGCGGCGGCGATGGCGCCGAGCTTCGACGTCGCGATGGGCCACCACGAGGAGCCGCAGGTCTCCACCCACCTCCTCGCCTCGATCCCGCACGGGACCTACGCCGAGACCTTCCACCCGGACCGCGATCCGATCTGGTGGAACCTCGTCGCCAACCGCCCGCCGCTGGTCGACGGCTGGATCGAGCTGCCGGAGGCGCCCGGCCTCGGCTGGGAGCTGGACCTCGACTACATCGATCGCTTCCGGGTCAAGTCCTAGGGCCGTGACCGGGAACGTTCCCCACCGGGCACGGCACTAGACTCGGGCGCAGAATGCCGCGATCCCGGCCCAGCATGCGCGAGGTCGCCGACCGGGCCGGTGTCGCCATGTCGTCGGTGTCCCGCGTCCTGTCCAAACACCCGGACGTCAGCCCGGCGATGCGCGATCGCGTGCTCGCCGCGGTCGACGAGCTCGGCTACGAGCCGGACATCCTCGCCCAGAGCCTGCGCCGCAAAGAGACGCGGACGATCGGCTTCGTCGTCGGCGACATCTCCAACCCCCTCTTCGCCCAGATCGCGATGGGGGCCGAGGGGGCGCTGCGCGAGAACGGCTACTCGATGCTCCTGACCAACTCCGAGAACGACCCGCGGCTCGACGCCGGGCACGTCTCGCTGCTGCGCCAGCGGCGGGTCGACGGCCTGCTCCTCTCCACCGCCTCCGAGGACAGCCCGGAGCTCTTCGCGGCGCTCGAGGGCTTCGAAGGGCCGGTCGTCCTGATCGACCGCGACCTGCCCAAGAAGCTCGGCGCGAGCGCCGTCCTCTCCGACCACCGCAGCGGCATGCGCGACGCGATCGGCCACCTCCTCGACCTCGGCCACCGGCGGATCGGCATGATCATCGGCCAGCCGCTGCGCTTCTCCCGCGAGCGGCGGATCGGCCTCGAAGAGGCCTACGCGCAGCGCGGCCTCGACGACACCTTCATCGTCCTCGAAGGCCGGCTCAGCCCCGAGCACGGCCGCTCCGCCACCCGCGAGCTCCTCGCCGCGCCCGAGCCGCCGACCGCGATCGTCACCGGCGGCAACCAGATCCTCCTCGGCGCCCTCGAGGAGATCCACGACCGCAACCTCGCCCTCGGCTCCGAGCTCTCGCTGATCAGCTGCGACACCGTCTCCCTCACCGAGCTCCACCAACCCCCGATCGCCGTCGTCCGCCGCGACCCCCGCGAGATCGGCCGCCGCGCCGGCGGCCTCCTCCTCCGCCACCTCACCGACTCCTCCGCCCCACCCGAGGAGGTCACCCTCCCCACCGAGTTCGTCGCGCGGGCGAGCTGCGGGCCGCCGAGCTGAGGGGCGGGGACGGGAGGGACGGGGGGCCGCAGGCGGGAGCCCGGAAGGGACGGGAAGCCGCAAGCTGTCGCCCGGGAGGGTCCAGGCCCCGCAAGCTGTCGCCGGGGGAAGGCCCCGCCCCTCTCGCCACGGCCCGGGCAGGCTGTGGCCGTGGCGAGAGGGGCGGGTGCATGGAAGGTGTGGAAGGACCCTCGCGGAAGCGTCACGGGGGTGCGCCGGGTGTGCGCCAGAAGTGCGGCGGGGCCGTCACCGAAGGGCGCCGAGGACCGGTCCTCGAACGGTCAGGGATCTCCCCGGTTGGAAATCCGCGTATGGCGCGGGTTTCC
>CALCIA010000184.1 GCA_937907435.1 uncultured Actinomycetes bacterium
CTCCTCATGGGGGTCACAGCCTGCCAGGACCCCCATGAGGAGCCCAGGACACCCACGGACCCACCTCGGACGGCCGGCGGCGCCGCGAGCCCCCGCCCGTCCCACCCCCGCCGCCCCGCTCCTGCGATGGGCGCGCGCCCGACGGGTGCGCGGCGCCGGTCCCTGCCGGTCCCTACTCGTCGAGCCAGCGGCGGCGCAGCTCGGACGCTAGGCGCTCGGTGACGGGGTCGGGGGGCCCGAGGGGGGTGCCGTCGAGGGTGCGGATGGGGCGGATGCCGCGCAGGGAGGAGGTGAGGAAGAGGTCGTCGGCGTGGCGGAGGTCGTCGAGGTAGAGGCGGCGCTCGGCGGTGGGAATTTGGAGCTCGGCGGCGAGGTCGAGGGTGGCGGCGCGGGCGGTGCCGGGGAGGATGCGGCCGTCGGCGGGCGGGGTGGCGATGCCGCCTGCGGTGACGATGAAGATGTTGGCGCGGCCCGCCTCGAGGACCTCGCCCGCGTCGGTGAGGATCAGCGGCATGGTGTCGCCCAGGTCGGCCTCGACCGACTCGAGCCAGTCGCGGTCGGCCCACTTGTGGGCGCCGGCCCAGTCGGGGTGGCGGACTGTCTGGACGTCGGCGCCGTGCTCGCGGTCGGGGAAGAAGATCGCCGGGTCGATCGGCTCGGTCTTGATCTCGAAGCGCAGGCCGCCGTCCTCGGGCAGGAGGTCGATGCGCATGCGGCCGAGCGTCAGCGGCCGGGCCGCGGCGGCGACCGAGTCGGGTAGCTCGGCGGGAAGGTCGCGGCCGAAGAGCTGGCGGGTCGAGGCGCCGAGGCGGTCGAGGTGGGGGGCCGGGCGGACGGGACGGCCGTCGGCGACGAGGAGCGTCTCGAAGAGGCCGCGGGCGGGATCGGGGGATGCGGGGGAGGTCAAGATCGTGATTATCCGCAACGAGCGGCTTTTTCCGCCTGACCCGCCTCTACATTGGCCGCGATGGAGGCCTCCCAGGGTGATACGAGCGAGCGCGCAGCGGTCGACGGCGAGACGGCCGAGCGCCAGGCGGTCGGCTTCGAGACAGGTGAACGCGAGGCGATTGGCTTCGAGACAGGTGAACGCGAGGCGGTCGGCTTCGACACGAGCGAGCGCGACGCGGTCGAGATCGACACCAGCGAACGCGAGGCGCTGGAAGGGACCGAGCGGGACACGACCGACGAGTGGCGGATCGAGCCGGCGCGGGCGCCCGCGACCGTCGCCGAGCTGGAAGAGCGGATCGACGTCGCCCTGGTCACCGCGCAGTCGGCCGAAGAGGCGGCGCTGGAGATCGGCGCCGCTAGCCTCGAGGCGGCCGAGCAGGCGCGCCGCGCCGCCGCGATCGCCGAACGGGCCGGTGCCGCCGCCTCTCGCGCCGCGGGAGAAGCTTCGTCCGCGGCCGAGTCCGCCGCGCGGGCGCGCGAAGCGGCCGACGCCGCGACCGTGGTCGAGCCGATCGGGGCGCCGCGGGGCAGCGCGGACGGACCCGCGACCGCGACCGGGTTCGAGTCGACCGGGGCGCCGCGAGGCGCCGCGAGCGCGCCCGCCGGCGCGCCGGAGCCCGGACGCTTCCCCAGCGCCGAATTCACCCCGCGGCCGGCGAGGCCCGCGCCGCGCCGTCCCGACCCCTTCGAGGAGCGCATCACCGCCTTCCGGCTGCGCGCCGAGAAGGTGATGATCAGGCTTCAGAAGCTGGAGGCCGGGGCGGACCCGGGCGGCGGGCCCTCGGAGGTCGTGCGCCTCCGCTGAACGGGATCGGCCCGACCAGCGACCGAGGCGGGTGGGTGCCTCGGTCGCTGATCGGGCCGCGTGGCTTCTTCCCGTTCGGCTGCCTTCAGGCGGCCGAGGCGACCACCGGAACCGTCCCGAGCTCGGTCAGCGCGCCTTGCAGCGCCCGCCGCCCCCGGTGATGGAGGCCGTGGATCGAGCTCTCGGTCTTGTCGAGCGTGCCCGCGATCTCCATCGGCGACAGCCCGATGATGTGGCGGAGCACGAGCACCTCACGCTGGTCCTCGGGGAGCGATTCGAGGGCGATCTTGATGTCACGTCCCATTTCACCCCCGTCGTCGGCGTCCTGCGAGTCGGAGACGCGCACTTCGTCGGTCGGGATCATCCGCTTGGCGCGGAGAAAGTCGAGCGCCGCGTTGCGCGCCACCCGCAGGATCCAGGCGGCGAAGGGGACGCTCTGCTCTTCGTATTTGGTGATCGCGGTCATCAGCTTCGCGAACACGTTGTGGGTGATGTCCTCGGCCTCGTATTGATCTTTGACGAAGGTGGCGACGTATCTCCGGACGTCGTCGGCGTAACGCACGTAGAGATAGTGGATGCCGTCGGCATCCCCGTCCTTTGCCTTCGCCACGGCCAGTCGAGTGAGACGGCTGTCGTCAGAGCCACTGGTGGTGCCATTGAGCGGCGTGCTCATCTGGTTCTCCTGCATGCTCACCGCATGCGGACACTGCTGGGCTTTCTCTCTTCCGGTCCCAAGGGGCACACTGGACGAGTCCCTTGGCGCGACGTTTCAACCCACGTCGATGGCGAAGAGAATAGGTCGAACCTCGTACTTGTCAATGGTCGATATTGGTCCGGTTTGAGAGCCCCGAGTGGCAAGATTTCGTCGTGATAAAGAACCCTCATATAGGAGTAGGGTGCCTTCTAGGCTGAATTAAGTAGGTGTTCTCGGCGGCAGCGTGAGAACATCGAGGACAGGGGGGTTGATCAGGCATGCAGGTTGTGGTGGGCCCTTTCACGCGGCAGGGGATCGAAGATCGTCTCGGACCGGATCTGCCCGCCGGCGTGGAGATCGCATTGCTCTATTACGTCGGCAAACTGCGCTCCGGCCGAGGGGCCCCAAAGTTCCCATCCTTCCTGCAAAACGCGGAAATCGAGGAGCCGGTCGCGGAGGTCGAGCTGAACGTCGGGGCGGAGGTCGAGGAACTGCTCTCGAACGAGGCCGAGCGGCAGCACACGACCGTCGATCGGCTCGCCGCACACTCCGTCCTCATCTACCTCGCCGAGCTCGACCGGCTCGAGTCGGAAGGCCGCGCCGCCAGCAACTAGCGTCCTTTTCAGGCCGTCTAATTAGTTGGTAAATCCCGGACGATGGGGCCGTTCAAGCCCATCTGAGTTCAATACTTTCCGCAATACCCGGACTCCTTCATCCGGACGCGGGTCTGGGTCGAATCTCATACTTTTCGGGGGGCGGACGGGGGGTCTGCTACGCGGCGACCGCGCGGGAGGCGCGGGCTTCTTCGACCGAGCGGACCTTCACCGGGGCGCCGTGGGAGTGCAGGGAGCGCTCCAGGGCTTCGAGGCCGAGGACCACTTCGAGGCCGAGGCGGGCGTTGGAGCGGGGCTCGGTGCCCTCGCGGATGGCGGAGGCGAAGTCCTTCAGCTCCAGCGCCAAGGGCTCGGCGGCGGCGATCTGGGGGGCGACCATGTCGCCGGTGCGGTAGGTGAGGCGGTACTCGCCGAAGTTGGCGGGCGGCTCGGCGAAGTCGAGGCCCTTGTCGTAGATGCGGACCGAGTCGTCGGCGGCGGTGTCCTCGTACTGGACCATTTTGCGCGAGCCGACGACGACCATCTGGCGCATCTTGCGCGGCGCCAGCCAGGAGATCTGGACGTTGGCCTGCACCCCGTCCTCGAAGCCGAGGGTCATGAAGGCGGTCTCGTGGACGCCGTCCTGGTAGACGCTCGACCCGTGCGCGTTGACCTCCAGCAGCGGCTTGCCGAGCCAGTGGAGGAGGATCGAGAGGTCGTGCGGGGCGAGGTCGAGGACGACGCCGTCCTTCTGGTAGAGGCCGAGGTTCATCCGCGAGGAGGTGATGAAGTAGACCTCGCCGAGCTCGTCGCCCCGGATCAGGTCACGGACCTTGTTCACCGACGGGCTGTAGACGAAGGTGTGGCCGGGGAGCAGCACCCGGCCCCGTTCCTCGGCGAGCGCGACGAGGCCCGCCGCTTCGTCGCCGGTCCGCGCGAGCGGCTTCTCGACCAGGACGTGTTTGCCGGCTTCGAGGGCGCGGCTGACGAGGTCGAAGTGGGTGTGCGGCGGGGTCGCGATCGCGACCGCCTCGATCCGCGGATCTTCGAGCGCCGCGTCGAGGTCCGGTTCGGCCCAGATGCCCGGGTGGCGGCGGCGGAAGTCGGCGACCCGGCCCTCGTCGCGCTCGCACAGCCCCATCATCCGGAAGTCCGGGCTCTCGACCACGTTGCGGACGATGTTGGGACCCCAGTAGCCATAACCGACCACCAGCGTGCCGATCGTTCCCTGCGGGTTCATGCCACTCCCTTCCGGCCGAGCACCGCGCCGGGCGTCCGCGCGAGGATCGCGAGGTCGCCGAGGAGCGAGCGGTTCTCGGCATAGTCGATGTCGAGGGTCACCATTTCCTCGTAGGTGCGCTGGTTGCGGCCGCTGACCTGCCAGAGGCCGGTCAGGCCCGGCTTGACCGCGAACCGCTTCGCGTACCAGGCCGGGTAGGACTCGACCTCATACGGGATCGCGGGCCGCGGGCCGACCAGGCTCATGTCGCCGAGGACGACGTTGAAGAGCTGCGGCAGCTCGTCGACGCTCCAGCTGCGGATCCGCCGCCCGACCGGGGTGATGCGGTCGTCGACGGCAAGCTTGTAGAGGTTCTCGCCGCCGTCGCCCTCCGCGCCGCCGCGGCCGGAGCCGTTGCCGATCAGCGCCGAGACGTACTGGCGGTGGCGCTCCTCGTCGGCGTCGAGGCGCATGCTGCGGAACTTGTAGACGGTGAACTGCCGTTCGCGGTGGCCCACCCGGCGCTGGCGGAAGAGGGCCGGGCCGCGGCTGTCGAGCCGCACGGCGACGGCGACGCCGAGCATCACCGGCGCCAGCAGCAGGAGCAGCGACAGGGCGCCGAGGAGATCGAGGCAGCGCCGCGCGCAGGATTCCAGTGTGCCGGTGGTGACCATGCTCCGGTCGGCGCTGAGATCGTAGGCCTCCATCTCTTAAGGAAACGGCGGGTCTCCGCCTCCACTTCCGCGCCGCGGCCGCGAACGGCCGGATTCGGGGACTGAAAAACGACCGAGGGAAATTCTCTGAGGGGCGCGCAAGGGACGGGGGCCGCGCCGCGTTTCTGCTGTATGGCACCCAGGATCATCTCGATCATCGGCTCCCGCCCGGAGATCGTGCAGGCGGCTCCGCTGGCCCTCGCCTTCGACGACTGCGTCGAGGAGATCCTGGTCCACACCGGGCAGCACTACGACCCGCAGATGTCGGACCTGCAGATCGCCGACCTGAAGCTGCCGCTGCCCGAGTACAACCTCGGGGTCGGCTCGCTGCCCAACAGCACCGGCGTCGAGGTCGCGCAGCGGCGGATCGCCAGGGTGATCGACCGCGAGCGGCCCGACGCCGTCCTCGTCCGCGGCGACACCAACGCCACCCTGGCCGGTGCCCGCGCCGCGGTCGACGCCGGGCTGCCGCTGCTCCACGTCGAGGCGGGGCTGCGCAGCTACCGCGAGGACATGCCCGAGGAGGCCAACCGGATCGAGACCGACGGCCTCTCCGACGCGCTCTTCGCCCCCTGCGAGCACGCCCGCGAGGTGCTGGCCCGCGAAGGGGTCGGCGGCGAGGTCTTCGTCACCGGCGACCCGCTGGCCGACGTCCTGCTCGCCACCCGTGACCGCCTGCCGGAGAGCGGCGAGCGGGGCGAGTACGTGCTGGCGACCGCCCACCGCAACTACAACACCGACTCGCCGGCGCGCCTGGCGGCGGTGCTCGACTGCCTGGCCGCCGCCGGGCGGCGCGTGATCTTCCCCGTCCACCCCCGCACCCGCAAGAGCATCGAGACCTGGGGACTCGAGGTGCCCACGAACGTCGAGGTGCGGGACCCGGTCACGTACACCCAGATGCTGGCGCTGGAGCGCGACGCGGTCGCGATCGCCACCGACTCCGGCGGCGTCCAGCGCGAGGCCTACCTCTGGGGCGTGCCGTGCGTGACCATGCGCGAGGAGACCGAGTGGATCGAGACGGTCTCCACCGGCTGGAACACCCTGGTCGGGGCCGACGCCGCGGCGTTCCAGGCGGCGATGGAGAGGTCGGCCCCGGCCGAGCGGCCGCCGATCTTCGGCGACGGCACCGCCTCGCGGCGGATCGCCGGCCTCACCGTCGCCTTGCTGGAGCAGGAGCCGAGCCGGGAGCGCAGCTATGTCTGAGTCCGAGCGGCTGCGCGTCGGCGTCATCGGCTGCGGGGTGATGGGCGGCTTCCACGTCCGCAACTACCTGCAGCTCGACTGCGCGCGCCTGGTCGCCGTCGCCGACCCCTCGCGGGCCTCGCGCCGGCGGGCGCTTGGGGAGAGCCAGGTGCTCGAGTACGACAACTGGCGCGACCTGATCGAGTTCGGCGCCCGCGAGCTCGACGCCGTCTCGATCGCCTGCCCCTCGGAGCTGCACGCCGACGTGGCGCTGGAGGCGCTCGGCGCCGGGCTCCACGTGCTGGTCGAGAAGCCGATCGCGACCAACCTGCCCGACGCGCTGCGGATGCGCGGCGCCGCGTTCGAGGCGGGGCGCAAGCTGATGGTCGGCCACGTCGAGCGCTTCAACCCGGCGATCGCCAAGCTGCGCGCGCTGGTCGCCGAGGAACGGCTGGGCCAGATCTACCGCGCCCACACGACCCGGGTCGGGCCGCTGCCGACGCGGATCCAGGACACCGGCGTGGCGATCGACCTCGCCACCCACGACCTCGACGTGATGCAGCACGTGCTCGGCGCCTCGATCGGCGAGATCTACGCCGACGGCGGCCGCTTCATGCACAGCTCCCAGGAGGACCTGCTGACCTGCCTGGTGCGCTTCAACGCGACGGCGGGCAGCGAGCCCGGCGCCCTCGGGCTGCTCGACGTCAACTGGCTGACCCCGGAGAAGACGCGCGAGATCGCGCTGATCGGCGAGAACGGGCTGCTGCGCGCCTCCTACATCACCCAGGACGTCTGGTTCGTCGAATCGCCGACCGCGCCGGTCCACTGGGACGGCCTCTCGATGCTCCGGGGCGACGGCGAGGGCGCCGCGGTGCGCTTCTCGCTGACCAAGGCCGAGCCGCTGGCCGCCGAGCTGCGCGCCTTCTGCCGCTGCGTCCTCGACGACACCCCGGAGCCGATCTCCGCCCACGACGGCGTCAAGGCGCTGGCCGCGGCGCTGGCCGTGCGCGAGTCGGCGGCGGTGCGGCGGCCGGTCGATCTGCTCGACATCCCTGCCCCTCGACCAATGGCGGTTGCCGCATGATCCGCTTCGTCATCCCGGCCTACAACGAGGCCGAAAACATCCCCCGGCTGCTCGCCGACCTGGCGCCGGTCGCCCGCAACCTCGGCGCCCGCGTGATCTTCGTCGACGACGGGTCCACCGACGGCACCGCCGAGGTGATCCGCGAGCACGCCCGGGACCTGCACTTCGCGATCGTCACCCACACCGTGAACCGCGGCCTGGGGACGGCGATCAACACCGGCATCCGCGCCGCGCTCGGCGAGTCCTCCGACGACGACGCGATCGTCACCCTGGAGGCCGACACGACCTCCGACCTCGACGACCTGCCGAAGATGATGGAGAAGTTCGACGCCGGGGCCGACATCGTCCTCGCCTCGGTCTACGCGCCGGGCGGCGAAATCATCGGCGTCGCCGGCTGGCGCCTCGCCGCCTCGAAATCGGTGTCCAACACCTTCCGTTACCTCGGCGGCCTGCGCCAGATCCACACGCTCTCCTCGCTCTACCGCGTGTACCGCGCAGGGACGCTGCGGCGCGCCGCCGACACCTACGGCTACCTGCTCGTCCGCGAGCCCGGCTTCGCCGCCAACGTCGAGCTCCTGCTGAAGCTCTACAACGCCGGCGCCACGGTGACCGAGGTGCCGACGATCAACGACTGGCGGACCCGCAAGGGCGTCTCGAAGATGCAGCTGAAACCGACGGTGATCGCCTACGGGCGCCTGATGGCGGCGCACCTGGTCGGGCGGATCCAGCCGCCGCCGGTCTCGCCGCTGGCCGAGGCGACCGCGTCGTTCGCGGTGCCGCGGGCCCTGCCCACGGCGGTCGAGGCGGCCGAGGCGCCGCCGGCCGCGGTCGCGCAGGCGCGCTGATGGGTCAGCGGCAGCGGATCGGCGTCGTCGGCGGCGGCGTCCTCGGCACGGTGCTGGCGCTGCGGCTCGCCGAGGCGGGCGCGGCGGTGACGCTGCTGGAGCGGGGGAGCGGGGTCGGCGGGCTCGCCTCGACCTTCGACTTCGGGGGGCACGAGGTCGACCGCTTCTACCACGTGATCACGCCCGCGGACAGCCGCATGATCGCGATGGCGGAGGAGGTCGGCCTCGGCGATCAGCTGCGCTTCCGGGGCGTCGGCGCGGGGTTTTTCGCGAACGGGGAGATGCACGACTTCAACGGCGTCGGCGACCTGCTGCGCTTCGCGCCGCTCGCGCCGCTCGCCCGCCTGCGCCTCGGCTGGTTCGTCGCCCAGTGCCAGTTCCGCGGCAGCCCCGAGAAGCTCGACCGGATCCCGCTCGAGGACTGGCTGCGCCGGCAGTGCGGCGGCCAGGTGGTCGAGCGGATCTGGAAGCCGCTGCTCGCCACCCGCTTCGACGGCGACCCCTCCGGCCTCCCGGCGACCTACCTCTGGGCCCGCACGCGGCGGATGTCGGGCGCGCGGGACAAGAAGACCGCCGGCGGCGAGGCGATGGGCCACATCGTCGGCGGCCACCAGCGGCTGATCGACGCGATCGTCGAGCGGGCGCGGAGCCTCGGGGTCGAGATCCTCACCGACGCGGCGGTGAGCGGGCTGGTGACGGCCGGGGACGGCGCCGTGACCGGGGTCGAGCTCGGCGGCGAGTCGCTCTCCTTCGACCTCACGATCCCGACCCTGCAGCCGCCGGCGCTGCGGTTCCTGCTGCCGGAGCGCCACCGGGCGCTGCTCGCGCCCTACCCGGAGCGCTGGCTCGGCTGCGTCTGCGTGATCGTCAAGGTGAAGCGCTCGCTGCTGCCCTACTACGCGGTGAACATCGTCGAGGAGACGCCGCTGACCAGCGCGGTGGAGACGACGCAGGTCCTCGGCACCGACCACACCGACGGCCACCACCTCGTCTACATGCCGAAGTACTGCGCCCCCGACGCGCCCGAGCAGACCGAGGACGACGAGTCGATCTACCGCCGCTTCACCGATTACCTGGGGCGGCTCTCGCCCGGCTTCAGCCGTGACGAGGTGGTCGACTGGACCGTCCAGCGGGCGAAGCTGGTCGAGCCGGTGCACCAGCTCCGCGCCGACCGCGCGCCGCTCGAGATGGCGCCGATCTGGCCCGGGGTGCAGGGCCTGGCGCTCGCCTCCAACGCGCAGATCTACCCGTACCTCCTGAACGGCGACTCGGTGATGGGGTTCGCCGAAGGCGTGGCCGCCGAAGTGGCCGAGCGCCTCGAGCTCGGTGCCGCCGCGCCGCGGGAGCCGGGCCATGTACCAGGTTGAAGCCTCCAAGGCGCTGCTGAAACCGCGCCTCTGGTTGCGCCGCCCGGAAGCGCTGCGGGTGTCCCGCAACGTCTTCATGCTGGGCCTGACCAGCATGCTCACCGACGTCTCCTCGGAGATGGTGGCGACGATCCTGCCGATCTACCTGGTCTTCTCGCTCGGCGCCAGCCCGCTGGCGCTGGGGGCGATCGACGGCACCTACCGCGGCGCCGCGGCGGTCGTCCAGGTGGCGGCCGGCTTCGTCTCGGACCGCTGGCGCCGCCACAAGCAGGTGGCGGAGACGGGGTACGGCTTCTCGGCGCTCGGCAAGGTGGCGCTGGTCGCCGCCGGCAACTCGGTCGGCGGCATCGGCGCGATCGTCGCCTTCGACCGGATCGGCAAGGGGATCCGCACGGCGCCGCGCGACGCGCTGATCTCGCTCTCCAGCACGCGCGACAACCTGGCGACCTCCTTCGGCGTGCACCGGGCGCTCGACAGCGTCGGCGCCTTCCTTGGGCCGCTGGTCGCCTTCGGCATCCTGCTGGCGGCGCCGGCCCGCTTCGACGCCGTCTTCTTCGTCAGCACCCTGTTCGCCTTCCTCGGCCTCGCCGTCCTCGTCCTCACGGTCCAGGGCAAGCCCTGGCGGGCGCCGCGCGAGGGGACGCCGCCGAGCTTCCGCCGCGCCGCCGGGCTGCTGCGGGAATCGCGCTTCGTGGTCCTGCTGCTGGCCGCGCTGGTGCTCTCGCTGACCAGCGTCTCCGACGCCCTGATCTACGTCGGCCTGCAACGGAAGATCGACTTCGACCCCGCCGTCTTCCCGCTCCTCTACGTCGTCACCGCGGTCGCCTTCATGGCGCTGGCGATCCCGATCGGCAGGCTGGCCGACCGGGTCGGGCGGGTGCCGGTGCTGCTCGGCGGCTTCGCGATGCTGTTCGTCGATTACGCGGCGCTGCTGACGAACCACGTCAGCTACGTCGGGCTGATCGTCTGCCTGGTCGCCCTCGGCGCCTTCTTCGCCTGCAGCGAAGGCGTGCTCACCGCGGTCGCCGGGGCGGCGCTGCCGGACGATCTGCAGGCGAGCGGGATCGGGATCCTGATCACCGTGGTCAGCATCGGCAACCTGCTCTCCTCGCTGGCGTTCGGCGCGCTCTGGGTGACGATCGGGTTGCAGCAGGCGGTCGTCGTCTTCGCCGTCGGGCTGGCGGTCGCGCTCTTGATCGCGACGCCGCTCTTGGTACGTTCGCAGCGCTCCGCGCTGAATGGGTAGCCGCAACGTCAAGATCCTCGTCGCCCTGGTCGTCCTCTGCGTGGTCGGCGGGGGCGTCTACGTCGCGGTCGCGGCGTTGGCGCCGAACGAAACGTCGACCGACGCCAACCCGGTGGCGGCGGCGGACGCCGACGTGCCGGTGATGGTGCGCGCCGTCGACCCCGCCGACACGCGGCTGAACGGGCGCGTCTTCGTCGTCGACGACGGCACGGTGACGGCGCGCTCGGGCAAGGACCTGACCTGCGAGCGGGTCTACTACGCGGCCGGCAACGGGCTCTGCCTCGGGGTCGCGGCGTCCGGCGTCGAATACACCGCGACGACGTTCGACTCGCGGCTGCGACCGCTGCACACGTTCACCTTGACCGGGCTGCCGTCGCGGGCGCGGGTGTCGAGCGACGGGCGTTACGGCGCGATCACGGTGTTCGTGGCCGGGGACGCCTACCGCGGCTCGAGCGCCGCGTTCTCGACCCGGACCTACATCGTCGACATGGCCACGGCCAAGCCGATCGCCCAGCTCGAGCAGTTCCAGGTGCTCAAGGAAGGCAAGCCGTTCGAAGCCGTCGACTTCAACTTCTGGGGCATCACCTTCGACCCGATGGACTCGAACCGGTTCTACGCCACGCTGGGGACCGGCACGCACCACTACCTGGTCGAAGGGGAGGTCTCGACCCGGGAGCTGAAGGTGCTCCGGGACGGGGTGGAGTGCCCGTCGTTGTCCCCGGACGGCAGGCAGATCGCCTTCAAGAGCCGGATCGGGACCACCGACACCTGGCGCCTCAAGGTCCTCGACGTGGCGACGCTGAAGGACCATCCGGTGGCCGAGAAGCGCTCGATCGACGATCAGGTCGAGTGGCTGAACGACGACACGCTCGTCTACTCGAACGGGACCAACGTCTACACGGTGCCCGCCGACGGCAGCGGCGAGGCGAAGCTCCTGATCCGTGACGCCAGCTCCCCGGTTCGGATCGAAAGTGGTGAAAAATTATGAGTGCTCTGGGTCGTTAGCTATGTATGAGCTCGATCACGGCCACGGCGCCGCCTGCAAGTCCGCCTGACGCCCCCGAGGAATCGAAGCTGCGCGCCAAGCACGCGCACGCGGGGGTCGCGATGGCCGCCGCGACGCTGGCGATGGGGCTCACCTCCGGCATCCAGGCGCTGCTCTACCTCAGCTCCTTCGGCATCGGCGGCAAGACCGACGGCTTCTTCATCGCCTTCGCCCTCTACACCAGCTTCGGCGTCTTCAGCCAGAGCATCCGCATCACCTCGGCGCCGTTCCTGGTCGGCGCGCGGCCGCGGCTGAGCCCGGCGCAGTTCGGCGCCGCGCTCGGCGTGATCGCGGTGCCGGTCGCGATCCTCACGATCCCGCTGGCGGGGCCGCTGGCGGCGGTCATCGCTCCTGGCCTGAAGCCCGCGCAGCGGAGCGTCACCGAAGCGGCGCTGCCGATCCTCGGCGTCGCGATGATCCTGCAGCTCTGGGCGGCGGGCGGGGCGACGCTCTTGGCGGTGCGCGACCGCTTCGACCGGATCGCCGCCGCGTACCTGTTCGGCGCGCTGGCGGGCCTGGTCGCCTACCTGGTGGCCTCGCGCTTCGCCGGCGAGCTCTCGCTCGGCTGGTCGATGCTGGCGATGGCGGTCGTCACCGGCGCGATCATGCTCGACGGCGTGCGCGCCGCGATCCCGGTCGCCGAGCGCGGACGGGCGGCGGTGCGCGATCTGCGCCGCCTCGCCGGCTGGGTCTGGGTGGTGCTGAGCGGGACGATCGTCTACCTCGCCTTCAACGGCCTCTACGTCGTCACCCTCGCCTTCACCAGCAAGTACGGCTCCGGCAGCGCCACCGTCCTCTCCTACGCCTACCTCTTCGCCAGCTACCTGGTGGCGGCGACCGGCTTCGCGCTGGGGATGTCGCGGATCGCCGACATGAGCCGCGGTGTCCTCGCCGACCGCGCCGAGGTGATCGCCGCCACGGTCCCGGGCGGCTTCCGCTACGCGATGTTGATCGTGGCGCCGGCGCTCGGCGCGCTGATCGCCGGCGGCGCGACCCTGATCGGCGACGTGCTGCCCTCGAGCTTCTCCGCCGCCGACGTCGCCCAGCTGCGCCTCTTCGCGATCCTGCTCTGTGCCTGGACGATCGCCGCTCTCCTCGTCAACCTGCTGATCCCGGCACTCCTGGCCCTCGGCCGCTCGAGGATGGTGAACGTCGTCGCCCCGCTCGTCTTCCTCGCCCACATCGCGGTCACCGCGATCGGCGGCGCCCTCTTCGGCGTCAACGGCGTGGTCGGCTCCTTCTTCGTCGTCCCGCTCTGCTTCGCCGTCGTCCTCCTGCTCGGCGGTGCCGGCCGCCACTGCATGCCCATAGTGCGAGAGCTCACCCGCGACGCCATCCGCTTCTCCCTCCTCGCCGGCGTCTCCTTCGGCATCGGCTACCTGGCCGGCGACCTGGCGAGCGGCATCGCCTCCCCCCTGATCGCGATCGGCGTCGGCGTCCCCCTCTACGCCGCCTCGATCTCCCGCCTGGCCCCCCGCCAGATCCGCCTCCTCGTCGGCTCCGTCCGCCGGACGTCAGCGGTCGAGGCCTGAGGCTCTGGGGCGGCGCCCGGGCGCGGCGGGTCGAGTTCGCACTTATCCGCGCATAGCGCGGATAAGTGCGAACTCACCGGGGGAGGGTCGTAGCCTCCCGAGGCTGGCGCCCCGGAGGGTCGTGACCCCGCAAGCTGTCGCCCGAGTAGGGACCCGCCCCTCTCGCCACGGCCCGGGCAGGCTGTGGCCGTGGCGAGAGGGGCGGGTATGAAAGGCGTGGAGGAAGGTGCGCGGAACCGTCACGGGAGTGCGCCGGGTGTGCGCCAGAAGCGCGCCGGGACAGTCACCGAAGGGCGCCGAGGGCCGGTCCCCGGACGGTCAGGGGTCCGCGTGGTTGGAAATCCGCGTATGGCGCGGGTTTCCAACCAC
>CALCIA010000185.1 GCA_937907435.1 uncultured Actinomycetes bacterium
CCAGGACCCCCATGAGGAGCCCAGGACCTCCCTCGGACGGCCGCAAGCGCCCCGAGCCTGCCCGTCCCCCCGCCGTCCCGACACTCAGTCAGTGACGAGCAGATACCGCGCCGACGCAGCGCCGGCCTGCAACGCCGGGGCCATATCCCGGCTCGGGTCGCTCAGGGACTGGAGGGCGAAGCCGTCGGCTACGGCGAGGAGGTAGGCGACGACCGCCTCGGCGTCGAAGCGGAGGGAGAGGATGGCCTCCTCCTCCTTGGCGCGGAAGACGTTGGCGACGTGGGAGCGGGTCGCCTCGAAGAGCTGGCCGACCTCGCGCTGGATGTCGGGGTTGCGGCGGCCGGCGGAGAAGAGCTCGTAGAGGAGGAGGAAGTAGCCGGGATCGTTGTCGATCATGTCGGTGAGGCTGGAGACGAGGACGTCGAGGACGTCGTCCGCCGTCTCCGCCTCGGACAGCATCTGGTCGAGGCGGGCGATCCGCAGTTCGGTGTCCCGGCGCACCACCTCGACGAGGAGGCGCTCCTTGGTCCCGAAGTAATAGTGGAGGAGGCCGCGGCTGACCCCGGCCTCGCGGGCGACGTGCTCGAAGGTCGAGCCCGCCGCCCCGCGCCGGGCGACGCTGTCGCGCATCGCGTCGACGATGCGCTGCGCCTTGTCGCCGCTGAGTTGACGCTCTTTGGTCCCGGCCTCCACCGAGTGACTCGCCGCCTGGACCCTAGGCGCCGTTGATGCTGGTGGTGCTGGTGTACTCGAACTCCTCTTCGGCACCGAAGAGCGCGTCGAGGACCGCCTTGCGCGCGTCCTCGCTGACGACCAGGGCGACGATGCCGCCGACGATCGCGAGCAGGATCAGTTTGCGCAGCGGGTGCCGCTTCTTCTTCGGCTTCTGCAGCCGGTCGCGCGCTTCCTGCAGCGCTTCGGCGGCCTGGCGCATTTCCTTCTGCACCTTCTTGTCCGAGGTCACCGCCTTGACGGTGCCCTTGCCGTTCCCGGTCGCGCGGCCGTAGGCCTTCTTGGCGGAGTTGAACGCGTCCTTGAGGTTGTCGCGCAGATCTTCGTCCTCGATCAGGCGCTGGACGTACGGATTTTCACGCGCGGCTTCGTACAGGTCTCCGGCGCGATCTGCCGTCTGGCTCGTCTTGGTCTTGGACATCCCTTCTCCCTCGCTGATCTAGGCGGTTTCGCCCAGGATATACCCGCGATTAGCAGCGGGACACCGCGACGGACGTTCGGACCGCCGCGATCACTCCGGGCCGACGCCGTCGAGCAGGACCCCGTTGGTGCGGAAATCGAGCTTCGCGTCGCGCAGGCGGCGCAGCCGCAACGGCGCCAGCCCCGGCTCCTGGAAGCGGTAGCGACGGATGTAGAGGCGGCCGGTGTCTTCGCGGGCGACCTGGTGGAACCCCGGCCCGAGCAGCCGTCGCGGCGGGGCCGGCGCGGCGCCGTCGGAGACGAAGTCGACTTCCTTGACCAGCCAGTCGTAGCCTTCCTTCGCCCGCACCTGGATCGCGCCGGTCGAGAGGTAGTAACGGAGCGGCGCCTCGCCGAGCGTCCAGGTGACCGTCGCCCGCGGCCCGTTCGGATCGCCGATGCTGGCGGCGACGGCGCTCCAGTTCGGGCGCTGGAACTGTTCGTCGGCGCTCGCCAGGAGGCAGAAGCCGAGCGAGTAGGCGAAGAGGAGCGCGCCGATCACGCTGCCGAGGCGGCGCGAGGCGGGCGAGCTGATCGCGATCCCGACCGCGGCCAGCAACGGCACCAGCGCCGGGATCAGGTTGCGGGCGAGGACGAAGTCCTTCGACGCGGCCACCAGCGCCAGCGCCGCCGGGATGCCGATGCCGGCGGCGACGAGAAGCAGCGGCCGGCCCGCGGCGCGCCGCTCCCGCCCGGCCCGTCTGCGCAGCAGCAGCGCCAGCGCCGCCAGGGTCAGCGCCAGCGGCACGAAGGCGAACCAGGGCCGCTCCGGCCGGCCGATGATGTCGCCGGTCTCCCCGGTGACGAAGGTTGCCGCCGTTTCCGCCAGCCGGTGGCCGAGGCTGAAGTTGCCGATCCAGTCGGCATGGCCGAGCGACATCTGGTGGATCGCCACCGGCGCCACCGCGATCGCGCACCCGGCCAGGACCGCCATCCCGGCGAGGCTCCGGCGCAACCCGCGGCGGCGCAGCAGCATCAGCGCCTCGGCGAGGATCGGGAAGGCGACAAAGTAGTGCGTGGCGATCGCGAGGCCGGACCAGATCCCCCACCAGACGAAGTCGCGCCGCCCGCCGCGCCGTTCCGCTCGCAGCCAGTAGAGGGCCGAGAGCGCGCCGAAGAGCGTCACCAGCGCGTAGGCGCGCGCCTCCTGCGAGTACCAGAGCATCATCGGGTTGACCGCGACCAGCGCCGCCGCCCAGAGTCCGGCGCGGCGGCCGCGCAGCTCCACGCCGATCAGGTAGGCGACCGGGACCGTCAGCACCCCGGCGGCCGCCGACACCGTCCGCAGGCCGAATTCCCCGGTGCCGACCAGCTGCGTCCAGACCCAGGCGATCGCGTAGTAGACCGGCGGCGTCGACTCGCTGAACCAGACCGCGTGCATCGCGTGGCCGAAGCCGGCGCGGAGCACGCGGCTGGCGGTGACGACCTCGTCGTGGTGGTAGCTCTGCACGCCGAGCGTGGCGAAGCGCAGGGCCGCCGCGAGGACGGTCAGCCCGGCGACGATCCAGAAGGCGCGCGAGCGCTCCCGCGCCCAGTCGAGCGGCGAGCGCCGGCGCTCGGTCGGGGCGGTGCGCGGGGTGCGAGGGAGAGTCGCCGCCTCCATCAGGAGAGCGCGACGTCGATCGCTTTCGAGACCTCGTCGACGAACACGAACTGCAAGCCCCCCAGCTCTTTGCGGGGGATCTCGCCCGCGTCCCCCTCGTTGCGCGCGGGCACCAAGACCCGCTTGATCCCCGCCCGTTGTGCCGCCAACGACTTCTCCTTCAGCCCGCCGATCGGCAGCACCTTGCCGGTCAGCGTCACCTCGCCGGTCATCGCCACGTCGTTGCGCACCGGCCGGCCGCTGATCAGCGAGGACAGCGCGACCGTCATCGCCACCCCCGCCGAGGGGCCGTCCTTCGGCACCGCCCCCGCCGGCACGTGGATGTGGACGTCGTGGCCCGCGAACCAGTCCTCGGTCAGCTTCGGCGCGATCTGCGCCTGGTGGCCGCGCACGTAGGAGAGCGCCGCCTGCGCCGACTCTTTCATCACCTCGCCAAGCTGGCCAGTGATCGTCAGCTTCCCCGAGCCGGGCATCCCGGTCGCCTCGATGAAGAGCACGTCGCCGCCCGCCGGCGTCCAGGCCAGGCCGGTGGCCACGCCGGGATCTTTGGTGCGCCGCCGGGTTTCGGCGAAGACGCGCCGCCGTCCCAGCATCTCGCGCGCTTTCTTGCCCGAGACGCGCACCTTCCCTTTCGCCTTGCCTTCGGCGACCTGGCGCGCGACTTTGCGGCAGATCGTGCCGATCAGCCGCTCAAGGTTGCGCACCCCGGCCTCGCGCGTGTACTCCTCGACGATCGCGGTCAGCGCCGCGTCGGCGAACTCGATCTGGGACGGCTTCAGCCCGTTCGCGGCGATCTGGCGGTCGACCAGGTAGCTGCGCGCGATGTGGCGCTTCTCGTCCAGCGTGTAGCCCGCCAGCTCGATCGTCTCCATCCGGTCGAGCAACGGTCCCGGAATCGTGTCGAGCACGTTCGCGGTGGCGATGAAGACGACGTCGGAGAGGTCGAAGGCGAGGTCCAGATAGTGGTCGCGGAAGGTGTCGTTCTGGGCCGGGTCGAGCACCTCGAGCATCGCGCTCGCCGGGTCGCCCCGGAAGTCGGCGCCCATCTTGTCGATCTCGTCGATCATGAAGACGGGGTTGCGCGAGCCGGCGTCGCGCAGCGCGCGGATGATCGTCCCCGGCAGCGCCCCGATGTAGGTGCGGCGGTGGCCGCGGATCTCCGCCTCGTCGCGGACGCCGCCGACCGAGATGCGCTCGAACTCGCGGCCGAGCGCCTTCGCGATCGAGCGGCCGAGGCTCGTCTTCCCCACCCCGGGCGGGCCGACGAAGCAGAGGATCGGGCCGGGGCTCTCCGGGTTCAGCTTGCGCACCGCGAGGTACTCGAGGATCCGCTCCTTGACGTCCTCGAGGTCGTAGTGGTCGGCGTTGAGGACTTTTTTCGCGTGCCGGATGTCGAGGTTGTCCTTCGTCTCCACGTCCCAGGGCAGCTCGATCAGCCACTCCAGGTAGGTGCGGATCACCCCGTGCTCGGCTGCCGCGGGCGGCAGTTTGGCGAGGCGCCCGAGCTCTCGGTCGGCCGCTTTGCGCGCCTCCTCAGGCAGGTTCGCCGCCTCGATTTTCTCCTGCAGTTCCTTGACTTCGGCGGCCTGCTCGTCTTCTTCGCCGAGCTCGTCCTGGATCGCTTTCAGCTGCTGGCGGAGGAAGAACTCGCGCTGGCCTTTGTCGACTTCGGACTGGACCTGGGACTGGATCTGGGTGCCGAGCTGGACGACCTCGAGCTCGCGGGCGAGGATCTGGGAGAGGTGGCGCAGGCGCTTGCCGACGTCGACTTCTTCGAGCAGCTCCTGTTTCTCGGCGGTCTCGACCCGGAGCGCCCCGGCGATCAGGTGGGCGAGCGAGCTCGGGTCGTCGATGTTGGCGACGGCAAGCTGCAGCTCCTCCGGCAGGTAGGGGATCTGCTCGACGATCTCCGAGAAGGTGCGCTGGACGTTGCGGCTGAGCGCCTCGAGCTCGGCGGTGCGCTCGACCTCGTCGGGCATCTCGGTGATGCGGGCGATCAAGTAGGGGCGGTCGGTGACGAAGTCGTCGAGACGGACGCGCTGGGTCGCCTGGACGAGGATCCGCAGCGAGCCGTCCGGCACTTTGACCATCCGCTCGACCACGCCGACGACGCCGACCTCGTAGAGGTCCGAGGGGGTCGGCTCCTCCAGCTCGGGGTCGCGCGAGGCGACCATCACCAGCATGCGGTTGCCGCCGAGGGCGTCGTCGACGAGTTTGATCGAGCGCGGCTGGCCGACGGCGAGCGGCGTGATCGTGTCCGGGAAGGCGACCGAGTCGCGCAGCGGCAGGACCGGCAGCGCCTCCGGGAGGGGCAGCGGGCCGTCGTGCAGCGCGTCCTCGGCGTCGAGCGGGGCTTCGACGACCTCGAGGGTGGGAGAGCCCTCCATCATGGACGCTCTATCGGCACCTGGTGCGTGGTTTCCTGCGGGTCGCGCAGCGGCAGTTCGATCGTCAGGAGGCCGTCTTCGTAGTTGGCGACGGAGCGGTTGCCGTCGACCTCGACCTGCAGCTCGACCACGCGGCGGAAGGGGCCGGAGGGGATCTCGATCTGTTGGTAGACGCGGCCTTCGGTCTCCTGCAGGGCGCGGCGGCCGACGATCGCCAGCTGGCGCCCCGAGACCTCGATCCCGATCTCGGTGAGGTCGACGCCCGCGAGGTCGACTTTGACGACCGCGCGCTGCGGGTCGTCGACGTAGTAGACGTCGACGTTCGGCGAGAAGCCGGAGGCCCGGCGGCTGACGTAACGGGTGCGGCTCCAGGGATCGCCCATCAGCTGGTCCATCTCCCGGCGCATCCGCGCGAAGTCGGCGAAAAGGTCGCGCTGCGGCATCGCTCCGACACATTACCCACGTCACGGGTGGGTACGGGGGTCACGGCGCGACTCGGTGGGTCGGCGCCGTCAGGCGGAGACGGCGCGGCCGGTGGAGGCCCAGCGAGGCGCCCTCATCAGGAGCACCGGCTGGCGCGGTGGGACGAGGCCCTCGGGACGGTTGGGCCGGAAGGTCGCGCAGGTCTCGCCGAGCTCCAGGGCGCACAAGTGATTCTTGTGGAAATAGCAGTCCTCGCAGGTGGGGGCTTTGGGCTTGCGCGGCATCGGCCCGGGCATGAAAGCAACCCGGCGGCGGGCGCGTCGGGCACGAATCCGCAAATCGCTACATCTGCGTAACAGGGCCTTCACGTAAGCCCCGCGTCTTGCGAGACGGCCGGGCGGCGTCGCTAACATTCGGCCAGATGGAGGCACACGAACGCACCCAGCGGCTGGCCGAATCGCCGCCGATCTTCAAGAACGGATTCCTCGATTTCTTCTCCCGCGTGCACCCCTCGCTGCCCGCGATCATCTTCATCCCGGTGATCGTCGCGGCGGAGTGGATCGGTGCGACCAAGGGCTGGAGCGCCTTGCAGCTGATCCTCATCTCGCTCGGCGGGCTCGCCTTCTGGACGCTGACCGAGTACTGGCTCCACCGCGTCCTCTTCCACTGGGAGCCCGACAACGCGGTCGGCCGGCGGATGCACTTCATCATCCACGGCGTCCACCACGACCATCCCAACGACAAGATGCGTCTGGTGATGCCGCCCTCGGCCTCGATTCCCCTGGCGGCGCTCTTCTTCCTCGGCTTCTGGCTGGTCCTCGGCGACGCCGCCTTCCCGGCCTTCGGCGGCTTCATGATCGGTTACCTCGTCTACGACTACATGCACTACTACGTGCACCACTTCGTGCCCAAGTCGCGACTCCTGAAGATGATCCGCGAGGCCCACATGCGCCACCACTTCCAGGACCACCGTTATGGCTACGGCGTCTCCTCCCCCCTCTGGGACGTCGTCTTCCACACCCTGCCGAAAAAGCGCAAGCACTAGCCGCGCCTCCCCTGGCGATGCCGGGGGGCGCATCGCGGCGTCGTGGCTCGGGTCACGTGCTAATGCACGCTCCCCTCGCTACTCCTTGCGCTGCTGGCCCGGCATCGCCAGGGGAGGCGCGGGGGGCTGGCCCACCGGCGAGTTCGCACTTATCCGCGCATACCGCGGATAAGTGCGAACTCGCCGTCGCCGTTGGCGGCGGGGACGACCATGCGGTGGTCTTCGGGGCCGGGGCGGAGGATCATCACCTCGGCAGGGGCGCGCTCCAGGAGCCAGACGAGGTCGTCGCCGGAGAGGCCTTGGGTGCCGGTGGCGCCGGGGGAGACGACGACGCGGTCGAAGTCCTCCTCGGCGAGCAGGCGGGCGAGGGCGTGGCGGTAGGTGCGGCCGCGCTCGATGCGGGCGTCGACCGGGACGCCCTTGCCGCCGGCGCGCTGTTCGATCGCCTCCAGCATCGCCATCGCCCGGTCGGCCTCGACCGGGATCGCGCAGTCGAGCGGCAGGCTCTTCGGTACCGCGGCGAGGTAGGCGGGCATCAGGGTGGCGCCCTCGGCGCGGGCGAGGCGGAGTGCGGCGTCGACCGCGCGGCGCGAGATCTCGGTGCCGGTGAACGGCATGAGGATGTGGTGGACGGCTTCCGGTTCGGCGGGCGCCCGGCGGCCGAGGCGGGACCGGGCGAGGAAGAAGCCGCCGGCGAGTCCGAGGACCAGGGCGACCGCGACGAGGATGTGCTCGAGGCGGATGGCAAGAGCGCCGGCGGCCAGCGCGGCGGTGGGCGCCGCGCGAGGGCCGAGCCCGACGGCGACCGCAGTGCCGGCGACGAACCCGTGGGCGACGAGCGCGGGGGTGGCCACGGCGAACGCGCTCACGACGACGCCTCCCCTCGACGCTTGTCGCCCTCTGGGCGACAAGCGTCGGTGGCGGAAGTGGGGCGGGGGCTCATGGGTCCCGCCGCCCGCGGTTGGCGACGATGCGGACGTCGACGCCGGGCGAGGCGGCGCGCATCAGGCGCTGGGGCAGCGGCTCACGCAGGCGGGCGAGGCCCTTCGGCGGCGGCGCCTCGCCGACCATGATGTAGGTGCTGCCGCGCTCGCGGGCGACCCGGGCCGCGGCCGCGACGACGTCGTCGTGCTCCTCGATCAAGAGGGTCGCGCCGAGCACCGAGGCAAGCCGGCGCAGGGCCGTCACCTGGCGCTCGACCTCGCCCTCGACCACGAGGCCCGGCGGCTTCACCCAGAGCAGGTCGAGCCCCGTCCCCAGCCGTTGCGCCGAGCGCCACGCGCGCCGCACCAGCCGCTGGGAGCTCGGCTGCGGACGGACCAGCGCCAGGAGCCTCTCCCCCACCGCCTTGGCGGCATCGCCCGCGACCCGTTCCTCGTCGCGCGTCCCCACCTGCTCGGCCTCGGCGAAGACGAGCCGCTTCGACTCCACGTCCTCGGCCACCTGGCGCAGGCTGACCTCGCGCAGCGCCGCCAGGTTCTCGATCTTGAAGAAGTTGTCGAGCGCCGCGGGGACGCTGGCCGGCGGGTAGATCTTGCCCGCCCGCAGCCGCGCGATCAGCGTCTCCGGGGTGAGGTCGATCAGCACCACTTCGTCGGCGTCGGCGAGGACCCGGTCGGGCACCGTCTCCCGCACCCGCACGCCGGTCAGCTCGGCGATCTGGTCGTTCAGCGACTCGAGGTGCTGGACGTTGACGGTGGAGAGGACGTCGATGCCGGCGGCGAGCACCGCGGCGATGTCCTCGTAGCGCTTGGCGTGCTCGAGCCCCGGCGGGTTGGTGTGGGCGAGCTCGTCGATCAGCGCCAGCTCCGGGTCGCGCGCGAGCAGCGCCGGGAGGTCCATCTCCGCGACCGTCGCCCCGCCGCGGATCTCGACCTCCCGCCGCGGCACCGCCTCCAGCCCGCGCGCCTGCTCGCTCGTCTCCGGCCGTTCGTGCGGCTCCAGGTAGCCGATCGCCACGTCGCGCCCGGCGGCCGCTTCGGCATGCCCCTCCTGCAGCATCCGGTAGGTCTTGCCGACCCCCGCGGCCATGCCCAGGAAGATCTTGTAGTGGCCCACCGATCGGCTCCCCTCACGCCCCCAGCAGGTTGTGGACGACGAGGTCGATCGCTTTGATCCCGACGAAGGGGACGATCAGCCCGCCGAGGCCGTAGATGAGGATGTTGCGGCGCAGGAGCGCGGTCGCGCCGATCGCCCGATAACGGACCCCCTTGAGGCTGAGCGGGATCAGCAGCGGGATGATCAGGGCGTTGAAGATGATCGCCGAGAGGATCGCCGACTCGGGCGTCCCCAGGTGCATGACGTTCAGCGCGTCGAGCGGCCCCTTCTCGCCCGCGGTCGCGTAGGTGGCGGCGAACATCGCGGGCAGGATCGCGAAGTACTTGGCGACGTCATTGGCGATCGAGAAGGTGGTGAGCGCGCCGCGGGTGATCAGCAGCTGCTTGCCGACCTCGACGATCTCGATCAGCTTCGTCGGATTGGAGTCGAGGTCGACCATGTTCCCCGCCTCGCGGGCAGCTTGAGTGCCGGTGTTCATGGCTACGCCTACATCCGCCTGAGCAAGAGCAGGTGCATCATTCGTCCCGTCCCCGGTCATCGCGATCAGCCTTCCGTCGGCCTGCTGTTCCTTGATCAGCTCCAGCTTGCGCTCCGGCGTCGCTTCGGCGAGGAAGTCGTCGACGCCCGCCTCCGCGGCGATCTTCGCCGCCGTCAGCTTGTTGTCCCCGGTGACCATGATCGTGCGGATGCCCATCGCCCGCAGCTGGTCGAAGCGGGCCTTCATCCCCTCCTTGACCACGTCCTTGAGGTAGACGACGCCGAGCACGTGCTCGTCGCGGGCGACCGCCAGCGGGGTGCCGCCTTCGCGGCCGATCCGGTCCAGCTCGGCGCGCAGCTCCGGCGGCGCGTGGCCGCCCTCGCCGGCGATCCACCCCGCGATCGCGTCACCGGCGCCCTTGCGCAGCTGCGTGCCGTTGTAGTCGACGCCGCTCATCCGCGTTTCGGCGCTGAACGGGACGAAGGTCGGTTCGGTCCCGTCGAAGTCGTGCTCGCGGATGCCGAAGCGCTCCTTGGCGAGGACGACGATCGAGCGCCCCTCCGGCGTCTCGTCGGCAAGCGAGGACATCTGCGCCGCCTCCGCCAGCTCCGCCTCGCTCACCCCCGGCATCGGAATGAACTCGGTCGCCTCGCGGTTGCCGAGCGTGATCGTGCCGGTCTTGTCGAGCAGGAGGACGTCGCAGTCCCCGGACGCCTCGACCGCGCGGCCCGAGAGCGCCAGCACGTTGCGGCGCACCAGCCGGTCCATGCCGGCGATGCCGATCGCCGAGAGCAGCGCCCCGATCGTGGTCGGGATCAGCGCGACCAGCAGCGCGATCAGCGTCGTCTCGGAGAGCTCGGTGCCGGCGAAGAGCGCGAACGGCCGCAGGCTGACGACGACCACGATGAAGACCAGGGTCAGCGCCGAGAGCAGGATCCCGAGCGCGATCTCGTTCGGCGTCTTGCGGCGCGAGGCGCCCTCGACCAGGGAGATCATCCGGTCGAGGAAGGAGCCGCCCGGCTCCTGGGTGATTTCGACGACGATCCGGTCGGAGAGGACGCGGGTGCCGCCGGTGACGGCGGAGCGGTCGCCGCCCGCCTCGCGGATGACCGGGGCCGACTCGCCGGTGATCGCCGACTCGTCGACCGAGGCGATCCCTTCGATCACGGTGCCGTCGCCGGGGATCCCCTCCCCCGCGCAGACCACGACCACGTCGCCGCGGACCAGCTCGGCGGCGGACTTCTCGGTGCCGTCGAGCATCTTCGCGGTGGCCTCGGTGCGCATCGCGCGCAGGCTGGCGGCCTGGGCGCGGCCGCGGCCCTCGGCGAGCGCCTCGGCGAGGTTGGCGAAGACGACGGTCAGCCACAGCCACACCGTCACGGTGAAGGTGAACCAGGCGGGCTGGTGGCCGCCGCCGAGGCTTTCGCCGCCGAAGAGCTGGATCAGCCAGGCGACGGTGGTGATCGCGGCGCCGATCTCGACCACGAACATGACCGGGTTGCGGACCTGGACGCGCGGGTCGAGCTTGCGCAGCGACTCGAGCAGGGCCGGGCGGACGATCGCGGGGTCGAAGAGGGAGCGGGGCTCCTCCCTGGTGTGCTGTCGCTTCTCTGGGGTCATCTCAGCGGCGCCGCTTCTTCGAGGGCAACGTTCAGTTCGAGGACGTTCACGCCGGGCTCGCCGAAGACGCCGAGGCCGCGGCCTTCGACGACGCCGTCGATCAGCGCTTCGACTTCGTCCAAGGGCAGTCCGCGGACGGCGGCGACGCGGTGCGCCTGGATCCGCGCGTTGGCCTGGGAGATCTGCGGGTCGACGCCGGAGGCGGAGTTGGTGACCGCGTCGACCGGCACGTCCGCCTTGGTCAGGCCGCGGTCGAAGGGCTTGTTCAGCTTGAGGTAGGCGGCGAGGTTTTCGCGCACCTCTTCGCGCCCTTCCTTGGAGTTCGGGCCGACGTTGGCGAAGAAGGTCGCGTCGCCGGAGTAGCCGGTCGCCGAGGGGCGCGAGTGGAAGAACGCCTTGCCCTTGAATTCCTGGCCGATCAGCCGCGAGCCGACCACGCGGCCGTCGAAGCTCACCTTGGAGCCGTTGGCCGCGCCCGGGAAGAGCACCTGCGAGATCCCGGTGACGACCAGCGGGTAGGCGAGGCCGAGGACGAGCGTCATCGCGAGGACCGCGATCAGGCCCGTGCGCAGCTCCTTGCCGAGGCCGCGCATCAGAAGAGCCTCGTCGACAGTCCCTGCACGACCGGGCCGAGCAGGATCGCGGGGAAGAAGGTGAGGGCGCCGACCAGAACGACGATCCCGAGCAGGAGGAAGACGAAGGTCGGGTTGTCGGTGCGCATCGTGCCGAGGCCCGCGGGCGAGACCTTCTTGCCCGCCAGCGCGCCGGCGACGGCGAGGACGAAGAGGATCGGCAGGAAGCGGCCGGCGATCAGGACCAGCCCGCCGAGCAGGTCGGTGAAGCTGATCCCGTAGGCGCCGACGTTGCCGGGGCCGTGCGGCTGTAGGAAGCCGGTGTAGCCGGCCCAGGCGGAGCCGTTGTTGTTGGCCTGGGAGAGGTAGGCGTAGAGGGTCTCGGAGAAGCCCTGCGGGGTGAAGCCGGCGTAGAGCGAGCGGGTGCCGGCGGGCGCCGCCGCGGCGAGCCCGGCGGAGAGCAGCACGGTCAGCGGCGTGACGAGGACGCCGAGCGCGACCAACTTGATCTCCCGCGCGCCGATCTTCTTGCCGAGGTACTCGGGCGTGCGTCCCACCATCAGGCCGCCGATGAAGACGGCGAGGATCGCGTAGAGCAGCATCGAGTAGAGGCCGGAGCCGACGCCGCCGAAGATCACCTCGGAGAAGCCGAGGTTGGAGAAGGGCACCGCGCCGCCGATCCCGGTCAGGGACTCGAACGCGTTGTTGACGGCGCCGGTGGAGGTGGCGGTGGTGACCGCGGTGAAGAGCGCGCTGGAGGCGATGCCGAAGCGCTGCTCCTTGCCCTCCATGTTGCCGCCGGTCGAGCCGTCCATCGCGTGGGTGTGGAGCCCCGCGAGGTGCTGCGCCGGGGTGCCGTGCTGCTCGGCGACGTAGGCGACGACGGTCCCCGCAATCAGCAGCACCGCCATCGCCGCGAAGATCGCCCAGCCCTGCCGCTGGCTGCCGATCATGCGGCCGTAGGTGTAGGTCAGCGACGCCGGGATGATCAGGATCAGGAACATCTCGACGACGTTGGTGAAGCCGCTCGGGTTCTCGAACGGGAAGGCCGAGTTCACGTTGAAGAAGCCGCCGCCGTTGGTGCCGAGCAGCTTGATCGCCTCCTGCGAGGCGACCGGGCCCTGGCCGAGAACCTGGGTCCCGCCGGAGAGCGTGTGGATGACGGTGTAGCCGGAGAGGTTCTCGATCACGCCCTGGGAGGCGAGGACGAGCGCGCCGACCACCGCGATCGGCACCAGCACGTAGAGCAGGATCCGCACCACGTCCTGCCAGAAGTTGCCGAGCGAGCGACCGGAGCGGGCGGCGAGGCCGCGGATCAGGGCGACGAGCACCGCGATCCCGACCGCCGCGGAGACGAAGTTCTGCACCGCGAGCCCCGCCATCTGGGCGAAGTACGACAACGTGACTTCGCCGCCGTAGTACTGCCAGTTGGTGTTGGTGACGAACGAGCTGACGGTGTTGAAGGTCACGTCCCACGGCGCGGAGTGGAACCCGCGCGGGTTCCACGGGTCGAGCCCCTGGGTGCGGAGGATCAGGTACAGCAGGACCCAGAAGAGGAGCGAGAAGACGATCAGGCTCTTCGCGTACTGCTTCCAGTCCTGGCCTTCCTCCTCGGGCCGCACCCGCAGCACCTTGTAGGCACCACGCTCGACCGGCCCGAGGACGGGGGTCAAGAAGACGCGTTCACCCCGGAACACCTTCGCCATGTAGATCCCCAGTGGCTTCACCACGGCAAGGACGACGGCGAAGAAGATCGCGATCTGCACGTACCCCTGGACCATCAGAGGTTCTCCCCCCGCAACAGCGCGTAGAAGAGGAAGACGCAGACGACGAACGCGGCGACGAGCCCGAAGACGTCGGCGCCGCTCATATCCGGTCGATCAGGTCGATCACCCAGAACAGCAGGGCGAAGAGGAAGAGCGCGATCGCGATCGCGAAGACGTCAGCAACCGGACTGCCGCCGCCGGGGAAGATGTCTGCGAGGAAGAGCACACCAACACTGTGCGCTCAGTCCCGTCAAGGCCGCGTGAAGTTACGGCGGGGCCGTATACAGATCCTGTGAAGGTTGCCGGAGGGGAGGTCCTGGGCTCCTCATGGGGGCCCTGGCAGGCTGTGACCCCCATGAGGAGCCCAGGACGTGAGGCTTGCGTGAAAAAGGCGGCACAGGGACGTTGCGAAGTCGGCCTTCCGTGACGATCGGGTCGGAGAGCCTCCACACCTCGGCCCGAACGGTCACAGAGATGCCGGGAACGTCACACTTT
>CALCIA010000186.1 GCA_937907435.1 uncultured Actinomycetes bacterium
CCCCTCTCGCCACGGCCACAGCCTGCCCGGGCCGTGGCGAGAGGGGCGCATCCCCTACCCCGGGCGACAGCTTGCGGGTCCCCGTCCCTTCCCCGCCTCGCCCCGCCCCACCCGGCGTTCGCACATTTGGGTCCTATCCGGTCATTTCTGCGAACGCGTTTGCGGGCACCGTCCCTTCCGCGCGTCGGCTTGCGGGTCCTTATCCTCTCCGGCCGCCGGCCTCAAGGCCCAAACCCCGCCAGGGCCCCGGACCCCCGCCAGGCACCGCACCCCCGCCAGCCCCCCGACCCCCGCTCAGCTTTCCGCCGCCGGGCACACGAGCCGGTAATCGCACCACGAGCACACGCTTGGACTCGGTCGGGGCTCGAAGTCCTGCGACAGGACGCCCTCGCCGACCGTGACGACGGTGCGCTCGACTCGCTCGGCGTCGTCGGGCTTCGTGGGGGCCGCCACCTTCTCCGCGTCGAGTACGTAGTCGTAGGAGGCGTAGGCGGCCTCGATGTCCCAGGCCTCGCGCGCCGCCAGGCGGTAGAGGGCGAGCTGGAGGTCGGAGTCGAGCTCCTCCTCGGTCTTGCGCTCGCCGGTCTTGTAGTCGATCAGCTCGAAGGCGCCGTCGGCGAGGCGGTCGACGCGGTCGACGCGGCCGCGCACGTGATGGTCGGCGACCTTGAAGTCGAACTTGCGCTCCAGCCAGACCGGCTCGGAGTCGGAGAGCCGTTCGCGCTCCCAGTAGAGGCGCAGCGCCTCGCGCCCGCGGTCGCGGTACTGCATCTCGTCGTCGGAGTCGCCGAAGCCGCCCCGTCGCCAGCCCCCCTCGAAGAGCCGGTTCAGCGCCCGCAGCTCGTCCCCCTCCTCGGGCGGCTCCTTGTGGAACCGTTCGAGGACGTTGTGCATGAGGATCCCGAAGCGCTGGTTGATCGTCGGTTCCTGCGGGATGCCGAAGACGCGGGCGAACTTGTACTTCAGCGGGCAGGTGAGGTAGAGCGTCAGGTCGGAGGCCGAGAGGCTGAGGCGACCGTCGCCGCGGCGCGGCAGGAAGGCCTCCAGCGAGGGCTCCTCGCGGGCCGCGATCAGCCGCAGGCGACGTCCCCGCTCGCTCTCGGAGTCCAGCAGGTAGGCGTCGAGCGACGACGCGTCCAGCTCCGCCTGCTGCTCGGGCGTCGCGACCTGGCGCAGGAGGCCGTTGACCGCCTCGATCGCCTCCGCCGTCCCCTCCTCGCCGGGCCGCTGCGCGAGCGCCGCCAGCTTCAGCAGCTCCAGGTAACGGGCGATCGCCCGGTTGACGTCGATCGCGGTGTCGAGGCGCGGCTCCGACAGCTCGCGCCCCGCCCGCCAGCTCGCCTCGAGCACCTGCTCGCGCAGCGTCCGGTAGGTGGCGTGGAGGCCCTCGGCGGGGCCGAAGAGCTCCTCCTCGTGCTCCTCCTCGACCGCATCCGGGGACGCGGCGAGCGCCTCCGCGTAGGCGCGGCCGGGGCGGGCGTCCTCGGCGCCGGCGGTCCGGGCGAGGACCATCTCCTCGCGGGCGGGCCAGCCGATCCGGCCCCACTCGGCGTCGCCCTCCAGCCCGAGCGCGAAGACGTGGTCGAACCCCAGCCCCTTCACCGCGCCCAGCGCCAGCCCGACCACCGCGCCCGGCGCGGGCGGCTCCTCGCCGCCGGTCGGCTCGACCCCGGCCTCGGCGACGGCGGCCAGGTAGGCGACGAAGCCGCGGGTCGAGCCGTGCGGCTCGCGCCGTGCCCAGGCGGTCGCCAGCTCGGCCAGGCGGGAGAGCCCGAGCAGCCGCTCGGCGACCTCCGGCTGGGCGGCGAAGAGGCGCTGGCGGCGTAGCCCGACCGCCTCGATCAGCCGCCGCACGAAGACGTCGGCGCGCCGCTCCTCCATCGCCGCGGCGGCGGTGCCGTAGAGCTTGAGGAAGGTCTGGATGCGCTCGCGCGCCTCCGGCTGGAACTGGGGACTGTCGAGCGCCGCCTCGCAGCCCGCGACCATGTCGAGCTTGCGCCGGCGGGCGATCGTCGTCAGCCGGGCGAGGTCACCGGGGCGCAGCTCCACCGGCGGCCGGGTCAGCGCGCGCGCCGCGGCCGCCGAGTCGTCGGGGTCGGCGAGCACCCGCAGCCAGGCGATCGCGTCGCGCACCTCGGCGCGCTGGAAGAGCGCGGTCGGCCCGGCGAGGTGGAAGGGGATCCCGCGCTCCTCCATCGCCGCGGCGATCGCGCCGCCCTCGTGGGTCGGGTCGGCGAGCAGGACGCAGATGTCGTCGGCGCGGGTGCCGCCCGCGAGCAGGTGCTCGACCTCGCGCGCCGTCGCCTGCGCCTGCGCCCGCTCGTTGGCGCACTTCCAGAAGCGCAGCTTCGGCTCGCGGAAGCGGTGCTCAAGGGTCACGACGTCGCCCGCCGGATGCAGGTCGCGGTACCAGGCGATGAGCGAGTTGGGAGAGCGCCAGCTTGTCGAGCTGGAGGTCACTGGTTCCGTGGCCTCAGAGCCGGGCTCCGCTTCCTCGCCCCTCCCCTCCAGCGCGAAGACCTGACTCGGGTTGTCGCCCGCCAGCCCCTCCAGCAGCGCCCGCTCGGCTGGCGTCGACTCCTCCAGCTCGTCGACCATCATCTGGGCGAAGCGGGCCGCGATCGTCGCCCGCACGTCGGGCCGTTCCACCAGCATGCAGTCGAGGGCGAGGAAGACGTCGCCGCGGTCGAGGCTGCCCGACTCGGCGAGGATCCCGTCGTGGGCGGTGTAGAGCTCGGCGAACTCGAGTTCGCGCCGCGCCGTCTCGTGCCCGGCCTCGTCGGTCGCCTCTTCGGCCTGCCGCTGGGCCATCTCGGCGAGCGTCGTCGGCCCGATCCGTTCCGCCTTCAGCGTGTCGATCCGCCCCAGCAGCCGCGCCAGGAGCCCGGCCGGGTTGCCGCGGATCTCATGCCGGCGCAGCGGCAGCGAGTCGAAGCGGTCGAGCAACACCGCCAGCCGCTCGGCCCGCCCGAGGACGTCGAAGAATGGATCGAGCCCGGCCGCCTCGGCGTGCTCGCGCAGCAGCCGCTCGCCGATCTCGTCCCAGTCCCCGACCCAGAGCTCCTCATAAGGGCCCTCGAGCAGCGCCTCGCAGCGGTCGCGCAGCCGCCGCGCCGTCGCCCTCCGGGCGCCGATCACCAGCACCCGATCGGGGGGAGTCCCGCCCGCCGCCAGGTCGGCGAGCCGCCGCGCCAGCAGCTCGCTCTTGCCGGTCCCGGCCGCCCCGAGGACGAGCAGGGGCCCATCCGCGTGCGTGGCGGCGCGCAGCCGCCCGCCCGCCTCCCCCTCTGCCGTCGGGTCGGTCTGACGCATCGTCCTAAGCTAGCGCGCCGGCGGCGTCCGTCTAGAGTCCCGGCCCGTGGACGTTTTCGCCGCCGACTGGCCGGGAATCTGCCGCCGCATCGTCGCGGCGCAGCGGCGCATCTTCGCCGAGGTCGTGAGCAGCGAGGAACGGACCGTCTACGAGGGGGTCGGCGAGGGCGGCGACCGCACCCTGGTGATCGACCGCCGCTGCGAGGACGAGGTCTTCGCCGAGCTGGAGCGGCTCGCGGCGCAGGGCGCCTCCTTCGTCGCCGTCTCCGAGGAGCGCGGCGAGGTCGTCTTCGGCGACGGCGGCACGACGCGGGTGGTGATCGACCCGATCGACGGCTCCCTGAACGCCCGCCGCACGATCCCCTCCCACAGCCTCAGCATCGCGGTCGCCGAGGGCGACTCGATGGCCGACGTGCGCTTCGGCTTCGTCCACGACTTCGGCGCCGACGAGGAGTTCATGGCGACCCGCGGCGAGGGCGCCTCGGTCGGCGGCCGGGCGGCGCGGGTCGCCGTCGGCAACGGCCGCCTCGAGGTCGTCGGCCTGGAGTCGGCCGAGCCCGACTGGACCGTCCCGGCCATGCAGTCGCTCGCCGGGAAGGCCTACCGGCTGCGCGTGGTCGGCTCGATCGCGATCACCGCCGCCTACGTCGCCGCCGGCCGCTTCGACGCTTTCCTCAGCCTCCGCCCCTGCCGCTCGGTCGACGCCGCCGCCGCCCAACTGATCGTCCGCGAGGCAGGCGGCGCGGTCTCCTTCGGCGATGGCGGGCTCGACGGGGCGCCGCTGGACCTTGACGTGCGGTACCCGATGGCGGCGGCGCGGGATGACGAGGCGCTTGCGGCTGTTCGTGCTGCGCAGAGCGCGTAGGCGGGGGTCCGGGGGGCTTGCGGCCGTCCGAGATGGATCAAGGGTGTCCTGGGCTCCTCATGGGGGTCCTGGCAGGCTGTGACCCCCATGAG
>CALCIA010000187.1 GCA_937907435.1 uncultured Actinomycetes bacterium
TCTCGCCACGGCCACAGCCTGCCCGGGCCGTGGCGAGAGGGGCGCGTCCCTAACCCGGGCGACAGCTTGCGAGCCCCCATCCCTTCGCCGCCCCACCCCACTCGGCGTTCGCACTTTTGGGTCCTATCCGGTCATTACTGCGAACGCGCCCGTGGGGGGGCGCGTCCCATCCGACCCCCAACGCCCTACGACGCCCCCGCGGACCTCGCCACCAGCTTCGGCGCCTCGGTGATGCCCCGCTCGCGCAGCTCGACGGTGATCGTCTCGCGCAGGGCGAACTTTTGGATCTTGTCGGAGGCCGAGGTGGGGAACGTGTCGACCACGCGGACGTAGCGGGGGACCTTGAAGGTGGCGATCTTGCCGAGGCAGAACTCGATGAGCTCGTCCTCCTCGACGGTGGCGCCGGGGACGAGCTTCACGAAGGCGGCAGCGACCTCGCCGTAACGGGCGTCGGGGGCGCCGACCACGGCGGCGACCGCGATGCCGGGGTGGCTGATGAGGAAGTCCTCGAGCTCCGGCGCCGAGACGTTCTCGCCGCCGACCTTGAGCATGTCCTTGAGCCGGCCGCGGAACTGCACCGGCCCCTCGGGCAGGACGCACGCCAGGTCGCCGGTGCGGATCCAGCCGTCCGCGTCGACGGTCCCCGCGGTGATCTCGGGGTCGCGGAAGTAGCCGGAGAAGGCGGTGACGCCGCGGAAGGTCAGCTCGCCCTCCTCGCCGGCGGGCAGCTCCTCGCCGTCCTCGCCGATGATCCGCAGCTCCATCCCCGCCAGCGGCCGGCCCGAGGTCGTGGTGCGCAGCTCCAGCGGGTCGGCCGGCGAGCCCATGCACATCGAGCCGCAGGACTCGGTCATCCCGAGGCAGGAGACCTGGATCGCGTCGGGCAGCTTTTCCTGCATCTGCACCAGCCGTTCGTGGCCGCCGACGTTGATCACGACGCGCAGCGCCGTGAGGTCGGCGGTGGCGAAGCCGGGCGCCTGGAGGACGCCGAGCCAGATCAGCTCGAAGGCGGGGAAGGCGTGCGTGCAGCGCTCGCGCTCGAGCTGGGCGAGCGCCCGGTCGGGGTCGAAGATCCCCGGATGGCTGAGCGCGCCGCCGCCGGCCATCGCGGTCAGCAGTGCCTGCCAGCCGCCGACGTGGAACATCGTCATCGGCGTCCACAGCCGGTCGTCGGCGCCGAAGCCGAGCCGTTCGGTGCAGTTGACGCCGACGCCGAGCAGCGCGCGGTGGCTGATCAGGCAGCCCTTCGGGCGGGCGGTCGTGCCCGAGGTGTAGAGGAGCAGCGCGGGCGTGTCGAGATCGACATCGGCGGCCGGCGCCTCGACCTCCGCGAGCGGGGCGAGCTCGTCATCGCCGATCGCGAAGGTGGAGTCGACGGTGACGAGCCGACACCCGGACGGGCACTCCACCGCCGCGACCACGTCGTCGAATTCGGCGCCCGCGAGGAAGACGGCCGGCTCGGCGTGCTCGAGCACGTAGCGCAGCTCATGGGCCTTGTTGCGGGCGTTGATCGGCAGGGCGACGGCGCCGAGCCGCATCGCGCCGATCGCGAACGACATGTACCGGAGGCTCGCCTCGCGCAGCAGGATCGCGACCCGGTCGCCGGGGCCGACGCCCATCCCCTGCAGCCAGCGCGCGACCCGCAGCGTCGACTCGCGCAGCCCGGCGTAGCTCAGTTCTTCGCCGTCGAAGGAGACGACGGGGGCGTCCGGCGTCGCCGCCGCTCGACGGTCGATCAAGTCGAAGACCGATCGCCACTCTTCCAGGCCGTGACCGTTGCTACCCACCGTAATCTCCTCTCGAGCCAGCTCCCGCCCGGTAGATTACCAAGCAACCGGTCGTTTGCCAGACCGACTACTACTGGGGCACCGCGATGAAACGAATCACCTTCTCCCGCAACTTCACCCTCTCGCTCTCGCGCACCTGCCGCTGCTACTGCAAGTACTGCGCCTTCGCCACCCACCAGGCCCACATCCACGCCCCCGCCGAGGTCGAGCGGATCCTCGACGAGGCGGCGAGGCGCAACACCAAGGAGCTCCTGGTCCTCACCGGCGAGCGGCCCGAGGTCAACCCGGTGGTCGCCGAGCGCCTCGAGGCCTGGGGCCACGAGGACTTCACGGGCTACGTCGTCTGGGCCTGCGAGCGGGCCCTGGAGCGCGGCATGCTCCCGCATACGAACCTCGGGGTGCTGCCCGAGGAGGACCTGGCGCGGCTGCGTGAGGTCACCGCCTCCCAGGGCCTGATGCTCGAGTCGGTCGACGAGAGCCTGATGGAGACGGTGCATGCGGGATCTCCCACCAAGCACCCCGCCGAGCGCCTGGCGACGATCCGCGCCGCCGGGGAGCTCCGGGTCCCCTTCACCACCGGGATCCTCGTGGGCATCGGCGAGAGCGTCGAGTCCCGGGTGCGGTCGCTCGAAGCCATCGCCGCATTGCATGAGGAGTTCGGCCATATCCAGGAGGTCATCCTCCAGAACTTCGTCCCCCACCCCCGCTACTACGGCGCCGAGGTCGCGGAGATCGCGGATCGGGCCTCGCGTGAGCGCTGGGCGGGGGCGGGCGCCGCGAGGGGAGGCGGGGAGGACCCTGAGCGAACCTCCCCGCGGTCCGTGAGCGAAGGGTCCTCCCCGCCTCCCCTCCCCGAATGGGCCGATCCCGTCGACATCACGGAGATCAAGCGCCTGATCGCCGAGTGCAGAAGGCTGATGCCCGACGTCGGCGTCCAGGTCCCGCCGAACCTCTCCGACCACTGGCCGGAGCTGGTCGAGGCCGGGGCCACCGACCTCGGCGGCCTCTCGGCCAACGGCGACCACATCTCCCCCGAGGAGCCCTTCCCGAGCCCCCATCAGGTGCGCAAGGAGCTCGCCCCCCGCGGCTACGCCCTCACCGAGCGCCTCTGCGTCTACCCGCAATACATGGACCCGGGGTGGATGGAGCAGGGGGTGCTCGACGTGGTCAAGCTGAAGTACTGGAGCTTCATCCCGAGGAAGGGCTCGGGTCGCAGGAGCGAAGAGCACCTCGACGGATCCCTCGCCCCCCGGGCGATCGCCAAGGGCCGCGAGGGCATCGCCCTCACCGAGGACGAGCTGACCGCGCTCTTCGCCGAGACCCGGCCCGAGGTGATCGAGGAGATGCGGATCGCCGCCGACGAGCTGCGGGCCGAGCTGGCCGGGGACACCGCCACCTTCGTCGTCAACCGCAACATCAACTTCACCAACGTCTGCGTGGTCGGCTGCGCCTTCTGCGGCTTCGGCCAGGGCAGGCGCTCGCCGGACGCCTACGAGGTCTCCGAGGCCGACTTCGCCGCCCGGATAGAGGAGGCGGTGGCCTTCGGCGCCACCGAGCTCTGCATGCAGGGCGGCATCCACCCCGACCTCACCCTGGAGGCCTACGGGCGCTGGCTCGCCCTGGCCAGGGAGACCGCGCCCCGGCTCCACCTCCACGCCTACTCGCCGATGGAGATCCACCACGCCTGCGAGCGCTCGGGCAAGGAGCCCGGGGAGGTCTTCGAGTACCTGCTCGCCCAGGGCCTCGGCTCCACCCCCGGCACCGCCGCCGAGGTCCTCGACGACGGGGTGCGCAGGCGGATCTCCCCCAACAAGCTGCCGGTCGCCCGCTGGGTGGAGATCATCGAGGCCTCCCACCGGGCGGGCCTGCGCTCGACCTCGACGGTGATGTTCGGCCACATCGAGGAGCCCCGCGAGCTGGCCCGCCACATGCAGGTCGTCCGCGGCCTGCAGGAACGGACCGGCGGGATCACCGAGTTCGTGCCGCTCTCCTTCATCCCCTTCAACACCCTGCTGGGCCGCACGCACGGGATCGAGGAGATCACGATGCGCGAGAACCTCAAGCACACCGCCGCCTTCCGCCTCGCCCTCGGGAGGACGATCACCAACCTGCAGGCCTCCTGGGTGAAGATGGGCCTCGAGGGGGCCACCGAGGCATTGCGCTGGGGGGTCAACGACCTCGGCGGGACGCTGATGGAGGAGAGCATCTCGCGGATGGCGGGATCCCAGCACGGGGTGCGCCTGGAGGTGGAGGACCTGGTGGCGGCGGCGCGGAGGGCCGGGCGCGTGCCCGCCCAGCGGACGACGCTGTATGAGATCGTCGAGACCTACGCGGCGGACGCGGCGGCGTAGCCGACCGAGCGCTGGTCCTCCCAGGCCGGCGCCCCCCGCAGGCCGGCGCCCCCCCGCGAGTGAGTTCGCACTTATCCGCGGATAGCGCGGATTACTGCGAACTCACCGGGGAGGGGTCCCCGCTCAGGGGCGCCGGGGGAACTTGCTGAAGTCGGGGCGGCGCTTTTCCTTGTAGGCCTCGCGGCCCTCCTTGGCCTCGTCGTCGCCGTAGAAGAGGAGGTTGGCGTCGTGGGCGAGCTGCTGGATGCCGGCATAACCGTCCTCGTGGGCGTTGAAGCCCGCCTTGACCAGACGCAGGGCGAACGGGGACATGGCGAGCATCTCGCGGCACCAGCTCACGGTCTCCACCTCGAGGTCGGCGAGCGGCACGACGGTGTTGATCATGCCCATGTCGAGCGCTTCGGCGGCGTCGTACTGGCGGCAGAGCATCCAGATCTCCTTCGCCTTCTTCGGGCCGACCAGATCACGCAGCAGCGAGGCGCCGAAGCCACCGTCCCAGGAGCCGACCCGCGGGCCGGCCTGGCCGAAGCGGGCGTTGTCGGCGGCGATCGTCATGTCGCAGCAGACGTGCAGGACGTGCCCGCCGCCGACCGCGTACCCCGCCACCATCGCGATGACAGGCTTCGGCAGCCGGCGCATCTGCACCTGCAGGTCGGTGATGTGGAAGCGGCCGACGCCGCCCTCCTCCGACATGTAGCCGGTGTCGCCGCGGACGTTCTGGTCGCCGCCCGAGCAGAACGCCCGGTCGCCCTCGCCGGTGAGGACGATCACGCCGACGTCGCCATCCTCGCGCGCCGCCTCGAAGGCCTTCGACAGCTCGACCACCGTGTGCGGCCGGAAGGCGTTGTGGACGCGCGGCCGGGCGATCGTGATCTTGGCGATCCCGTCGCCGCTCAGCTCGTAACGGATGTCCTCGAAGTCGCCGGGGCCGGCGACCCAGTCGGCGCCGGGACGCTGCACGCTCTCTGCCGATTCCGTCGCCATCAGGGTTCCTCCGGGGTCAGCTTCAGCGTGCCGGTGTTGGTCGTCGCGACGGTCCAGGCGAGTTCGTAGACGGCGACGTCCGGCTGCACTTCGTTCAGCGGGCCGGTGACGATGACCCGCCCGGTCCCCTTGCGCGGCCCGGTCGCCTTGATGGAGACCTTGATCGCCGAGGCGCTCCAGTCGGAGACCTTGCCCTTCAGGCTCACCGTCTTCTTCGCGAACGGAAGCTTGCCCGGGACGAGGGTCACGGTGAGCCGGTTGTTCTTCACCGCGGCGCGGACGCTGACCTTGGTGACGACGGCGCCGCTGACCGGGACCGAGTTCGAGGTGACCGGCTTCGGCGGGGCGCTGGCGGTCGCGGCGGTGGCGGTGAGGCTCGCGGCGAGCAGCGCGACGGCCGTGATGGCAAGGGCGAATCTGGTGGGTCTCAAAGAGTTCCTCCGGGGTCTGGGAGTGGCCAGATTATCGGGCGACGGGGGGCGCCCCCGATCCGGCGGCGCCGGTCAGGCGGCGAAATCGCCGGCGCCGGCGCGCAGCGTGCGCAGCGTCGCGAAGAGGTCGTCGAGGTCGGTGACGGCGAGCGGCTCGGTGCCGAAACTGGCCTCGTTCAGGACCTCGGTCGCGGCCTCGGCGGACCCGCGGCCGGCGGCGGTGATCTCGGCGAGGACGGCGCGGCGGTCGGACTGGTGCGGGACGCGGCGCACCAGCCCCGCCTTCTCCAGCCCGTCGAGCGAGTTGGTGATGCTGGTGCGGTGGACCTGGAGGCGCTCGCCGATCTTGCCGACCGGCAGCGAGCCCCGGGCGCTGAAGTGGAGCAGCATCAGGACCTCGTAGCGAGGGAAGGTGAGGCCGAACGGCTCCAGCAGATCGTTCAGCCGCGCCATCAGGATCTGGTGGACGCGCATGATCGAGGTGACCGCGACCATCGACGGCGCCGCCGCCCCCGGCCACCGCTCCACCCAATGGCGGCGCGCCTCCTCGATCGGGTCGAAGGGCAGCTGTCCGGGGTCGGCCACGGCGCGAAAGTTATCCATGCGGCCGCGGGCGAGGTCCGGTTGCAGAAACTCGTCGCCGGGACGAGTTCATGCAGACGCTCAGGGAAGCACGGCGGTGAGCGCGGCGACCGCGGCGTCGGCGACCTTGTCGCGGCGCGCTTCCCGCACCACCTGGGCGCGGCGCACCGCGACCCGGTCGACGAGCTTGAAGTGGACCGCTTCGGCGATCGGCTGGGAGCCCGGTTCGGGGCCGGCGGAGCTCGCTTCGGCAGCTTCCTCGGCCGGTTCGAAGCTTTCGTGCGAGGCGCTCAGTTCGCCTTCGGCTTCGCCGTTTTGGCCGACGTCCCCGGGCGGGATCGCGCCCTCGTTGGCGCCGCTCGCGACCGGGGCGTTCGGTTCGCCGGCGAGGCAGCGGTCGATCCCCGCGGCGATCAGCCGCGCCCGCGCTTCGGAGCCGGCTTCGATCGGGTGCAGGTTGTCGGACTGCATCAGCTGCGGGTGGGTGTGGACGAACCCCGCCCAGTCCGGCGTCTGGGTGCCGGGGCGCGAGGCGGCGAATTCGGCCACCACCCGGTTCTTGCCCGCGTTGTCGACGCCGTTGACGGTGAAGCCGTGGATGGTCGGCACGACGATGCACCGATTGCCGACGGTCTGGACGACCTTCTGCAGGTTTTCCGCCAAGATCTGCGGATACTCGGGGTCGTCGTTCGTCCCCGCGTCGAACACGATCACCGAGTCGGAGGGTTCGTAGCTTTCTTGGAAGAGGTCGAAGATCTGGTAGCTGTTGGAGCCGCCGACCGCGTTGACGGTGATCGGCACGCCGGGGAGCAGGTGCTGCAGGTAGGGAGCGGTCAGTTCCTCGAGGCTGTCGCCGACGACGAGGACGCGACCGGAGCCGGGATCGGCGGCGCGCGCGCCGGCGGCGACCGTGCCGAGCGCGACCAGCACGGCGGCGAGCGCGGCCGCGGCGGCCAGGAAGGCGCGCGGCGCCAGGCGGATTCCCCTGCGATTCGGCATCGCCGCGGTTTGTACCGCACCGGGCCGCTGCTCGTGGCGATCGGCACGCTTTTGGCACTCGCATCGTGCGGGAGCGGCGGCTCGAGCACGGCCGCCGGGACGACCACCGTCAAGGCCGAGGAATCGAAGCCCGTCGCCACCAAGCCCCCCGGCGACGGCAAGCAAGACCCCTGCCAGGCGCGGCTCGGCAACTTCCTCGACCGCATGAACGACCTCCGCCAGTCCCTCCTCGCCGGCCTCAGCTACGACGAATACGTGGTCCGCGTCCGCGCCGTCCGCGATGCCTACGAAGCGGTCCCGGTCGACAAGCTCGGCGCCGCCTGCGTGACCGGCCCGGCGGCCGCGGCCGAGGACGCCTTCAACCAGTACCTCCGCGCCGCCAACGCCTGGGGGGAATGCGCCGCCACCGCCGGCTGCGCCGCGAGCGAGGTCGAAGGCAAGCTCCAGCGCCGCTGGAAGATCGCCTCAAAGCACCTCGACGCCGCCGAGCGGACGCAAGGCTAGGTCGATTCCGCGGGGGCCATTCCGCGCGGGCCTGCGGCGGGGAAGCCGGCGCCTCGGGCCAGGCAGGTTTCGAGGGTCGAGTTCGCACTTTGCCGCGCATACCGCGGATAACTGCGAACTCAACGGGGGAGGACCGGGATCGAGGACGAAGGAGCGCGGAGGACGTGAGGGTTCCGTGCGGGTCCGGTGCGGCTTCCGCGGGGTGCCGACCGGTGAGTTCGCAGAAAGCCGCGGATAGCGCGGAGAAGTGCGAACTCGCCTGTCCCGCCTCCCTCCCCGAAGGCGCCCCGGGCTGCCGCGGATGCCCTGCCGACCACAGCCGCCCCGTGGGTCGGCAGGGCATCCGCGGCGCTCGCAGGGCTTCCGTCCTTTCCCCCGGGGGCCCCGGCCTCGGGATCGACCGACTAGCCCGACCGCGGCCGCCCCGCCGCGCCGCTCACCGTGTTGACGATCTGGGCGGCGTAGGCGTCGGCGATCCGCTCCGCCGGGTCCGGCCCGCGGCGTCGGTACCAGTTGGGGAGGCCGTTGAGGGCGCCGAAGATGAAGTAGGTCGCGAAGTTGACGTCGAGATCGGGGGCCGCTTCGCCGGCCTCCTTCACCTCGCCGATCAGGCCCGCCAGGCGCTGCTCGTAGGCTTCACGGATCGTCACCACATTTTTGCGCCTGTTGCCGGTGAGGTGCTTCCACTCGGTCGCGTAGATCGCCACCCGCTCGATGTTGCGCAGGTACCAGAGCGAGCAGGAGCGGCCGAAGCTGCGCAGTCGCTCGACCGGGCGCTCGTCGAGCCCGCTCGCCTCGTCGAGCATCTCCATGAAGCGGCCGGCGGAGTCCTCGAAGATCCACGCCAGCAGGTCTTCCTTGGAGTCGATGTAGTGGTAGAGGCTGCCCTTGAGGACGCCCACCTCGGCGGCCACGTCCTGGATCGTCGCCGACACGTAGCCCTTCTCGTGGAAGACGCGGACCGCCGCCTCGAGCACGTCCTGCCGGCGATTGCGCCGCTGCCGAACGCCCCCTTCCCGCACCGCGGCCACTGTCATCACCCCCGCATTGCCCTGAGAACCGTCAAACGCTCGGGGACTTTATCGGTACGGCCGGGGTCAGGGAGCGACGCTGCGCCCGCCGCAGGCGAAGAGCACCTGGCCGGTGACGTAGCCGGCCTCCGGCGAGGCGAGGAAGGCGACGATCCCGGCGACGTCGTCGGGGGTGCCGATCCGCCCGGCCGGGATCCGCGCGACCATCTTCGCCAGCACCTCTGGCGGCATCGCCTGGGTCATCGGCGTGTCGACCAGGCTCGGGGCGACGGCGTTGACCCGCACCCGCGGCGCCCAGCGCTGGGCGAGCGCGCGGCCGAAGCCGACGAGCCCCGACTTCGAAGCGCTGTAGTTCGCCTGGCCGAAGTTGCCGAGCGAGGCGCGCGAGCTCATGTTGACGACCGCGGCGCCGTCGCGATAGCGCGGCTCGAGCGCCAGCGTCAGCCGCATCGCGGCGACGAGGTTGACCTCGATCACGGCGGCGAAGTCGGCCTCGCTCATCTTGACGGCGCGCGCGTCGCGGGTGATCCCGGCGTTGTTGACCAGCACCGCGACGTCGTCGCCCGCCGCGTCGAGGACCGCGTCGACCCCATCGGCCTTGGTGAGGTCGGCGACCACGGCGCCGGCGCCGGCCGCCGCGGCGACCTCCTCCACCGCCGGGTCGAGGTCCACGAGCACCAGGTCGTGCCCCGCCTCCGCGAGCCGCTCCCCGATCCGCCCGCCGAGCCCGCCGGCGGCCCCGGTGACGATCGCCGTCCCCGCGCCACTCATCTGCCCGCCTCCCCCTCACGCTTGTTACCCATAGGGGGACAAGCGTCGGTGGGGGACGGGGCGGGGCGGCTCACGGCACCACTTTCCCGAGGTTCGCGCCGCCGACCGTCAGCAGCTGCCCGGTCAGGGACGAGCCCGCCAGCATGGCCACGGTCTCCTCGACCGCCGCCTCGTCGCCCTCACCGCCGGCGACGACATTTACCCGCCAGCCCGGTTTGGCGCCCTCGATCCCCAGCGTTCGCACCATCCCCACGAGCCCCGTGGCCACCGCGGCGTCGAGCGGCGAGCCCTGCCCGAGCAGATCGCCCGCGTCGAGGACCACCGCGACCGGCCGCCCCGCCTCGAGCGCCTCGCGAGCCGCCGCGAACGCTCCGGTCAACGCCGGCGTGACCGCGTCGAGATCGTCCCCGACCGGCCCCGGCCGCAGCACCAGCACCTCACCGCTCCCCCGCTCCGCGCTCACGCCGCCGAGCCTACCGGCCAAAAGCCACAAAAAAGAGGGCCGCCCCGAAGGACGGCCCTCTCAGGCTGGTGCAAGCAAACGTGTGCGTGACACCGTGGCCGGGCGGGACTAGGTCCGACCTCCACGCGCACGCCGGTGCCCGGGTTGGATTCCACCGGGCGCCCGAACCAGTGCGGCGCCTAGCGGCCCTGCACCTCCAGAGTCCCTTCAAGCATGTGACTCAAAATAGGACCACCTCCTTTCTCTGGTCCGACGATTGAAGCACACGCGGGCGGCGGTCCCGGAGACCTCTCCTCCGCGGGCCGGCGGGACCCCCGGAAACGGGGGTCGGGCGGGGCGGCCGGCCGAGCGTCCTCCCTAGGCTTCGGGCATGGATTTCGGCGACTTCGGCGCCTGGACCTCCTACCGGCGGATCGGCAAGGAGAACGCGGGCGCCGCGGCCCGGGCGGCCGAGGAGGCGGGGCTCGGCGCCTTCTGGCTCGGCGGCTCGCCGCGACTCGAGGAATTGCGGCCGCTGCTCGAGGGCTCCGCGGAGCTCGTCGTCGGCACCTCGATCGTCAACATCTGGGCCTACGACCCGGCCGACCTCGCCCGCGAATTCGCCGCCCTCGACGCCGACTTCCCCGGCCGCGTCTGCGTCGGCATCGGCGTCGGCCACCCGGAGGCGACCAGCGACTACAAGCGCCCGCTGTCGAACCTCGAAGCCTTCCTCGACGGCATCGACGCCGCCGCCGCCGCGCCGATCCCGACCGACCGCCGCATCATCGCCGCCCTCGGCCCGAAGATGCTGGCGATGAGCGCGAGGCGCTCGCTCGGCACGATCCCCTACTTCACCTCGGTCGACCACACCCGCTTCGCCCGCGCGACGGTCGGCCCCGACGCCCTGGTGATCCCCGAGATCGCCTGCGTCCTCGACGAGGACACGGAGCGCGCCCGCGCCACCGCCCGCGACTACGCGAAGCTCTACCTCGGCCTCAGCAACTACACCAACGCGCTGCTCGAACACGGCTTCGCCCAGGCCGACATCGAGGACGGCGGCTCCGACCGCCTCATCGACCACGTGATCCCGCACGGCTCCGCCGCCGAGGTCGCCGCCGCGGCCCGCGCCCACGTCGAGGCCGGGGCCGACCACGTCGCCTTCCAGGCCCTCGGCGCGCCCGCCGTCCCCGCCGCGGAGTGGCGCGCCCTCGCCGCCGCCCTGCGCTGAGCGACGCCCCCGCCCCCGCGCCGCCGGTACCGTTCCCTGTGCCGATCGTCTCAACCCGCAGGAGTCACCGATGCCCGAACTGAGGTCCCGCACCGTCACCCACGGCCGCAACATGGCCGGCGCCCGCGCGCTGCTGCGCGCCACCGGCGTCGAGCGCGAGGACTTCGGCAAGCCGATCGTCGCGGTCGCCAACTCCTTCACCCAGTTCGTCCCCGGCCACACCCACCTGCAGCCGGTCGGCGAGGTCGTCGCCGCGGCGGTCCACGCGGCGGGCGGCGTGCCGCGCGAGTTCAACACGATCGCGGTCGACGACGGCATCGCGATGGGCCACGGCGGGATGCTCTACTCGCTGCCCTCGCGCGACCTGATCTCCGACGCGGTCGAGTACATGGTCAACGCCCACTGCGCCGACGCGCTCGTCTGCATCTCCAACTGCGACAAGATCACGCCGGGGATGCTGAACGCGGCGCTCCGCCTGAACATCCCGACCGTCTTCGTCTCCGGCGGCCCGATGGAGGGCGGCACCGCGGTGCTCGAGGACGGCACCGTGCGCAAGCGCGTCAACCTGATCTCGGCGATCGCCGACGCCGTCGCCACCGACGTCTCCGACGACGACATCGCCCGCATCGAGGAGGCGGCCTGCCCGACCTGCGGCTCCTGCTCGGGGATGTTCACCGCCAACTCGATGAACTGCCTCACCGAGGCGCTCGGCGTGGCGCTCCCCGGCAACGGCACGACGCTCGCCACCCACACCGCCCGCAAGGAGCTATACGAGGACGCGGGCCGCGCCGTCGTCGCCCTCTGCACGCGTTATTACGACGAAGACGACGAGGGCGTGCTGCCGCGCCGGGTCGCCACCCGCGAGGCCTTCGAGAACGCGATGACCCTCGACATCGCGATGGGCGGCTCGACCAACACCGTGCTCCATCTGCTCGCCGCCGCCCAGGAGGCCGAGGTCGAGTTCACGATGGCCGACATCGACGAGCTCTCGCGCCGCGTCCCCTGCATCTGCAAGGTGGCGCCGAACGGCGACTACCTGGTCGAGGACGTGCACCGCGCCGGCGGCATCCCGGCGATCCTCGGCGAGCTGCGCCGCGGCGGCCTGCTGAACGAAGGCGTCCGGACCGTCCACGCCGACTCACTTGACGCGTGGCTGGGGACGTGGGACGTGCGCGGCGCCGGCCCCGCGTCGGAGGCGGCGGTCGAGCTCTTCCACGCCGCGCCCGGCTGCAAGCGGAGCGCCACCGCCTTCTCGCAGTCGGAGCGCTGGGAGTCGCTCGACCTCGACCCCGCCGCGGGCTGCGTCCGTGACGTCGCCCACGCCTACTCCGCCGACGGCGGCCTGGCGATCCTCTACGGCAACCTCGCCGAGCGCGGCTGCGTGGTGAAGACCGCGGGCGTCGACGAGTCGATCCTCACCTTCCGCGGCCCGGCGGTAGTGCTCGAGTCCCAGGACGAGGCGGTCGAGGCGATCCTCGGCGGCAAGATCGCCGAGGGCGACGTGGTGGTGATCCGTTACGAGGGGCCGAAGGGCGGGCCCGGCATGCAGGAGATGCTCTACCCGACCTCCTACCTGAAGGGCCTCGGCCTCGGCGCCAAGTGCGCCCTGCTCACCGACGGCCGCTTCAGCGGCGGCACCTCGGGCCTCTCGATCGGCCACGTCTCCCCGGAGGCGGCGTCGGGCGGCGCGATCGCCCTGGTCGAGGACGGCGACACGATCGCGATCGACATCCCCAGCCGCTCGATCGAGCTCCGCGTCGAGGACGCGGTGCTGGACGAACGCCGCGAGGCGCTGCTGGCCGGGAACGGCTACGTCCCGGCGGCCCGGGAGCGCGTCGTCTCCCCCGCCCTGCGCGCCTACGCGGCGATGGCGACCTCCGCCGACACCGGCGCGGTCCGCGATGTCGACGCGGTCGAGCGCGCGATGGCCGAGCAGACCAAGCGCGGCGCCGAGCTCCCGACGCCCTGACCCGACGCCAGCGCCCAGCGCCCAGCTGTTCCTTTTGCCGGACTGGTCGGCAAAAGGAACAGCTGGCGCGAGGGGGCGCTTAGGCGGCGAGGCTGAGCTCGCCGGTCTCGACCGGCAGGGCCTCTTCGACCGTCTCGAGCGAGGCACTCGTGCGGGAGAGGCGGTAGATCTGGGCGACGGCGTCGCGCTCGCTGACACCGTGGCGCTCGCTGACGGGCTTGCCGTCGCGGTACAGGGTCACGTTCCAAGTCTTGCTCATCTTGCTTCTCTTCCGTGTTGCTTACGACTTGTATACAAGTATCGGCAAGGCGCGAACACGCGTTTGTGACCGCGCTCACTCGGTGACGGGCGTCACATCTCCCTGACAGATAACTTTCAGTCCGATGCTTGCCGCCCGCGCCGTCGCCGCCTCGATGGAGGACCCGCTCTCCGCCCTCGAGGTCGGCCAGGTCGACGAGCCCGACGTCCCCGACGGCTGGGCCCTGGTCGACGTCAAGGCGGTGTCGCTGAACCATCACGACGTCTGGTCGCTGCGCGGCGTCGGCCTGCCGGAGGAGCGCCTGCCGATGATCATCGGCTGTGATGCCGCCGGGGTCGACGAGAAGGGCGAGGAGGTGATCGTCCACGCGGTGATCGGCGACCCCGAGTTCCCCGGCGGCGAAATCATCGACCCGGGCCGCACGCTCCTCTCCGAGCTCCACCCGGGGACGCTCGCCGAGCGCGTCGCGGTGCCGCGCCGCAACCTGGTGCCGAAGCCCGAGTCGCTCAGCTTCGACGAGGCCTGCTGCCTGCCGACCGCCTGGCTCACCGCCTACCGCATGCTCTTCGACCGCTCCGGGCTGCGGCCGGGCCAGACGGTCCTCGTCCAGGGCGCCGGCGGCGGCGTCGCCAGCGCCGCGATCGAGCTCGGCCGCGCCGCCGGCTACCGCGTCTGGGCGACCAGCCGCGAGGAGCGCAAGCGCGACTTCGCTCTCGAGTGCGGCGCCCACGCCGTCTTCGAGTCGGGCGCGCGGCTGCCGGCGAAAGTCGACGTCGTCCTCGAGACGGTCGGCAAGGCGACCTGGGGACACACGCTGCGCTCGCTGAGGCCCGGCGGTCGCGTCGTCATCGCCGGCGCGACCAGCGGCCACGACCCGGCGGCCGAACTGAACCGCGTCTTCTTCAAAGAGCTCGAGATCGTCGGCTCGACGATGGGCACGCTGGAGGACCTCCACAACCTCGTCTCGATGATCGACGTGAGCGGGATCCGCCCCCGCATCGACAAGACCTTCCCGCTGGCCGAGGTCGGCGAGGGGCTGCGGGCGCTCGCCGAGGGCGACGTGCTCGGCAAGATCGTGATCAATCCGTAGCTCGCGGGTAGTTTGGGCACCATGCGCCCGCTCAAGAAGTCGACCCTCGTCCTGTCCCTCGCCGCGCTGCTCGCCGCCTGCGCGCTCCTCCCCGCCACCGCGGGAGCCGCGACCGGCCGCACCGTCGCCGTCACCGCCTCGGCCGCCATCAAGGTGCCGAACGACACCGCCACGGTCGGCTTCGGGGTGAAGCGCGAACGCAAGACGCGCACCGCCGCGCTGCAGGCGACCGCTGCCGGCCTGCGCCACGTGATCGCCGCCGCCAAGGCCTTCCCCAGCGTCGGCGAAGGCGACATCCGCACCGGCCGCATCGACGTCAGCCCGGTGCGGAAGGGCAACGCCACCGTCTATCGCGCCACCGAGGGCATCCAGGTGACCCTCCACGAACCGGCGAAGGCGGGCGAACTGATCGCCGAGGGCCTCGGCGCCGGCGCCACCGGGGTCAGCGGCCCGACCTTCAGCGTCGGCAACGAAGAAGAAGCGTTCGCCAAGGTCCTCGCCGCGGCCTTTGACAAGGCGCGCGAACGCGCGGGCGTCCTCGCCGCCCAGGCGGGCGCCAAGCTCGGCCCGGCGCTGACGATCGAAGAAGGCGAAGGCGCCGAATTCATCGGCCCCCGCTTCGACAGCGCCGCAGGCGCGCCGGTCAGCAAGGGAGCCCCCACCCCGCCGACCAAACCCGGCACCTCCCGCGTCAAAGCCACGGTCCACGTCATCTTCGAACTCCAGTAGCCCCGGCGTCGCCCTTCCGTCTCACTTCTGCCTGGCTTCGGTCGGCCCACCCGGGTCGATGGGCCGAAAACCAGACATATAGGCAGGTTTTCGGCCCATCGACCGGGTGGTCAGCGGGTTACTTGGACGGGGGTGCCGTTGATGGCGATGTGGGCGAGCCAGCGGACGCGGGCGTTGGCGACGCGGATGCAGCCGTGGGACCCGGCGGTGCCGAGCGGAGCGGCGAGCAGCGGACCGGCGCGACCGTGGATGGCGATGCGGCCGGGGCCGCCGCCGTAGTCCTCGAGCACCCGTGAGTGGGCGGTGAGGAAGAGCGCCCAGGGGCCGAGTTCGGAGCCGGCCGGCTGGCGGATCGGCTCGTCGACGGCGAACAGCCCGCGCGGCGTGGGGGTCGAGGGCTTGCCGACCACGGCCGGGAAGCTGACCACCGGCCGACCCGCACGCTCGACCGTCACCCGCGCCTGCGAGGTCGACACCACGATCCGCCACGGCGTGCTTGAGACGCGGGTGACATCGGCGCGGATCCAACCCGCCGCGCTGTTCGGCCGTTCCGGCAGGCGCACCCGCAGCCAGCGCTTGCCGTCGACCGTCGCCGAGCGCAGCACCAGGTACTGGACCCGCCCGCCGCCCCATTCGGCCAGCGGCGAGACCTTCATCACGGTCCCCCCCGCGCCGGGCCGGTCCAGTGCGCGGGTCGGGGCGACGACGCGGGCGACGTGGGCGAGCGCCGGCGTGAGCCGGTAGGGGTCGGGGGCGGGGGTGGCGCGGGCCGGGGCGGCGCCGAGGGACGCGGCGCCGCAGAGGCCGATCAGGGCGGTGGTGGCGAGGGTGCGCAGGCGGGGTCGGCAGGGACGGGGGCCCGCAAGCTGACGCCCGGGGAAGGGACCCGCCCCTCTCGCCACGGCCCGGGCAGGCTGTGGCCGTGGCGAGAGGGG
>CALCIA010000188.1 GCA_937907435.1 uncultured Actinomycetes bacterium
TGGAAACCCCCGCCATACGCGGATTTCCAACCGGGGAGATTCCTGACCGTTCGAGCCCCCGGCCTCGGCGCCCATCGGTGACGGCGCCGGCGCACTTCGGACGCACTCCCGTGACGCTCCCGCGCGCCATCCTCCACACCTTCCGCACACCCGCCCCTCTCGCCACGGCCACAGCCTGCCCGGGCCGTGGCGAGAGGGGCGGGTCCCTACCTCGGGCGACAGCTTGCGGGTCCCCATCCCTCCCCGGGCGCCGGCTTGCGGGTCCCCATCCCTTCCCGCCCGCCGCCCCGCTGCACGACACCTTGCGGCCCTCCCGGGTCCCTGAACGACACCGGCCATGCGCTCACCATCGAGCGATGCGTCCGGTTCGCAGAATCGGCGCGGCGGCGCTGGTGGTGGTCGCACTCGTCGCGCCCGCGCACGCTGCCGCGTCGACCGTCGAAGTCGCCGCGCTGCAGTCGGCGCTGCAGGGGCTGGCGCTCTACAGCGGCTACGTGGACGGGATCGAGGGGCCGCTCACGCGGGAGGGGATCCGGGCGCTCCAGAGCCGGCGCGGGCTGACGGTGGACGGGGTCGCGGGTCCGGAAACCCGGCGGGCGCTCGGCTGGCGCGGCAGGCCCGCGCTCGGCAGCAGGGTGATGCGGTCCGGGGACCGGGGCTGGGACGTGGCGGCGCTCCAGTTCCTGCTCCAGCGCGCCGGGCAGGGGGCCGGCCGGGCCGACGGACTCTTCGGTCCGCTGACCCAGGCGGCGGTGATGCGCGCCCAGGAAGCCGCCGGCATCGGGGTCGACGGGCTGGCGGGGCCGGTCACGATCCGCTCGTTGCGCTCCGGGACCGGCGCGGCGACCGAAGCGCCGACCGGCCCGGTGCGGTTCCTGCGGCCGGTCCCGGGGCCGATCGGCGACCCCTTCGGCGCCCCGCGCAACGGCTACACGCACACCGGCGTCGACATCCCCGACCCCGAAGGCACCCCGATCGGCGCCGCCGGCGTCGGCACGGTCATCTACGCCGCCTACAACGGCGGCGGCTACGGCAACCTCGTCGTGATCCAGCACCGCCTCGGCTACACGAGCTGGTACGGCCACATGTCGACGATCACCGCCTACGTCGGCGAGGAAGTGGTCGGCGGCACCCGGATCGGCTACGTCGGCTCGACCGGCGACGCCACCGGCCCCCACCTCCACTTCGAGGTCCGCCACTACGACACGCCGATCGACCCCGCGCCCCTGCTCCTCTCGACCGTCGCCGCCCGCCCGGCGAGGACCACCCCCCGCGGCCCCACCGGCGGCTGCGACGGCCTCAACCGCGGCGGCCACGGCGACTGGATCGCCGGCGAGCGCCTCTGCGCGGAGCGGTAGGAGCGTTACGGCGAGCCGCCGCCTTCCTCCGCTACGGTCGCCTCCGATGCTGATCACGGTCGGCCACGGCACCCTCGACGCCGACGAGTTCCTGCGCCTGCTGCGCGGCGCCGCGGTCGACGAGCTGGTCGACGTCCGCACGTACCCGGGCAGCCGGCGCGTTCCCCACTTCGGCCGCGAGGCGATGGAAGCGTGGCTGCCCGCGGACGGGATCCCCTACCGCTGGGCGCCGGCCCTGGGCGGACGCCGCCGGCCCGCCCGGCATTCGGCCAACGTCGCCCTGCGCAACCCGTCGTTCCGGGCCTACGCCGACCACATGGCGAGCCCCGAGTTCCGCGACGCCCTTGCCGCCCTCGTGCGCGACGCCGAGGCGCGGAACGTGGCGGTGATGTGCGCGGAGTCGGTCTGGTGGCGCTGCCACCGTCGCCTGATCGCCGACGCCGCGGTGCTCCTCCACGGCGCCGACGTCCGCGATCTCTTCCACGACGGCCGCCTGCCGTCCCACCAACCGTCCCCCGAGGCCCGGATCGCCCTCGACGACGACGGCCCGACCCTGGTCTACGACCTCGGCGTCGACCGCCCGCTGTTCGGCGGCGGCTGACCGATCGACCCCAGGGCCGCGATCCTCGCCCGCAAGCTCTTCAACCGACCGCCATGGCAACCTTCACCCGACCGTGAGCGCCGCCTATATATATGGAGCGGTCCGCACCCCCTTCGGCCGCTACGGCGGCGCGCTGGCGAAGGTGCGGCCCGACGACCTCGCCGCGCACGCGCTGAGGGCGCTGCTCGGGCGGGCGCCCGACCTCGACCTGGAGCGGATCGACGACGTGATCCTCGGCGACGCCAACGGCGCCGGCGAGGACAACCGTGATGTCGCCCGCATGGCGGTGCTGCTGGCGGGCCTGCCGACCAGCGTCCCCGGCGCCACCGTCAACCGCCTCTGCGGGTCGAGCCTCGAGGCGGCGATCCAGGCCTCGCGGGCGATCGAGACCGGCGACGCCGAGATCATGGTCGCGGGCGGGGTGGAGTCGATGAGCCGCGCCCCCTGGGTGCTGCTGAAGCCCGAGCGCGCCTTCCCCGCCGGCCACGAGACCCTCCACTCGACGACGCTCGGCTGGCGCATGGTCAACCCGGACATGCCGGGCCAGTGGACGATCAGCCTCGGCGAATCGGCGGAGAAGCTGGCCGACATCCACGCGATCTCGCGCGAGGCGCAGGACGAGTTCGCGCTGCGCAGCCACAAGCTCGCCGACCGCGCCTGGGAGGAGGGCCGCTTCCCCGAGGTCGTCCCCGTCCCCGGCACCGACCTGGAGCGCGACGAGGGCATCCGTCCCGACACCTCGCTGGAGAAGCTGGCCAAGCTCCGGCCCGCCTTCGTCAAGGACGGCACCGTCACCGCCGGCAACTCCTCGCCCCTGAACGACGGCGCCTCGATGCTCCTGATCGGCTCCGAGGCGGCGGCGGAGGCGATCGGCGCGGCGCCGCTGGCGCGGGTCGTCTCCCGCGGCGTCCACGGCGTCGATCCCGACGTCTTCGGCATCGCACCAGTAGAAGCGGCCAACAAGGCGCTCGCCCGCGCGGGCATCACCTGGGACGAGGTCGACGCGGTCGAGCTGAACGAGGCCTTCGCCTCCCAGTCGCTCGCCTGCCTCGCGGGCTGGCCCGACCTCGACCCGGCCAAGGTGAACATGAGCGGCGGCGCGATCGCGATCGGCCACCCCCTCGGCGCCTCCGGCGCCCGCGTGGTCGGCCGCGTCGTGGAGGAGCTGCGGGCGCGCGGTGGCCGCTACGGCCTCGCCACCCTCTGCATCGGCGTCGGCCAGGGCCTGGCGATGGTCCTCGACGCCCAGGGGTAGAAGGAAGGGACCCGCAGGAATCTCGGACGCCGCCCACCGGGCGACTACCTGCGCGCGGATTTGCGGTCCGGGTCACAAGGGGCGAGCATGGGGCCATGGCGATCGACCCGGTCGACTTCCGCGAGGCGCAGCACCGGAATTGGAGCTCCGCCGCGGTCGGGTGGAAGGAGTGGAGCGAGTTCAACGGGCGCGCGGATCGGCACATCAGCGAGCGGTTGGTAGAGCTGGCGGGCGTGCGGTCGGGGAGTCGGGTCCTGGACGTCGCCGCCGGCTGCGGGGAGCCGGCGTTGACCGCCGCGCGCCGGGTCGGCCCGGAGGGGAGCGTCGTCGCCACGGACATCTCCGCCGAGATGCTCGCGTTCGGGCGGGAGCGCGCCGCGGCGGCCGGGTTGGGCAACGTCGAGTTCGTGGAGTCCGACGCCGCCGGCCTCGACTTTCCGCCGGGGAGCTTCGACGCCGCCGTCTCGCGCTGGGGGATCATCTTCGAGCCCGACGCGGAGGCCGCCGCGGGGCGCATCCGGCGCTTCCTCAGGCCGGGCGGGCGGATGGCGATCGCCTCCTGGGGCGAACCCGACCAGGTCCCCTTCCTCTCGATCCCGATGCGGACGACGATGGCGCGGCTGGACGTGCCCGCGCCCCCGCCCGGGACGCCCGGCCCGCTTTCCCGGCCGACCCCCGCCGCCATCGGCGGGCTGCTCGAAGGCGGCGGCTTCTCGACGGTCGCCGTGGAGCAGGCCGAGGTCACCTTCGAGTTCGACTCGCCGGAGCACTTCACCGCCTACGTCAGGGCGATCGCCGCGCCGATCAGGGCGATGATCGAGCAGCGCGCGGGCGACGCCCAGGAGGAGGCCTGGGACGCGATCACGCGGGCCGCGGCCGATGCGGGCGGCGGCTCAGGCCCGCTCCGCTTCTCGAATGCGGTGCTCCTCGCCTCGGGTGCCGCCTAGCGGAACGCGCCCCTCTCGCGGTGCGTTCGTCGCTTGTCCCAAATACGACTACAAGCGACGAACGCCGCCCCTGGGTGCGCCCGGCGCGCCCTCACCCCTTCACGGAGCGCCGGCGCATCGACCGGACCAGCGCCCGCTCGGGCTCGCGTTTCCCCTTCAGCGAGAGCTCGCGGGGCTCGCCGCCGGCGCCCGCGCGCCGTCCCACGGTCGCCGACATCACGATCTCCCCACCGCCGGCGGCGGACTGGAGGCGGGCGGCGGTGTTGACGACGTCCCCGATCGCGGTGAAGTCCTTGACCTCGCCGGCGCCGACGTTGCCGACGAACGCGGTGCCGAAGTCGAGGCCGACGCCGACCTCGACCCATGGCTCGTCCTCGTCGTACCCCGCGGCGGCGAGGAGCGCCTCGGCATCGTCCAGCATGTGCTCGACCGGGTCGCCGTCGAAGAGGCCCGGCAGGTAGAGCGCCATCACCTCGTCGCCGACCAGCTTGTCGACGATCGCGTGCCGGCAGAGGACTTCGACGGCCGCCCCGTAGAAGCGGTTCAGGAGGTCCGCGATCCGGTCCGGCGCCTCGTGCTCGGCGAGCGTGGTGAAGCCGCGGATGTCGGCGAAGAGGACCCCGACCTCCATCTCCTGCCCGCCCATCGGGGCCCGCTCGAAGCAGCGGCTGCAGAGGCGCGGGTTCTTGCGCGAGGGCGCGAACCCGACCGCGCCCATGACGCGGCCGCCGATCCCCTCGTAGGGCGCCCGGCAGAGGGCGCAGCGGGGACCTCTCGGCAGCCACCGCATGGTGCGCACGAAGAGGCGCGTGCGGTGGCTTTCGAGCAGACGGAAGAAGTCGACTTCATCCGATCCACCCATGGTCCGAGTATGACCCCTCGGCGGCCGGTGTCCACCCCCGTCAGCGTCCCAACCTCCAGTAGCGCCCCTTCTCGCCCCAGACGAGTTCGGCGTCCTGCAGCACGGCCAGGTGATGGTTGACCTCGCGTAGCGAGCGGTCGCCGGACAGCTGCTCGTGCAGCTCGCGGATGCTGTACTCCTGCCGGTCGAGCAGCGCCAGCATCTCCCGCCTGACCGGGCTTTCCAGCGCCCGCTCGCGCCGCCGCCTGATCCATTCCTCCACGGCCGGCCCCGGTCAGTAGGCCAATCCGTAGAAGTTCTCGACCACGCCGCGCACCGGCTGCCTGCGGACGAGGCGCAGGAGGCCCGCCTTGTGCAGCTCGGTGACGTGGTAGTTGGCGTTGCCGCGCGCGGTCTGGAGCTCCTGGCTCAGCTCCTTCGGGGAGAGGGTGCGACCGCCGTCGAGTCCGAGGACCTCGAGGATCGAGATCCGCAGCGGATGGGCGCTCGCGCGGGCCAGCGCCTCCCAATCGACCTCGATCTGGACAGGTTTGGTCAGGGACATTTACGCCATGAAGCTAGCACGTTGCGCGATTATATTCGCGCGATTACTTACCGTAGACTGCGGTCAGCAGGGTGGAAACGATGCCCTGAATGCTCACCGTTCCGGACGCCTTCGCCGAGCTGCTCCTTGCAGCACGTCAGCAGGCGAACCTGACGCAAGAAGAGCTCGGCTTCCGCAGCGGCCTCGACCGGACCACGATCAGCGCCCTCGAGCGCGCCGCCGCCTCGCCCAAGCTGGAGTCCGTGATCCGCATCGCCGGAGCCCTCGGCCTCGAGCCGATGGCCCTCATGCCCGACGTCCGCTGGAGCCCGCCCGCGGAGGCTCCGGTGCCGAGCGGCGAGTTCGTCGAAAAGAGGGGTTGAGCTAGACGAGTAGTTCCACGACCGATACGCCCATGCACCCGCGGGGCGCCGAAGGTGCGCCCTGCTGGCGGACGGGCGGGGAGGGTCCAGACCCCGCAAGCTGGCGCCCGGGTAGGGGACCCGCCCCTCTCGCCACGGCCCGGGCA
>CALCIA010000189.1 GCA_937907435.1 uncultured Actinomycetes bacterium
TGCCACTCCCGACGCCCTCTCGTCACCCTCCCGCCGGTGTCCCTCCACACCTTCCATACACCCGCCCCTCTCGCCACGGCCACAGCCTGCCCGGGCCGTGGCGAGAGGGGCGCGACCTTCCCCGGGCGACAGCTTGCGGGATCACGGACCCTTCCGGGCGCCAGCTCACAGCCCCCCATCCCCTCCCGCCCGCCGAATCGACAGAATCAGCGGGTGGCCGATGACCAGAAAGGTGCGGAGCCGGCGATTCGGCTCGTCGGGCTGCGGCGGGTCTATGGGGAACGGGCGGCGCTCGAGGACCTCAGCCTCGAGACCGCGGCCGGGGACTCGTTGGTCGTCCTCGGTCCCAACGGCGCGGGGAAGACGACGTTGTTGCGGATTCTTGCGACGCTGTTGCGGCCGACCGGGGGCGAGGTGCGGGTGCTCGGCTGCAAGCTGCCCGACGAGGCGTGGAAGCTGCGCGGGCGGATCGGCTATCTCGGGCACGAGCCGCTGCTCTATCGCGACCTGTCGGGGCGCGAGAACCTGCGGTTCCACGCCAAGCTGCATGGGATCACCGGTGCGCGGGCCGAGGCGCGGATCGAGGAGCTGCTGGAGGCGGTGAAGCTGTCGCACCGGGGCGACGAGCGGACGTTCGAGTTCTCCGCCGGGATGCGCCAGCGGCTCGCGATCTGCCGTTGCGTGCTGCACGAGCCGGAGCTGCTGCTGCTCGACGAGCCGGACTCGAACCTCGACATCGAGGGGCGCGAGATCGCCCGCACGCTGATCGGCCCCGGGCTCGGCCACACGCGCGTCGTCGTCACCCACGACCCGGAGCGCCACCTGCCGGAGGCCGACCAGGTGCTGCGCCTCGACGTCGACGAGCCGGCGGCCGTCTCGTGACCCCCTCGCGCACCGCCTTCGCCGCGATCCTCGGCAAGGACCTGCGGGCCGAGCTCCGCACCCTGCAGTCGCTCCCGGCGATGGCGCTCTTCGCGGTCACCTCGTTCGTGATCTTCCGCTTCGGCCTCAACCGCACCAGCCTCTCCGGCTCGCTCGCCGCCGGGGTGCTCTGGGCGACGCTGCTCTTCGCCGCGGTGCTCGGCATCAACCGCCTCTTCGTCGCCGAGCGCGAGGAGGGCGGCTTCGACGCGATCCGCCTCGCGCCGATCGACCGCAGCGTCCTCTTCACCGCCAAGGTCGCGGCGCTGATCATCTACCTGGTGGCGCTGGAGATCATCGCGGTGCCGATCTTCGCCGTCTTCTTCCTCAACAGCGCCGCCGCCCTGCCGCCGCTGATCCTCGTCCTCCTGCTCGCCGACATCGGCCTCGCCTCGGCGGGCACGCTGATCTCCTCGATGGCGGTCAACTCGCGGGCCCGCGACCTGCTCGTGCCGCTGGTCCTGCTGCCGCTCGTGGTGCCGCTGATGATCGCCGCCACGGCCGCCACGGAACCCCTGATGCTGCTGGGCGGAGTCACCTACCACCGCTTCGGAACCTGGCTGATGGTGCTGGGTCTATACGATCTGATCTTCGCCCTGCTGGGCTACGCGGTATTCGACTTCCTGCTCGAGGATTGATCCGCCGCGCCCGGTGATATGGGCGTCGATCCCAGCATGTACGGCAAAGGACTCAGACCCCTCTCGATCGCGACCCCCGTGGCGTTCGCGATCACCCTTTCGCTGGTCTTCTTCTACGCCCCGATCGAAGCCGACCAGGGCTTCCTGCAGAAGATCTTCTACCTGCACGTGCCGCTGGCGATCACCTCGCTCTGCGGCTTCATCGTCGGCGGCATCTTCGCGATCCTCCACCTGCGCCGCGACGACCCGCGCTACGACGCCTACTCCTACGTCTCGATCCACATCTCGGTCATCTACGCCTGCGGTGCGCTGATCACCGGCTCGATCTGGGCGAAGGGCTCCTGGGGCCACTGGTGGGTCTGGAACGAACCGACGCTGGTCAGCTTCCTGATCGTCTTCCTGCTCTACGCGACCTACTACCCCTTCCGCTACGCGATCGAGGATCGCCAGCGCCAGGCGCGCTACGCCTCGGTCTTCGCGGTCACCGCGGGCGCCTTCGTGCCGCTGAACTTCCTCGCCGTGCGGATGTCGGCGTCGCTCGTCCACCCGCGCGTCTTCGCCACCGCCGAAGGCGGCCTGCCCGGCTCGATGATGCTCACCTTCCTCTGCTCGATCGCCTCGATGGCGCTGCTCTGGACGACGCTGGTCAAGTTCGAGCTCTCGGCGAAGAGCGCCCACGGCCAGCTGAAGCGCCTGCGCCGCGCCCTCGACGCACCGACCGGCCCGCCCACTTCCCGAATCGCCCCGGAGGTCCACTAGATGGTCGACACGCTGTACGGCTGGATCGTCGCCGCCCCGGCGATCCCCAACGACGTCGGCGGCAAGTACGTCGCCGGCGCCTACATCGTCTTCGTGGTGCTGCTGCTGATCTACGTCGGGATCATGGCGCGGAAACTGGCGGGCATCGAGCGCGGCCTGCGCGAAGTCGCCGAGGTCGCCGAGCAGCGCAAAGCCGACGCCGGGGAGACGGAGCACGCGGAGGTCAAGTCTTGAGCGAGATCCTCGCCCTGGGCGTCTCCCACAAGACGGCGCCGCTGGAGCTCCGCGAGCGCCTCTCGCTGACCGAGGGGCGCGCCGTCGCGGCGCTGCGCGAGCTGACCGAAGCGGGGACGATCGAGGAGGCCGCGGCGATCTCCACCTGCAACCGGACCGAGCTCTACCTGGTCGTCTCCGACCCGGTCGAGGCGGAGTCCGAGGCGCTCGGCGTGCTCACCCGCAAGGCCGGCATCCGGCCGACCGAGCTGCTCGGCCACCTCTACTCGCTGCGCGGCGTCGATGCCTCGCGGCACCTGCTGCGGGTGACGGCCGGGCTCGACTCGATGATCGTCGGCGAGGCCGAGATCCAGGGCCAGGTCAAACGCGCGTACGAGCTGGCGCTGGTCGAGGGCGCCACCGGGCCGATCCTCAACCGCCTCTTCCGCGGGGCGCTGGCGGCGGGCGGCCGGGCCCGCAACGAGACCGCGATCGGCGAGCGCGGCGTCTCGATCCCCTCGGTGGCGGTCGAGGTCGCGCAGCGCGCCCTCGGCGACCTCTCCGAGCGCACCGTGCTGATGATCGGCGCGGGCGGCACCGCCGAACTCGTCGCCCAGGCCCTGGTCGCCCGCGGCGTCCAGACCGTCTTCGTCGCCAACCGCCATCACGACCGCGCGCTCGGCCTCGCCCAGCGCTTCGACGGCGAGGCGATCCGCTTCGAGAGCCTGCCCGAGCAGCTGACCCAGGTCGACGTCGCCGTCTCCACCACCAACTCGCCGCACCACATCATCGAGCGCGACGGGCTGGAACAGGTGATGGCGGAGCGGGAAGCGCGGCCGCTGCTCCTGATCGACATCGCCGTGCCGCGCGACATCGAGCCCGAGTGCCGCGAGATCTCCGGGGTGAGCGTCTACGACATCGACGACGTCCAGCAGATCGTCGAACGCAACGCGGGCGTGCGCGAAGCGGAGGCGACGCGGGCGGAACGGATCATCGAGGCCGAGCTCGACCGCTTCCAGCGCTGGGTCGCCTCGCTGGAGGTGGTGCCGACGATCACCGCGCTGCGCGAGCACGGCGACGAGGTCGTGCGGCGGGTGCTGGCCGAGAACGAGAACCGCTGGGAGGGCCTCGGCGAGGCCGACCGCGAGCGGATGGAGCTGATGGCGAAGGCGATCGCCTCGCGGATCCTGCACGAGCCGACCCGACAGATCCGCCGCGCCGCGGGGTCGGACGACGCCTACCAGTACGTGAGCGCGCTGCGCGAGCTGTTCGGGCTCGACATCGAGACCGAGGTCGAGTCCGAGGCGGACGCGGCGGGCAAGGTCACCGAGCTGCGCCGTCCCGGTCATCAAGGCTGAGGTGCTTGGCCCTGCGCATCGCCACCCGCGGTAGCCAACTTGCGCTGACCCAGGCGGGGACGGTCGCCGACCTGCTCGGCGGCGCCGAGCTGGTCGAGGTCTCCTCCGACGGAGCGCCGGGCGACAAATCGCGCTTCGTGCGGGCGGTCGAGGGGGCGCTCCTGGACGGCCGCGCCGACATCGGCGTGCACTCGGCGAAGGACCTGCCGGGCGAGGAGGTCGAGGGCCTCGAGATCGCCGCGGTGCCGCCGCGCGAGGACCCGGCCGACGCCTGGATCGGCGCGGGGGCCTCGCTCGAGGACGCTCCGGAGGGCGCGCGGGTCGGGACCGTGAGCCTGCGGCGGCGGGCGCAACTGCTGGCGACGCGGCCGGACCTGCGGGTGCTCGACCTGAACGGCAACGTCGACACCCGCCTGCGCAAGCTGGCCGAGGGCGACTACGACGCGATCGTCCTCGCCGCCGCCGGGCTGCGGCGGTTGGGCCGCGAGGCGGAGATCGGCTTCCGCGTGCCGGAGGACCGGATGGTCCCGGCGGCGGGCCAAGGCGCGCTGGCGCTGCAGGTGCGCTCGGGCGACGAGGAGACCGCGGCGGCGGTGCGGGCGATCGGCGACGCGCAGGCCCTCGCCGAGCTGCGCGCCGAGCGCGCCTGCTTCACCCGCCTCGAGGCCGACTGCTCGACCCCGATCGGCGTCCGCGCCACGTGCGACGGCGCGCTCCTGCGGGTCGGCGCCTTCGTCGGCCTCCCGGACGGCGGCGAGTGGATCCGCGACGAGCTCGACGGCGACCCCGAGGACCCCGAGGCCGCCGGCCACGAGCTCGCCAAACGCCTGCTCGGCGCCGGCGCCGCCGAGCTCCTGGCCCGCGCCGCACAAATGGCCGACTCCAATGCGTAATCCTCAACCCCCCGCGGTCGATGGGCCGAAAACCGGACATATGGACAGGTTTTCGGCCCGTCGACGGAGGCCTGTGACGTGGGTGTGACGCGGCGGGGGGTCGTTTACCTGGTCGGGGCCGGGCCGGGAGACCCGGGGCTGATGACGGCTCGGTCGCTGGCGCTGATCGCTGACGCTGACGCGATCTATTACGACCGGCTGATCCCGCCGGGGGCGCTCGACGGGGCGCGGGAGGACGCGGAGCTGGTCTACGTCGGCAAGCAGCCGGGGGTGCCCTCGGTGCCGCAGGCGGAGATCGGCGTGCGGCTGATCGAGTCGGCCAAGGCCGGGCGCAGCGTGGTGCGGCTGAAGGGCGGCGACCCCTTCGTCTTCGGCCGCGGCGGCGAGGAGGGCGAAGCGCTGCACGAGGCCGGGGTCGAGTTCGAGGTCGTGCCCGGCGTCACCGCCGGGGTCGCGGCGACCGCCTACGCGGGCATCCCGGTGACCCACCGCGACGACGCCTCCGCGGTCGCCTTCATCACCGGCCACGAGGACCCGGAGAAGGCCGAGACGGCGCTCGACTGGGACGCCCTCGCCGCCTTCCCCGGCACGCTCGTCTTCTACATGGGGGTCAAACGGCTGGGCGAGAACGCGGCGGCGCTGATCGCCGCCGGGCGCGCTGCCGAGGAGCCCGCGGCGGCGATCGAACGCGGCACCTGGGCGGGGCAGCGGACCGTGACCGCGACGCTCGGGACGATCGCCGCGGCGGTCGAGCGCGAGGGCATCGGGGCGCCGGCGCTGATCGTGATCGGCGCGGTCGCGGCGCGGCGCGAGGCGCTGGCCTGGCTGGAGCGGCGGCCGCTGCACGGGCGCACCGTCGTCGTGACCCGGGCGCGCGCCCAGGCGAGCGGCCTGGCGAAGACGCTGCGCGGCCTCGGCGCGAACGTGGTCGAGCTGCCGGCGATCCGGATCGAGTCGTTGATCGAGAGCGCCGAGGTGCGGGACGGCGCGACCGCGATCCGTGACTACGACCTCATCTGCCTGACCAGCCCGAACGGAGTCAGGTTGCTCTTCGAGGCGCTCGCGGAGGCCGGGCGCGACGCCCGCGCGCTGGCCGGCGCGACGGTCGCGGCGATCGGCCCCGGCACCGCCCGCGCGCTCGCCGCCCGCGGCATCGCCGCCGACGTCGTCCCGGAGCGCTTCGTCGCCGAGTCGCTGGTCGAGGCGCTGACCGAGGTCGACGTCGAGGGCAAGCGCGTGCTGGTCGCCCGCGCGGCCGAAGCCCGCGACGTCCTCCCCGACGCGCTGCGCGAGCGCGGCGGCGCGGTCGACGTCGTCGCCTTATATGAGACGGTGCGCGAGGCGCCCGACGAGGCCGCCGTCGCCGCGGCCCAGGACGCCGACTACGTCACCTTCACCTCGTCCTCGACCGTGACGAACCTGACCGAGGCGCTCGGCGACCGCTTCCCGACGCGGGCGCGGATCGTCTCGATCGGCCCGGTCACCAGCGCCACGGCGCGCGAGGCCGGGCTCGAGGTCGCGGTCGAAGCCGATCGCCACGACGTCGACGGCCTCCTCGCCGCGCTGCTCGCCGACGCCGCGACGAATTGACCTTCGGCACACCCCATCGGCACTTCCGCCGCGTCGGGTCGACGAACACGGTCGCGCGTGAGCTTGCCGCGGCGGGGGCGCCGCACGGGACCGTGGTCACCGCGGCCGAGCAGACGGCGGGGCGGGGACGACAGGGGCGGACGTGGACCGCGCCGCCCGGCTCGGCGCTCCTCTACTCGGCGGTGCTGCGGCCCATCGAGCCGCGCCACTCAGTGCTGCCCCTTGCCGTCGCGCTCGCGGTCTGCGAGACCGCCGAGGCGCTGCGGCCGGGCGTCGAGTGCAAGGTGAAGTGGCCGAACGACATCCACCTCGACGGCCGCAAGCTGGCCGGGATCCTGATCGAGGCGCGCCCCCAGGACGGCTGGGCGGTGCTCGGCGTCGGCCTGAACCTCACGATCGCCGCCGACGAGTTCCCCGAGGAGCTCCGCGACCGCGCCACCTCCCTCTTCGACCCCTCTTCCGCTGTTCCTTATGGTCCTGTGGGGACCATAAGGAACAGCTGGGCGGAGGGGGCGGCGAAGGGGCTGAGTGGGCGGCTTGCGGTTTGGCTCGACGCCGACGCGGAGGAGGTGCTCGGAGCTTGGCGGGAGCGGGACGCGCTGCGCGGGCGCGAGGTCAGCTGGGAACAGGGGAGCGGGGTCGCCGACGGGGTCGACGAGCGCGGTTACCTACTCGTCCGACTCGCCGACGGCGACCGGGTCGCCCTCGGCGCCGGGGATGTTCATCTGACCGGATTTTGAGCCGTCGGCCGCGGCGGCTTTCGGTTTCCGTTTGCGTTTCGCCGCCGCTTTCGGTTTGGCGGCTTTCTCTTTCGCGGCTTTGGCTTTTTTCGCCGGTTTCCCGTTTTTGGCCGGCTTGGCCGGCTTGGCCGTTTTCGATTTCGCGGCTTTGGCTTTCGCCGGTTTCGCTTTGTCGGCTTTGTCGGCTTTGGCTTTCGCGGCTTTCGGTTTCGCCGCTTTGCGTTTGGCGGGTTTCTTCGGCGCCTCGTCTTCGGGGGTCGGCTCCGGGTCGGGAGCGACCTCTACCTCGGGGGCGGTCTCCGGCTCGGCGGCAGCCTCCGTCTCAGGAGCGGACTCCGTCCCTACCTCGGCCTCCACCTCTTTCGCCTTACGGCGGCGCGAGCGGCGCTTGGGCTTCTCCTCCGGGTCGCCGCCGTTGGTCGAGACCTCCGCCTCCACCGCCTCCGGTGCCTTGCCGCCTCCGTTCTCGCCGTTCCCGTTGCCGCCGCCGTTGCCGTTCCCACCGCGCTTGCGCTTGCGCCGGCGCTTGCCGCCTTTGGGGAAGTTCCGCAGCAGCTCGCGGGCGACCGCGCTCGGTTTCCGGGCCATCCGCATGCGCGCCCCGCGCAGGACCTCCTCGCCCTCCGGCGTGTGCGACACCGCGGCGGCAAGCAGTGCCACCGCCAGGCGGCGGTCCTGTTTGCGCGCCGCGTGGACGAGCCGGCGCGCGTTGCGGCCGTGCGCCCGCCCACTCGAGTTCACCAGCAGGCCCAGCAGCCGCTTCGTCTCCGGCCAGCGCTGCACCGCGTACTCCTCGTGCAGTTCGCGCGTGTAGCCGGCGAGGCGCCAGACCCACGCCTGCGCCTGGTCGCGCCGCCCGATCCGCTTGTCGATCAGCGCCTGCAGCATCGTCTTGGTCCCCGCCCGCTTGTCCTCGCGGCTCCAGGTGCCGACGATGTCGATCGCGTCGTCGAAGGCGTCGGGGTCGCCGAGGTCGGCAATCTCCCCCAGCGCTTTCAGCCGCAGCTGCGCGTTGCGGTTGCGCTGCACGCAGGTCAGCAGGAAGCGACGGCGGAGCTCCTTGGTGCGGTCGTTCTGCAGCATCGCGCGGGCGCGCCGCCAGCCCTGCGTGTTGACCCGCGCCCCGGCGAGCGCCGCCCAGGCGTGCTGCTCGGGATAGTCGAGGTTCTCGACCGCGATCCGCCAGATCTCCCGTTCGAGCACCTCCATCCGTTTCTCCTCGACGTCGGAGACCGGGACGATCCGCCGCTCCACCCGCACCTTGCGGCCGCGGCCGCGGCGCACCGGGCCGACGACGATCGCGCCGCCGCGGTAGACGTCACGGTCAAGCAGGCTGTGCAGGGTGACGATCGTCTCGTCGTGGGTCGTCGCCGGGTGGACGAAGTCGATGACCAGGCCCGCCTCCTTGCCCGGCGCGCGCCGGGTGACGCGGCCGACCCGCTGCTGGTAGATCCGCCGCGAGGCGGTCGGCGCCAGGTGCATGCAGATCGTCGCCCGCGGGCTGTTCCAGCCCTCGGCGAGCAGCTGCGCGTTGCAGAGCACGTCGACGTCGCCGCGTTCGAAGCCGGCGAGGATGTCGGCGAGTTCGCGCTTCGGCGTCTCGCCGGAGACCGCCTGGGCGTTGATGCCGACCGCGCGGAACGCCTCGGCGACGTTGTAGGCGTGGCGGACGCCCGCCGTGTAGACGACGCCCGGCGTCTTGCGGAAGCGCGACTTGTAGAGGTCGGCGATCGCGAAGTTGAACGGGCCCTGGTCGAGCAGCGCGGCCAGCTCCTCCTGGTCGAAGTCCTGGTCGACCTCGCCTTTGCGCAGCGGTACCTTGGCGATCGTCCGCACCCCCGGGCCGGGGGGGATGCGCAGGCAGCGCAGCGGCGAGATGACGCCGCGCCGGGCCGCCTGCGCGAGGTCGAAGCGCGAGGTCTGGGTCGGGAAGAGGTCGGCGACGTGGCGGGCGATCAGCGCGCCGGTCGCGGTCATGCCGATGAAGACGGGGCCGGGCCAGGCGCGGATGCAGGCACTGGTTTTCTCGCCCAGCGCGGTGTGCGCCTCGTCGCAGATGACGACCGAGTAGGCGTCCGACACTTTCTTGTGGTTGCGGACGAACCACTGATAGGTCTCCACGGTGACCGGGCCTTCGGCGTCGTCGCGGTTGCCGAGCAGCGGCGGGCGCAGGCGCTCTTTATAGCCGCGGTCGGAGATCTCGCCGATGAACTGGTCGACCAGGTTGCGGCGGTGGGTGAGGATGAGGACGCCGCCGGTGCGGGTCGCCTCGATGAAGCCGACCGCGGCGACGGTCTTGCCGGCGCCGGTCGCGTGCTCGAACCAGAAGCGACGCGCCGCGCCCGGGTCGTCGGGGGCCTCCTCGACGACCTCGTCTTCGTCGTCCGTGGGCGTCGTTTCGGTCCAGTCCTGGGGCTCCTCGTCCTCGGCCTCGTCGGGCGCTTCGTCTTCCTCGGCGCCTTCCGCGGCGCCTTCCGCGGCTTCGGCGGTGTCGGGCTCGTCGAGGCCCGCTTCGTCGTCGTCGAGCTCGACCCCCGCCTCGGCGGAGCCGACCTGCTGCTGGGTCATCAGCTCGGCCAGCGTCCCGGAGAGTGCGTCGACCTGGTGCGGCGAGAGCTCGGCGCCGTCGCGCAGGGTCGGCGGTTCGTCGGCGAGGAAGCGCTCCAGCCCGAGCAGCAGCGAGAAGTTGCGCCGCCACTCGACCGAGGGCTCCTCGGCGCCCGCGGCGAGCTCGGCCAGCGCGGCGTCGAGCGCCTGCCGGCGGGCGGTGCCCGGGGCGAGCGCCTCGGGTCCCTCCCCGTCCTGCAGGAAGGGCTCGCGCGCGAAGGAGGACGCACGCTCGATATCGGCGCTAGATGGGACTGCCGCGCCAGCGGCAACGTCGGTGGTGTTGGCCATAGAAGGCTTTGCGTGTCTGCCCGGCCGCAACTGGAGGACGGCCTCGGGCAACGATGAACGAGGGCTGCGGGAAGCCGGGTCTCCGTCTCCCCGAGAACTCAAAGAGGTCCGCGGACCGCGAACCGAACGTCCCCGTATTGTAATCAAGGAGCGGATGCGACGGTGGATCAAACTCGCGCTCGCCCTGTCGGCGGCCCTCGCGCTGGCTGTCATGGCGGTCGGTTGCGGCTCCTCCTCGGGGGGCGACACGACGCATCCTGACTACGCGAAAGCGCTGGCCGGCGCGCCCGCGCCGCTGGCGAAGCTCTACGACGAAGCGAACGAGATCCTGCCCGGCGGGAAGGCCGCGTTCGAGAAGCGGGTCGCCTCGCTCGGCTACCCGGTCGTCGCCAACGTCTGGGCCTCCTGGTGCGGCCCCTGCCGCTTCGAGTTCCCGATGTTCCAGGAAGCCGCGGCGAAATGGGGCAAGCAGGTCGCCTTCATCGGCATCGACTCCGAAGACTCCGAAAAGGAAGCCGAAATCTGGCTGGCCGACCACCCGGTCCCCTACCCGAGCTACTACGACCCCGACTTCGAAGTCGCCCAGTCCTACAAGGCGCCCGGCCCGCCCGACACCGCCTTCTACGACCGCGGCGGCAAGCTTGTCTACGTGAAGCTCGGCCAGTACGCGCACGACTCCGAACTCGAAGAAGACATCAAGCGCTACGCGCTCGGGGGCGCATAATCTGAGGCATGGAAGCGTTCGCCATCATCGCCCTGATCGGGATCGGGCTGTTGGCGGCGGAGCTGCTGCTGCCGACGGGCGGCCTCCTGGCGGCGCTCGGGATCGCCGGGCTGGTGGTCGGCGGGATCCTCGCGCTCGAGTCCTCCGACAGCGCGGCCGAGTACATCGGCGCCGCCCTGATCACGCTGGCGATCCTCTCCGCGGTCAGCTTCCTCTACATCAGCCGCAAAGTGATCCGCAGCACGATGCACCTGCCGAAACGGGCGGGGACCGAGGAAATGGTCGGCGGCGAGGCGGAGGCGCGCTCGACGATCGACCCGACCGGGCAGGTCTTCATGCGCGGCACGCTGTGGGCGGCGCGGCTTGCCGACGGGGTTTCGCCGGCGCGCCCCGGGGATAGAGTCAAGGTTGAGGCGGTCGACGGGCTGACGCTCGTGGTGCGACCGGTCACCGTGGAAACGGTCCAAGGATCCGAACGAAGGGGAAGCTGAATGGCGGTAGTGGTCGGAATCCTCGTGGTCATCGTGCTCTTCGCGCTGATCGCGCTGGGGCTGTCGGTGCGGGTCCTGCGCGAGTACGAGCGCGGGGTGATCTTCCGGCTCGGCCGGCTGATCGCGACCAAGGGGCCGGGGCTGATCCTGCTGATCCCGCTGATCGACCGGATGGTCAAGGTCGACCTGCGGACGGTGACGCTGAACGTCCCGCCACAGGAGGTGATCACCCGCGACAACGTGCCCTGCCGGGTCAACGCGGTCGCCTACTTCCGGGTGGTCGACCAGAACCGGGCGGTGGTGGAGGTCGAGAACTACCTGGTCGCCACCTCGCAGATCGCACAGACGGCGCTGCGCTCGGTGCTCGGCAAGGCGGAGCTCGACCAGCTGCTGGCCGATCGCGAGCGGTTGAACGAAGACCTGCAGAAGATCATCGACGAATCGACCGAGCCGTGGGGCGTGAAGGTGACCGCGGTGGAGATCAAGGACGTCGAGATCCCCGACCAGATGCAGCGGGCGATGGCGCGCCAGGCGGAGGCCGAGCGCGAGCGGCGGGCGAAGATCATCAACTCCGAGGGCGAGTTCCAGGCGGCGCAGAAGCTCACCGACGCGGCCGACATCATCAGCACCAACCCGGCCTCGCTGCAGCTGCGCTACCTGCAGACGCTGCTGGAAATCGGGTCGAACCAGAACACGACGGTCGTCTTCCCGCTGCCGATGGACGTGCTCGAGCCGTTCATCGGGCGCAGCGACCACAACGCGGGTGGCAGCAAAGCCAAACCGCGGCCGCCGGCGCCGCCGCGCGGCGGCGAGCCGGTGCCGGGGGTCGAAGGCTCCGGGCTGCCGCCCGAGGACGACCCGGATCCGGTCGTGCCGCCCGCGGACGAGGCGACGCCGGCGCCGGGCGGTGGCGCGAGGCCCGCTCCCGGCGGCGGCGCCCGGCCGGCGCCCGGCGTCACCCCGCCCGAGGACGACGCGCCCGCCGACACCGATCTGCCACCCTCCCGCTCCTGAGCTCCCCCGAGATCCGCATCGATCAGCTGAGCGGGCTGAGGACGATCCTCGCCCCGGGCCGCGCCGCGCGGCCGGACAACTTCACGGCGCAGCGCTCCGAGCCGAAGGGGCCCGAGGGGTGCCCGTTCTGCGAGGGGCACGAGGGGGACACGCCGCCGGAGCTCTTCGCGCTGGGCGCGGAGGGGCGCGCGCCCGACACGCCCGGCTGGCGGACGCGGGTGGTGCCGAACCTCTACCCGGCGCTCGGCGCGCCCGAGGGGGCGGGAACCGGCGGCAGCCCGGAGGCCGAAGCGGGCTCGTTCGCCTCCAGCGGCGATCCGCTCCTGACCTCGCGGCGCGCCGGCGAACCGGACCTCTTCAGTGCCCGGCCGGCGACCGGGGCGCACGAGGTGCTGATCAACTCGCCGCGCCACGTCACCGCGATGGCCGAGCTGGACGACACCGAGTTCGCCGACGCGGTCGCCACCTGGCGCGAGCGCATGCGCGCCCACCGCGATGCCTCCTGCCTGCAGCTGATCGTCAACGAGGGCGGCGGCGCGGGCGCCTCGCTCGAGCACACCCACGCCCAGCTCTACGCCCTGCCGTTCGTTCCGGCGGCGATCGCCCGCGAGCGCGAGCGGGCCGGTGCCTACGCCGAACGGACCGCCGGCGCGGGCCTCCTCGCCGACGTGCTGATCGAGGAGGTGCGCCGCAAAGACCGCCTGGTGGCGATCGACGACGAGGCGGCCCTCATCTGCCCTTGGGCCTCAGGCTCCCCCTTCGAGCTGCGCGTGATCCCCCGCCGCGAGGTCGCCAAGTTCGAGGACGACACGGTCGGCGCGGCGATGCTCGCCACCGCCCTGCGCCTGCTGGCAAAGCGCTTCGACGCCCCGCCGGAGCTGAACCTCTGGATCCGCACCGCCCCCCGCGGCGCCGAGCAGTTCCACTGGCACGTCGACATCGCCCCCCGCCTGACGATCAAGGCCGGCTTCGAGCTAGGCACCGGCGTCGACATCAACATCTACCCCCCCGAGCAGGCCGCCGCCGACCTCCGCGAATGCCTCTGAGCCGGCCCGCCTAACGGCGAGTTCGCAGTAACCCGCGGATAGCGCGGAGAAGTGCGAACTCGCCCGGGGGGAAGGGACGGGACCCCACAAGCTGGCGCCCGGGAAGCCCGTGACCCGCAGGCCAGCGCCCGGAAGGGCTCAGGCCCCGCAAGCTGGCGCCCGGGGAAGGGGCGCGCCACTCTCGCCACGGCCCGGGCAGGCTGTGGCCGTGGCGAGAGTGGCGGGT
>CALCIA010000190.1 GCA_937907435.1 uncultured Actinomycetes bacterium
TAATGGGGGAATTCCTCCATTCCAGAATTCAGGCGATGGATTGCGGATGGCCGACAAGAAGCCGGAATGGACAGGAACATCCCCCCGATCCCCTTCCTTTTCATCGCCCGTCCTGACCAACCCCGCCCGCCTGCGTTTCCGCGACGACCCTCGCGATCTCCCGGTCGATGATCCGGCACAGGATCGCGAAAAAAAGGTCGGCGTCTTCCTGGCACAACGCCACGGGGCAGGAGCGGAAGAAATGCTCGACAATCGCGTCGTGGCATCCTTCCCCGAGATAGCGCAGCCGGATCGGTTTCATCGCCGGTTCCTTTCGATCATGCGATTAAGGCGGTGCTGCTCGCGCAGGCACCAGACGACCAAGATGAGGAGGATGCCGAGCATGACGGCCATGGCGCACTCCTCCGAGCCCGAGCGGATCAGGGCCAGATTAATCGGGTCGGGCACCGTGCCGTCGCGGTAGAGGGACGTGCCCGGGAGCAGGGCGGCCCGAGGCAGCCCGAAGCGGCCGAACTCCCAGCGCGTGCCGAAGTGCAAGAGCCAACGGCCTCCGCATCCGAGGAAGAACAGGATTCCCAGCCATCCCAGGGCCTTATCCACGGCCGCTGCAAACCTCTTCATGATGATCCTCGCGGGGGTATGCGGTCCGAAATCCGGGTTCCATCCGGGGGCAGGGCGGGGCGTCTTTCCCCACCGACATAGGGGGCTTGGCGCGGGCGGTGAAATGCCGTATAATGACATCTATATTTAATAAATATGTTGGTGTTTATGGCGTTTTGGGAATATCGCGAAAGACGATGGGTTACGGGCTCCATCCCGCTTCCCAAGCCGGAAAACGACAACTGGTCGGTCAAGGCGCCCTGGCAAACACCGCCCGAGGTGCTCCAGATGATCCGACGGTGGAAGGAGGAGATGCGGCAAGAGCTGATCGCCGATTTCGCATTGCGGTCCTGCCCCGAGCACCGACATCGGTGGGATCTGATGCACGCGATGGAGAAAGCCGCCCTCTGGGTCCATTACCGGGTCCGGAAGGAGTAGGGCTCATGCCGTTTTGGTCCTATCGAGGAAGCGTGTGGGTCGTGGGCTCGGACCCGCTCCCCACACCTGATAACGACAACTGGGGCGTCGCGGGCAACGGGCAAACGCCGGCGGAGGCGCTCCAGTTGATCCGACGGTGGAAGGCGCAGGCGAAGCGAGAGCTTGCAGCGGACTTTTCGCTACGCTCTTGTCCCGAGCACCGAAAGACGTGGGACATCACGCTCGCCATGGAAAAATGCGCCCTCTGGATCTACTACCGGATGCGGAAGGGATAGGGTCAGCGGCAGCGGCTCGGTCCCAGAATCTTCTCTTTCTCCCGCTGCTCCTCCGGTAGCGATCGGCCCTTGGCCCGCTCGTTCTGATCGTCGGCATTGCCCTCCTGATTGGCCTTCGCACGTCGCTCCAGTTCGCGCTCTGCGAAGGTTTTCTCTTGCGTGAGCACGTCCCCTCGTTCGCGGGCGATGTCGCCGGGCGACGGCTGGGATTGCTCCTGGCTGCGGGGTTGCGCGTCCTGCGAGGTCGTCGCCTGCTCCCGGGCGATTTCGCTCGGCGATGGAGAGGAGTGGCTCTTGGCCTGCCCCTGATCCTGGCCGTATACCGAACCCGCACCATCCTTGACGATGGCGCTGGGCGACGTTGCTGTCGAAGGGGAGGGGGCCTGCCCGCGAGCGGAGGCGATCTCGCCCTGGGTGGGATTCAAGATCGTGCCCGGCTCTTCAACGTGGATTGAATCGGGAAACGCCTTCAGGGCCATCCCGATCTCGTCGGCACCCTGCCGCATGGCGGCCGCGATCGTGCCGTCCTTGGTGACGGCGTTCCACGTCGAGGCGAGGCCGGATTTGACGGCGGAGTGGGCCGCCACGATCATGCCGACGACACCTTCGGAGGACTTCTGGGATTCCATCGAACTTCTCCTTAAAACGAAGGCCGATCCGGGAAGGCAGGGTATGGACCCGCCCCAACTCAATCGTCGGAGAAGCCCTCAAGCGAGGGCCTGGCCACGGGTGTGAAAACGGGAGCAAGGGGGGAGGGGCGATACCTCTGGTATGGCCGATAACCGGTCGCCCTTCGGGCAGGGTAGTGCCGGACCGGCATAGGTTGCGGCACGGGCAGGTTGGCGGCCACGGAGACCACCCAGCCGCCCGCCAGGAGACAGGCCACCGCGATGACGCCGGCCGCCATCCCGAGGCCGCGGGGAGAGCCGGTGCCGCCGCCGCGGAACTCGGGCGCCTCGTAATACTTCATGAGCTTGCCGAGAATCGGCGGAAGGTTGCGGTGGAAGATGATGGTGAGGTCCTCGGGCTGGCGGATGATCTCCTCGGGCTTGAAGAGGCGCCGGGCCATCTCCGAGACGGTGAGCGAGTCGCTCGTCGAATGCTGACCCGGCGACGGTTGCCCGCCGCCCGAGCTGTCGGAGTACGAATACGACGTCCCGCGCTGGCGCGACTCGGTGCGGATCGTGGCGTCGCCCATCCGCTTACTGATCACGTCGGCCGACTCCATCGCGTTGATGCCGAAGAACTGCTGTGTGTCGATGTTGTCGAGGAACACGCCCGCGCGCTCGCCGAAGCACTCAGTCAGTTGTCCGACGGACTGGAAGAAGAACCAGAGCCGGACGCCGTAGCCGCGCATAAGCGTCACCGCGTCTTCGAGCGCCTCGATATGTCCGAGATGCCCGGCCTCGTCGAGCAGGAACAGGACCGGATTGTGCTCATTGGCGCCGCCCAGCGCGACGGCCCGCAGCAGGCAACCAATCCACATCCGCTGGAGCGGGGCGAGTGTGACGAGCCGGTCGTGGGGCAGGCAGAGATAGATCGTCATCGGCACCTGGCGCAAAGCGCGCGAGTCGAAGGAGCTGCGCGCCGTGTTGGCCGCGACGACGGGGCTGTCGAGAAAGGTCGTGTGCCGCTGGACCGAGGTCAGCACGGAGCCCAATTCCCGATCGACGTACCACGACAGGAGCTGGCCGAACCGGCGGAGCATGCCGCCGCAGGCGTCCGATTCCTGCATGGCCTTGACCGCCTTGGCGTAGCTGTCGCGGCTGCTGACGAGGTCGCGGACGGTCTGCAAGTTGCGGTGCTCGGGCGAGCGTTCGCAGGCGGCGACGAAGGCGATGAATGCGGTCAGGATCAGCTCGGCCGAGTCGTTCCAGTACGGATCGTGCTCCTTGCCGGTACGCACGACAAGCATGTTCGCCAAATCCCTGCACATGTCGAGCAGGTGGGGGGAGTCGACTTCGATCAGATCAAAAGGGTTGAACGTGTCCGACCCAGGTCCGCCGAGGGCGAAAGGGTCGAGGCGGACGACACGGTGCCCGAACTTGCCCCGGCGATGCTCGCCGGTGAGCCCGTACAGCTCGCCCTTGGGGTCGGTGACGACGCAGGAGCCGAGGTAGCTCAAGAGGTTGGTTACGAGGACGCCGACGCCCTTGCCCCGCCCCGTCGGCGCGAAGGTGACGAGGTGGACGAAACGCCGCAGCCGGATGATCGCTGAATGGCCCCATTGCCTCCCGAAGAAGGCGGCCAGGAACAGCCGCACGGCGAAGGCAGATTGAGAGCGAGGGGCGACGAGGAGGGTCCGCAGAGCATACCAGCGGGGCGGCGGCGCCGTGTAACCGGCGCGGCCCAGGATCAAGGCGTCACCTTCGCCCAGGAGGCCGTTCTCATAGAGGTCGCGGAAGTCGGCGAGGCGGGCGGTCCCGTGGGCATGGCCGCCATTCTGCCGGTCGAAATGGCGTTTCCTGGCCACCAGGCCCGCCAGGACGATCAGGGCGAAGCCGGGGAACTGGAGGCCGGCGATAACGGCCCCCAGGAGGAAGCAGCCGCACGCGGCCATGAGTGTAACCCGGCAGGTGACGGCGTCGGGCTTGGTGGACATGGCACTCCTGACGGGCAAGAGCCCGAACGCTCCATCGAAGAAATCCGGATGAGGAACCTGCATTCAGCCCGACTGCCGCTGCTGGTGATCTTTCTGGGCCTTCATCGCCATGACCGCCCCCGCGATCCCGGTGACGATCGCGCCGCCGTCGTCGAGCCAGCCGGCGATTGGGATGAAGTCGGGGACGATGTCGAGCGGCGAGACCACGTAGACGGCCGAGAGGGCGGCCACCGCCCAGCCGACGATGGGCATGAGAATCTCGCGCATCTTCGATTGCGGCATGGCCACCAGGACCATGAAGCCGCCGACCAGCAGCGTGCCGCAGATGATGATCATGCGGATGGTTTCGAGCATCGGACACCTCCGGGGGAAGTGGGTTAGGAACGTCAGGGACGGCGATCGGAGAAGGGAAAGGCCGCGCCCTCACGCCCGGAGGGTGCGGGCGAAGCCCACCACGTCCATGCCCTTCTCCAGGGCACGTTTGGCGTGGCGTTGCAACTGGGAGAGGGACTCGATGAGGTCGTCGAGCGACAGGGCGTCCTGCGCCGATACGGTGATGCTGGGGCCGGCGTCCGGCTTCCAGGAGAGCCGAGACGCCTTGGGGCGGACATTCTTCTTGCCGATGCGGTCTCGCACGGCCTCGGCGACCTGGTCGCGGTTGAGCCGCCCGGCGGCCACCGACCCCGCCAGCTCGTGCTGGGCGTGCTCGTCGGGCAGGCGGGAGATCTCGTAGCCCACGGACTCGGGCATCCGGCCGTCGTCTACCATCGCCTGAATGGCCTCCGGCAAGGTGAGCAGCGCCTTGGCTCGGCTGATCGCCGCACCACTCAGGCCCAGCTCTTCGGCCAGGGTCTTGGCGTTGCAGCCTTTGAGGGCCTCCAGCTTGGCGAGCGAACGCGCCAGCTCCAGGGGGCGCAGGGCATGCCGCACGGCGTTTTCCACCACTTGGTCGGAGAGGAGGTCCTCCTCCGACGGGTTGCCCTCGACTGGGATGCAGGGGACGTGGGTCAGGCCCGCGATCCGGGCGGCCCGCCAGCGGGACTCGCCCGTGACGATGCGCCAGCACTGGCGTTCCTCGTCGCGTAAGACCCGCAGTGGCAGGAGGATGCCCCTCGCGGCGATCGAGGCGGCGAGCCGCTCGATTTCCTCGCGGATGAACGTCTTGCGCGGCTGGGAAGGGTCGGGCATCAGCTCGTCGATGGCGATGCGTTGCAGGGTCTCGGTCATGATCGCTCCTTCGCCAGGCGGGGCGGTCCGCCCGGCTCAGTTGTTCTCCAGATCGCGTTTGGTCAACTTGCTGATATGCTTCGACTCGGATCGGCTGAGTTGCCAAACCGCCTTGTCGAACAGGTCGGATGCGTACTCTTCCGCGATGCGGTCGGCCGCGGCCTTCTCCTGCTTGGAGAGCCTCGCATACCAGACCAGCGTGCCGGCACCGCCGAAGATGCCCGTCAGACCCAGCAGCGGGAGCAATGGGAACATGTCTTTGGCCTCCTCAGGCGGTGGGCGTAGAGCGAACGGGCCAGCCGCGGGCGGCGGGCGACGACGGCACGGTTTGAACGGTAGGGGCGGCCCCGATTCAGCCCGAGGCGAAGGGCCGGGGGATCAGGTAGGTCGGGCCTTGCCACGAAGGCAAGGCGCCGACCGATTGCGGCCTGCCATCGTCAGGGCGGTCATTTGCCCGCATTAACGACGGCGGACGCGATTGTCACAACGGCCGAGGCGACGGAGGCGGCGAGGATGCCCCATGTCGCCGGTCCTTGGCGGTCGAGCCAGTTCATGACGTTTCTCCCGAATGATGTCCCAGTACCAGGAGCACGCGGCGAGGATGATGGGGCCGCCCGGCGGCACCGGGCGGCGGAAATCAAGACGACAGCCAACGCAGCAGGAGGCAAATCAGGCCCTTCATGGTGCGGATCTCCCAAGGTGCCCGGCCCGCACGCCGCCGGGCAGCGAAAGGGTTGGTAACTGCTCGGCCGTGCGGGTGCCGGGCAGGGTTGGAGGCGGACGTTGAGCGGCCGGCGACGACGGTACTAAAGGCATGGCCGGCCCAGTCAGAAGCGACGCGCCAAGGGATTAGGTGGGCCGGGCCAGGCCCCGGCCTCGCGGCCGGGATCGGCCCACCGGCCCGATCACGAGAAGCGGTGGTTGCAGTTCGAGTTCAGGCAGGTGTAGGTATGCGAGAAGGCGTGGACGGCCTTGCCGATGAGCCATCCCCCACCGATGGCGACGAGCATCGCCGGATGCCCCTGGAGGGCATGGGCCGCGCTATGCCCTGCGTGGTGCTTGGCCCGGTGGCTCATCTCGTGGAATTCCTTGTCCTTGTGGACGACCTGGGACGAATAGCATTTCGGGCATTGCATGCTTCAAGCTCCGAAGTGGGACCTCGGCCGGTGGATTGTCTCAGCGCGTGCGGCACCGGCTGGCCGCAAGCGGGGGTTGTCGAAAGGAGCGGGTTACACGGCGAACGGCCGGGATCGGATTGTCGCCGGGCGGGTCCGTTCGGTCCCCTAGCCCGGCCGACCTGACAAGGGCACCTTTTGAAGCCCCCAGAGGATCGATCCCGCGAGCGACGGCCAGATCACGATCACCGTTCTACCACGGGTTCGGAGGCGACGACGGATCGCCGCGCAATAATCGCAGTCCCTTCGACAGCGAATCCTGACGCCGCCGATGTAAGGGCCGGAAGCCCTTGGATTTCCCGGTGAAAAAAACGATTGCAAAATATGTAAATATAATTAATATAAATTAACAAAACATGACAGGAGAATTCATGGATAAAGAAGCAACGCCTAAACAGAAAGAATTGACATTTCATGATGGCTTTCACTATTTAATCTCAGAAGGTTTGATGGGGGACATACCTGATCGAAATAAGCGTTTTGACCTTCCACCCGAGCGACTTGCTCTGGTCAAAGAGGATCTCGCAGCCGGCAAGGAGAGTTTGGTCTGGCAGTTTATGGTCCTCCAATTAAAGCAATGGTCTGACAGTAATCAGAGATTTTATCAGGCCGCTGAATCCGGGAGACTCGAGCGCTGGGCCAACGAAGACGATGACGGCCCGGAGAGTCACGCGTCCCGGGTACGCGCCCAGCCGAATAAGCTGATGAAAGACGGTGTCAGGAATTGGGATCTGCCGCTGTCCGAAGTGAACGAGGAGCTTCGCCGAAAGATGGGCATCAAAGGCAGCCTCTTCGAAGATCCGGCAGACGGTGACAAACGTGATAAACCCGGTTACGATCGAGGAGGAAGCGGCAGGGGAAGGGGCTGACCTCTCACGCGGTCGTGGACGCCGTCAGTCGATAGTCCCAAAGGCGGGTAGAGTCGATGGCAGGATGGGCGATTTTCGAGCCAGAACTCAAAGAAATCGGCAAATTTTACAAGTCCAGACTCCGCGCCCGTCTCGCCGAACCGCTGGTGAATTTCGTGAGGAGCAGCAGGCTCGACTGGCACGATATCGCCCCCAATCCTCCCTTCGACTACGCCGTCGTTCACCTCTGGTCAACTGGGGCACGCACACCGAACGTAAAACATCTCGCTGAAATCAAACGTCTGAACAACCTCTCCGACGCGGATCTTCCCATCCTGGATCAGGCAACCGTTGAGATCAGGGCCAAGGCGGATACGATTATTTGGATTCGAAATCGGTGGTTTGCCGCGCCAGGCGAGGCCGTCAAGGATATTACCCCGCACCAGGTCAGGGCCCTCGACATCGTGTCGAAGCTTGTCTACGCCCAGGTAAATCGTGAGCGCGTCGCCGATTGGGTTGGCGTTCTTGAAGCTATACGGGCATCTGTTCCCCGGGCGGAGGTGTGGACGCACGCCGATCTCACCAAGCTTCGCGAGGAATGGCTCCCTGCCCATGGCGGGTTCGGGGATGCCGTAATCGAGGGCTTTATCCCGCATGAACATTGATAAGATGGACATTTGTGATTGGCTGGCCGGAAAGGCTGACCCAGAGGTGGTGAGCGCCATCGAAGCCGACTTGCGCGATCGGGATAGCAGTGTGACTTTGGCCTGGCTTGCCCGCCTCGCTGACGCGTCCCGAAAATACGACCAGGCCGTCGAATCCGGGAGGCTGGAACGCTGGCTCGATGAGGATGACGACCCCCTTCCCGAGTCCGGAGAAGCCCCGGAGGAAGGCTACGTCTTCCGGGACGAGCCATTGAGGGTGCTGACCGGCACGCGAGGCGCTTCGCCTTGGGCCGTAACAGGCGGGACCGCCCGCTGGCCTTTGTCCATCCCTGACGATGGGACGGGCCGAGCCCTTGCCCGCGCGATTGGCGAGCGTTGCTATGGGAACCCCGATCAGGTCGTGACCCTCACGCTGCACGTGACGCAGGCGGAGGACGGGGGCGAGAAGGTGCTGGCCGAATTGGAAGCGTCGCCCCCACCCAGCCGGGAGCCGTTGCTCATCACCGTCGAATTCAGCACGGCCGACCGGCGGACCTTCACGGCAGCCGTCCCGGTGTCGCCCCGGCCGAGCACGCGCTCAGGCCCGTGCGAGCCGCTCCCCGCAGAAGCTGCACGGGCCCGGGGTGGCGTGTGGATCGACGGGAGCTGGCCGCCCGTCTTCAAGCTATCATGAGCGGGCGAGGGGAGGGGTCACCGGCTCAAGTGACGCGGCCGATGAGCTGGAACGCCGACCAGTAGATCGGATGATTGTAATCATCTTCTCGGGGACGACCCCGCGACGGGCCCGTTGCCAATCGCAGGATGGCCTCGGCCGCGTCGGGATCGCCCGCGAACCGCAAGGCTTCGGCCGCCTGGCGCCCGTGTTCGGCGGCCTCGTGATGCCGGCCGGAGCTTAAACACCTCATCGCCGCCCGCCGATGGATCGAGGCCGCCTCGTGGGGATACTCCTCGCGGGGGAAGGATGCGAGGAGCTGCCTCTCCCGGAGGGTGAGATCCTCCGGCCGCAATCCGCGCACCCGGGCCTGCGCCCGACGGAGCGCCAGCGGGGGGGAGGCTTGATTGCGGAGCAACTCGTCGAGGAAGCAGGCGACCATCTCGGCCGCGCAGTGATCGTCGACGGACCACATCGTGGAGAGCACCAGGCCCGCGCCCCGTAGCAGGAACGTCGTCATCATGCCCATCGCGTCGTCGAGCGAGCGGAAGTCGCTCCGGCCCGTCTCGCACCCGTTGAGGATGACGAGAGAGCCTTCGGCCAGCGGGGGGCGACGATGGAGGACGTCGTGGGCCAGGAGCACGTCGTCGGCGAGGAAAAGCCGGGAAATCGCCGCCTGATCCTCGTCTCCCATGCCGTGGCAACTGAAATGGAGGATGGACGCCGAATCCCATTCCCGCGTCCGCTCGACGGAGGCATCGGCCCCGATGTAGTACCGTCCCGGCCGGTCGGGGAAGGAGCGGCGGATCGTCTTGGCCTCCCAATCGGAGAAGGGCAGGGTCTGCGGCGAGCCGAGGTCGGGATTGGCGAGGCTGAGAATCCCCCCGGTCGTATCCAGCGGCGGTAAGCTGGGGAGTAGGCGGGCGGAGGGGAGGTAGGCGATCTCATATTCGTCGCCCAGGTACACGCATCGCCCGCCCTCGTACCTGCGGCACGCGTGCAAGGGCACGATGTGCAGCTTCCCCTGGGGCACGAGGTACAGGCCGCGGAGGCCGGCGATGAGCGGCTGCAACGGGGCGAACAGGTAATGGTAGAGGTCGTCGAGCGCCTCGTCGGAGCCGACCGGCGAGCCGGCGTCGATGCATCGCCCCAGGGTGACCAGGCGGGACCGGAACGGCTCCTCTTCGAAAGGGACGTGCAACGATCGAAGCTGGAAATCCGAGCGGGTCAGCACGAAGACCCTGACCGTCTGGCGGTCCGTCCGCCAGAAATCGAGGAGGCCCCAATCCGGCGGCAACGCCGCCTGGATCTCGTCTAACCCGACGGCGGTGCCCGGGTCATCCCTCGACGGGGGCCTGGCCGGACTGGCCGCGCGGAAGGCTTCGAGATAGGACCTGACCCTCGCCTCGGTCTCGGGCCGGATCAATTCGGGGTCCACCGGCGACCGCGCATCGAGCATGAGCCAGTCGGCGAGGTCTTTCCGACGCTCGACGAGCGGGGCTGATCCCGAAGGCGGCACCGAGCTGCGACGGTCCCGGATGTCGCCGAAGACGCTCGCCTTGCCGTTCAGGACCGCGTCATAAGCCTCCCGCACCTGCCCGGCCTCGATCGCCAGCCGGACGGCCTTCTCGATGGATGCTTTGCGGCGCCCGACGTAATCCAGCGACGTCTCGTCGATGCCCGCGGCATGCCGCGCCCGCCTGGTGAGACGATGGGAATGGGCGAATTCCTCCAGGCCCCGCGCCTGCTCTCCGGCGGCGTAATAGGCTTCGGCGAGTTGTTCGTGGTAATTCGCCAGCGACTCATCGCCCAGCTCGCTCCGGTCGATCTCCCGATACAAGGCGATGGCCTCGGCGTGACGGCCGAGGTCGAGGACCGCCTTGGCCCGTTGCATCTTGAAAACCGCCGCCCCGTGGGCGTGGCCCTGGGCGGCCATGACGGTCTCGGCATCGGCCAGGGCCGCTTGTCCCTCCGCAAGCCGCCCTACCTTCAGGAGCCCGATCGCGCGGTTGCCGCGGCACATGGCCGCGTCCTCCGGCATGTCCAGGCCGCTGTAGGCGTGTTCGGCCCTCGTGAGGACTTCGAACGCTTCCTCGTACCGTGGGATCAAAAGCAAGACGCCGCCTCGATCCCGCCAACACGCCGCGAGCTTGTCGGGCAGATCTAGGCTCTTCAGGAGGCGTTCCGCCTGCTCCAGGGTGGCGACCGATTCGGGATACTGGCCCAGGTCGCGCAGCATCGCCGCCTTGATCCTGAGATACTCGGCGTAATCCTCCTCGGCGCCTTCCCCGGACAACGCCGACTCCGCCCGCTCGCTCCAGATGAGCGCATCCGTGTACCGGCCGAGTTTCCAAAGCGCTTTCGACCATTCCAGACGCATCATCCCCGACAACTCAATCCCGGCGTGACGCGCGTAAGCGTCATCGCAGGCCCCGACCAGCGACGCGGACGCATCCTCCTCGATCTTCCCGAGGACCGCCCTCGCCAGTTGGAAACCGAGACTCGCGAGGATGATCACGGGGCCGTCGCCGGACGTTCGGGCCGCACTTATTTCGCGAACGGACGTCGCCAGGTCCGAGAAAGCCCGCGCCGGGGCGAGCCGATCGAGCCGGATGCCCTGCACCAACTCCTGGGCGTCGCCCCGGGAGATGCGTTTCTCCGAGACCCCGTCCGTCAGGATGCGGACGCCGAGATCGAGGTCGCCCGCGTCTTCCGACGCCGCCCAAGCCTCTGCATATCGCCCGAGTTCTCCGAGGATCGTCGCCCTACCCCGGCGGCATTTTGCGATCCCCTCGTGGTCGCCGCCCCGGGCGAGGATCGCCTCGGCCTGCTCTTGTCGGCCGAGTGCCTGATCGAGGCGGCCCGCCCCGGCCAGGGCCTCGGCATGGTCGATCATGACCTCTGCCAGAGAGTCCGGGATGTGCCTGGCGAAGCCATCCGCCATCCCCGCGAACAATCGCGAAGCCTCGTCCCATAACCTACGCGCGGATAAGGCCGAGGCCAGGTCGCCGACCAGGGAGAGAAAAATCACCGCCGGATAGTCGCCATCGGGGGCCGCATCCGCGAATTTCCAGATCGTGGATGCGAGTCGCCCGCATGCTTCCGGTGTCGCGAGCCGGATGAGATCGTCGGCGGTGGAGTATTTTCCCACCTCGCCCAGCGAAATCCTGTCTTCAAGGACATCGGCCTTGAGCCCGAGCACGGCCTCGACCAGATCGCTATGAGTCGCCATCGACCGGTGATTCCTCGATCCGCTCGCCTTTCTCCCCAACCCACGGCCTAATGGATCGGCAAGAGGAGAGCGTTGCCCTGGAGCCTGCCCAAAGACCAGCCCATGTTGAAGATACCCGTCCGGCCTCGGGTCCTCAATGCTGCCGGCCTCCGATGTCGGTAAACACTTTCTCCATCACGCCTCCCCGTCTCCGCCGGCCGCGCGCTCCCGGGGTCCGCTTCCGCTCCCGTCGCCTGCGCGACAGGCTTCGCCGCCCTCCCGCCCGCTGGCGGAAGAGAAGAGGGGGTGATCCCCCGCGGCGTCAAGGATTCCCTCCGGCGTCCGGCGCGGTGCCCCCCTAGCTTCCGCGCTTTGCTTGTGCAGCCAGGGATACCCCCCGCACCGGCCGTCCCTGACCCCACTCCCCCCTGATCAGGTTTTCCCTTCGTTCCGGTTGAATGCGCGCATTCAACCAGACATTTCAAACGAAGGAGAAGACCATGAAGACCGACCGCATCGACGTTTACACCCGCGTCACCGACCAGATCATCGCCGATCTGGAAAAGGGCGTCCGCCCGTGGCTCAAGCCGTGGAACGCCGAGCACGCGGCGGGCCGCATCACCCGCCCGCTCAGGGTCGGGGGGGAACCCTACAAGGGCATCAACGTCCTGATGCTTTGGATGTCCGCCCAGGCGCAGGGATTCGCCGCCCCCATCTGGATGACCTTCAACCAGGCCAAGGGACTCGGGGCCTGCGTCAGGAAAGGGGCCAAGGGCTCGCTGGTCGTCTACGCCAACCACGTCACCAAGACCGAGACCGGCGACGACGGCGAGGAGGCCGAGCGCGACATCTACTTCATGAAGGGCTATACCGTCTTCAACGTCGAGCAGGTCGAAGGGCTCCCGGCCCATTTCTACGCGACCGCCGCCCCGCAGCTCGACCCCGTGCAGCGCATCGAAGCGGCCGACCTGTTCTTCGCCAATACCGGCGCCGACATCCGCCACGGCGGGAACCGGGCCTACTATGCCGGCGAGCCCGATTACGTCCAGATGCCCCTGTTTGAGGCGTTCCAAGACGCCGAGAGCTATTGCGCCACGCTCGCCCACGAGCTGACCCACTGGACTAAGCACGCCGGCCGGCTGGATCGCGACTTCGGCCGCAAGGCGTTCGGCGACGAGGGCTACGCAAGGGAAGAGCTGGTCGCCGAGATCGGCTCCGCTTTCCTGGCCTGCGACCTGGGCATCACGCCGGAACCCCGCGAAGACCACGCCAGCTATCTCGACCACTGGCTGAAGGTGCTGAAGGAAGACAAGCGGGCCATCTTCCAGGCCGCCGCCTACGCCCAGAAAGCCGTGGACTATTTGCACGGGCTCCAGCCGAAGTTAGAAAGCTGACCGAACGTCCGGGGGAGGGGAGGGGCCGCGGGGCCCTCCCCAGACCCCCTCCGATGCGGAACTGGCCGGGATTGTGGAGCAGCGGAGGGGGTGCTTTTCTTGCAGCGGCGCTCGCACGCCGTGCTCGCGGACTTTTTGAATCGTCAGATCCCGGACCCGTCGGCCTCGAACGCGATCGAGTGAACCACCGGCGCTTCGTCTCCCTCGAAATCCTTCTCCGCGGGCAGCTCATGCACCCAGGCCATGCGGTGCTGGGACAGGTAGTCGTAGAGCTTCCAGAGGTTGCGGCCCTCGATCACGACCTGGACGGCCACCGAGCCCGCGAAGCGGAACACCAGGCGGTTGCCCTTGCCTTCCGGCAGGGTCGAGAAGCGGCTGTCGCTTTCGAGCTGGGTGTATTGGCAGGTGCGGATCGTCCGGTCCTTGAAGATGAAATGGACCGACGGCAACATCTTGGTCACCGGCCGGGCATGGACCTGGTAGGTCGATGCGTCGGCCGAGAATGAGGCGAGGCCGTCCGCTTCGTCCGGCTCGTCCCACGATTCCCGGCCCGACTTGCCGGGCGGGTTGTCGATCAACGCGCGGATGCTCGACTGGGGCGTGACCCGCTCGCTCAAAAGCCGTTCGTTCATCTGGTCGTCTGCCTTTCCGCGTCACGCCGATGTTTCGCATCGGTCGCGAAGCCTGCCCGCGTGCGCGAAAGAATAGCCATCTTTTGCACTTGCGCAACCCGAAGTTGTCGCCACGTACGACGACTCGCCTTGTTCAGCAGGTCGACCGCCGCCAGCTTGGCCGAGCTTTGCTTGATGGCCTTGCGAAGGGCCGCCTTGTCGTCGGTGTAGAGCGTAAGCTGCTCTTTGGCCCGGCTTGCGGAGACGTAGATCTGCTCCATGTTGGACGCGGGCAGCGACTCCGTCGCCTGGCCGATCAGGACCCGGCGGACCGTCTTGCCCTGGGCGCCGAACGACGTCTCCACGTAGCCGTGGCGGAAATGCCCGAAATCCTTCGCCACGGTCCAGCCGTTCTCCAGCCGGATGTCGCCCGAGGGGGCGAAGCCCGTGACCTTGTAGGCCGAGCCGTTGCGGATCTGATGCTTGCCGTCCGCCGTCTTGCCACCCGAGGTAAATCGGATCACGTCACCCTCGGCGAGCTTGAGCGCGGTCGTCCGGTAGGCTTGAAATTTCGCGGCCTGATCGACCGGCAGGGCCGATGGGTTTGCCTCGGCGACGACGACCCGTTGCCCCGTCTTGAACCCCTTGCCATTCTGGTGGAACTGGAGCACGTCCACCTGGCCGGGCCGATAGTTTCGCGCGTCGCCCCGCTGCGCCTCCGTCAGATTCGCGGGAACCAGCCGCGAGAATTCCCGCTCTTCCTGCCCGAGCCGCCCCTCCTGCCGGAGCGCCTGCCGGATGTGGTCGGTGATCCGTTCGCCCTCGGCGTGCGTCGGGCTCACCACGAGGACCTCGTCCCATTTTTTGCAGCCGTCGAGGGCTTGCAGATAGTCCGAGGCGATGGCCTGATCGCGCTCCCCTTCGGGCATCTGCTTCACCCAGCCGATCGCGTCGAGCCGGTCGAAGCCTTCAAGGGTCTTGCCTTCCGAAAGGAGCTTGACGGCCGCCCGGTAGGGGCCGCTCTCCTGGCGCTTGATCTGGGCGAGGCGGAACGGCTCGATCCCGCCATGCTCGCGCAACACTCGCATCAAGGCCCCGCGCGCGACCGATCCGTGCTGGCCCGAATCCCCTAGCAGGTCGAGGCGGAGGTTGCACGCCTTGGCCGTCTGGAACAGCCGTAAGGCGTCGCTATGGCCCATCATGCTGGCCTCATCAACGACGACGCGGCCCCCCCGGACCGCCTCCTGCATCTTATCGCTGACCAGGAACTTGGCGACGGTCTCCGCCTCGAACCCGTCGCGGCGGAGCACGTCCACGGCTTGCGTCGTGGTCGCCAGATACGTGACCTTGCCTCCGGCCCGCCGCATCCCGTCGTCATAGGCTTTGAGCATCGTGCTCTTGCCGGTGCCCGCCGCCGAGTCGACCAGGTTGACCCGGTCGTGCGACCCGAGCAGGCCGCGCACGGCTCGCCACTGATCGTCGTCGAGGACGCCGCGTGGCAGCCCCTCGGGCACGCCGGCCGCGCGCATCGTCGCGCGACCCGACAGGGCGAAGCCGGTGATGAAGCGTTCCTCCGCGAGGACGGCCTTCGTGGTCGCCATCATGCGGCCCTCCTTCTCGCGGGCGATTACCCCCTGACGGGGCAGCTCGGCCGCGACCTGCTCCGGCGTGAGACTCCCAAGGCCGTGGAGGAGGGCGACGCGCTTCAGCTCGCGCTCCGGCACCACCGATTCCCGCTCGAAGCAATGCCGGATCGCATAGGCAACGGCGTCCGAAGCCGTCACGCGGGGCCCGCGAACGATCTCGCGACGATGCACCGCCCCCAACGCCTGCCGCTCGGGATCGGTCAACTGACGGTCCCATTCCTGTCGAAGCTGCTGGGGCGTGAGCCCTTTTCCTTTAGCATGCCGCGTCCTGGCCCCCAACTCGCCCTTGCGGTCGGCATCGGTGATCCCCAGCCGCTCGGCCTCCGTCTCGATCTCATCAGTGCGCTTGCTGAACTTGTCGAGCACCGATTGCGGCACCCCGGCGATCTCCCACTCCTTGCCGCCCCGCCGGTCGATGGCGTAGCCCAGGCCCTCCAGCTTGTGCGCCAGCCGGGCCTCGAACGCCGCCTCCCAATAGGGCGCGTCACGCTTGAGGTCCCCGAACTGGGCGGCCTTGAGCCGTCGCTCGACCGGGTCGTAGGTCAGGTTCATGCAGACGCTGTGGGTGTGACGGTGCATGTCGGGCACGTGGCCCTTGACCGCCCTGGCCGTGCCGTGCTCGTAATCGGCCCAGAGCATGTTGCCGGTCCGGCGGTCCTCGTCCGCCCCGCCCTTGCGCACGCGCGTGGCCACGTCCTCCTGCATCTCCTCCTGGGTCTCGCGCTTCGCCTCGCGGAAGACCCGCCGCAAATCTTCGTCGCCGGTCATCGCTTCGAGCACGCTATAGCTCTTCGGCCCCGACCAGACGCAATCGATGCCGACCCGCTGGTCGTCCTTCCGCCGGGGCTTGAGTTCCTTACCCGTCCGCGGGTGTAGGCCATCCACGAGCCGCTCGAAACTCTCGCGATCGACGGTGCCGGAGAGGCCCATCATCTGGGCGAGCTTGCCGCCCCACTGGCCGACCAGCTCGGAGCCTTCCGAGTAATAGTCGGACGCCTGGGTGTAGTAGGACTTGGCCGCCGCCGCCGAGATGATGGTATGAATGCGAAGCATGCGGGATTATATGGAGGCCGTACCGCCGGTCAATTACCATATGTAGTCATTCTGTAGTTACACGGGATTTCACGCCCGGCACAGCCCCGCTTCCGGTGCTCCCCCGTCACCGTCACCTGCCCCATGCCGACCGGCCTTCGGCGCAATCCTCACCACGGCACCCGATCGCCGAACGATCGAGGCGGCCTCTCGATTCGGCAGATTTGCGGAGGCCGGCCGAGATGGTCTTACCTGTCCTTGTGCCCGTCCCGACACACGGCCTTTGTCATGTCACGCGTAAACCCGCCGCCGGGCCGGGCAAGCGGAAAATCGGTTCCCCCTGGAGGTCGCCCCCAATTTTCCGCTTGCCCGGAAGCTTCGCGCGAAGCCCCGGACTGTGGCGGGTTTCTTTCGCCTGCCATCAGGCCGCGATGGTCGCAGCCGGAAACACGAAGAGAAGGAGACCCGATCATGTCCGACACCACGAAGAACGAATCCGCATCGAAGGCCCCGAGCCACATCGCCTACCAGGTCCGCGACCGCGAGGGGAAGAAAGGCATCTGGACCCGCGTCGGCAGCGTGTGGCCCCATACCGATGGCAAGGGCTTCAACATCCAGCTCGAAGCGGTGCCGCTGGACGGCCGGATCACGCTCCGCGTCGCCACCGAGAAGAAAGACTAATGCTCAAACCGGGCGGGCTGGAGCGCCCGCCCACCAACCACCGAAAGGAATCGCACCATGACCTCTCACACCGCACCGATCAATCCGTTCTATGCGGCCCGACACAATCGGCCCGCCCCCGCCAAGCACGACGAGCCCGGCAAGCCCGTCTATGCACGCCTTCCCCTGGCGCCCGTCACCGCGAGCCCGGTGCCGCACCTGACCAGCCTCTACCATTTCCACCGGACTGGCGAGTACGGCGACCGAGCCTATCCCGGCAATTGCGGGGGCCGCCTCATCAAGGACCTGCTCCTCTACTTCCAACCGGGGCTGGTCTTCGACCCGATGACCGGCAGCGGCACCTGCCGGGACGTCTGCGAGGAGATGGACATCCCCTGCATCTCCTGGGACATCCACCAGGGCATCGACGCCTGTGACCCGAAGGGCTTCGGCGACGCCGAGACCTTTGACTTCATCTGGGCCCATCCTCCTTACTGGCGCCAGAAACTCTATGCCGACGATCCCCGCGACCTGTCGCGCACGCCGACGCTGGAGGAATTCCTGCGACGCTACCGACAGTTCCTCCGCAACTGCGCCCGGTCGCTGAAACCCGCCGGGAAGCTGGCCGTCCTGATGGGCGATTACTCGGACCGCGGGGCCGGGTTCGTCCCGCTGGTCTATCACACGAAGCGACTCGCCTTCGAGGCCGGGCTCGTCCAGCATTGCACCGACATCATCCGCTTCAGCCACGGGGCGAGCAGCTCGAAGAAGGTCTACCGGACCAGCTTCATCCCCGGCCTGCACGACGTCTGCATGATCTTCGAACGCCCGTAATCACCAACCGAGAAAGGAATCTCACCATGAAGCTACTCGACCAACTCTTCGCCGACATCGCACGCGAGCATTTCGGCATCCCGACGCTCGCGACCCGCATGAGCGACGCCCTCGACTTCCACGACGTGGCCGTCTGGTCCGTCCTGGCGGCGCTCAAGGCCGCCTACGAGGCGGGCCTCGCCGCCCCGGAGCCGCGGATGAGGCAGGCCCCCGACCTGCCGAAGCGGTTCGACGGCTACGAGATCCAACCCTGCCGTCGCTATCTCGATGCTGAGGAGCCGGGCCTGTCCTTCGTCGAGCCTTGCGAGCCCCACGAGGCGGATTTCTGGACGGTCTATGGCCATGTCGCAGGCGAGGGCGTCCACGCCATCGGTGACTTCGAGGACCTCGGCCATGCCGAGGAAATCGTTGCCCGCATCACCGGACGGCCCTATACGGGCAAGGCCACCAACCCCACGGGACATCACCGATGACCGCCGATCTCGACGACCTCCTCGACGACCTGTTCCTCGGATGCGCGCTGGCCGCATTCGTCGAACAGGCGATCGAGCAAGGGGGGCCTCCCGATGTCGAAGCCACCCGGCTACGAGCCTACCGATTCTATGAAGAGGCCCTCGCCGCCAAGAACCGTTAACCCTTTTGCGAGTCCGCACGCCGTCCCAGGGCGGGACGGCCGGCCTCCGCCTGCCCATCCGGCGAGGCGAAAAATCCGGCCGATGCTCGGGTCGGTTTTCGCGGTGTCAGAGGGAGCAAGATTTTTATCAGGCGTCTCCCCTAGCATCCGCTAGGCGGGTTTTTTCACCGTGGAAACGCAATCAATACGGGTGGAATCCTGCGGCGGGTTAGTTGGTCGGCTGACATGGAAACCATTAAAGATATCGAGCACCTACAATCGATTAACGGCGATTTTCATGAATCGTGTTGTTGACTGGATGCAAATTCCCTTCTACGTTTCGACCCATGTCCGTCATGTCCCCACACCCCAACGCACTCACGATCGCCAAGGAATCGATGGCGATGTCGAAGGAGTCCGGCTCGCAGGTCTTCCAGACCGTGGCGATGGTGAGCATGGTCGCGATGGCCCTGGCATCGCTGACGAGTTCCGGGCACATGCTCCTGCGCGACCTCAACAAGAAATACGACGCCGACAAAGACAAGGGCCAGGGCCGTGGCCGGTAGCGAGCGGACCGGTCCCGGATGAGCCGCCCTCCCGCCGGCCCTGTCGCCGACCGATTGCCGGTTGCGCGAATGTCCCGTATCCATTACCACGGAGCAAAGAGCGAGCGGGCAGGCGCATCGTGTCGATGAGACCGCGACGCCCTCCCGGGACGCCGTTCCTGCCGGGGTTCGCATCGGACTCCGACACGACCGCGACGCTTCAGGCTGACCGTAACCCAGACCCGCCGGGAGATCCCCATGCAGTACAAGACGATCATCCTCGGACTCCTCCAGGAGCACCCGGAATTGCACGACCAGCTCCAGGCCCGCAAGACGCTCCTCTGGGCCCTGGACCAATACGCCCTCGCCTTGAAGGCCAGCCACGAGTCCTGGATGGAGCGGATCGGGCAGAGGCGCCCGGGGAGCGATCGGAGCCAGGTCTCCGGCGAGGCCCTGGAATTCGCGCTCCGGGAGATCCAGGAGCGTTTGTCGAGCGACTCGAAGGAGGACGAGGACGAGCCGCAGTCCTTGGACGCGGCGATGGTCTTCCTCTGCCGTCACACGCCGCCCGCCTGAACGGCACGCGGGCAAGACCTGCTGCTGCACAGGGCCGCCTCTCCTTCGGCGACATATCGAACGGGCGAGGCTCGACGGCACCCCGTTCGCCGGATACTCTAGCCGCCGGAACCACTCCCCCTCTGCGAGCCGATCCGCCGACGCCGCCGGTCGAGCAGCGGGGCGATCGAGGCCGAGCGGCCTATGGCCCACCCGGCGTCGCCAGCGGCGAGAAGGCCAAGGCCCGCGACATCCTCGCGGCGATCCGCATCCTCCAGACCATCGAACACGACCGGCGGCCCGCCACGCCCCAGGATCGAACGGCGCTCGCCCGCTTCGGCGGGTTCGGCGCGGTGGCGTTGTCGCTCTTCCCCGATCCGGTCTCGGGGCGCTTCAAGGACGCCGGCTGGCAGGTCCTCGGCGAGGAGCTGAAAGGGTTGCTGTCCCCGGAGGAATATCAGAGTGCCAAGCGAACTACTTTCAACGCCTTCTACACGTCCCCGACCGTCATCGCGGCCATGCACGAGGGGCTGGAACGCCTCGGCGTCCCGCGGGACGCGACCGTCCTCGAACCCGGATGCGGCACGGGCAACTTCCTGGGCCAGGCCGCCGAGGGGATGCGCTTCCTCGGTGTCGAGATGGACTCCATCTCCGGCCGGATCGCCCGCGCCCTGCACCCCGAACACGACATCCGCATCGAGAATTTTCGCGACACGAGGCTGCCCGATGCCTGCCTCGACGCGGTGATCGGCAACGTGCCGTTCGCCGACGTGCGTCTCGACTACCGGGGTCAGAAGCTCGCCCTGCACGATTTCTTCTTCGCCAAGTCGCTCGACGCGTTGAAGCCCGGCGGGGTGATGGCCCTGGTGACCACGCATTTCACGCTCGACAAGCAGAACGCCGCCATCCGCGAACACCTCGCGGCCAAGGCGGATTTCCTGGGCGCGATCCGACTGCCTTCCGATGCCTTCAAACGCGAGGGCACGTCCGTCGTCACCGACATCGTCTTCCTGCGCAAGCGAGGCCCCGGCCAGACGCCGAACCACGCCGATCCCGACTGGCTGGGCGTCGCGCCGCTGGCGATCGAGGGTGTCGAGAATCCGATCAACCGCTATTTCCACAACCATCCCGAGATGGTCCTGGGCACCTGGAGCCGCAAGGACCGTCTCTACGGCGGGGAGTCTGGCTACAGCGTCGTCGGCAGCGGCGACCTGGCCTCGCAGCTACGGGCCGCCGTCGAACGCTTGCCGAGGGCGGACCCGACTCGGTCCGCCGCCACCCTGCCCAAGCCGCCACCCGTCTTCATACCCCCGCCGCCCGAGCGGCACGTCACCGAGGGCAGCTTCTTCGTCGCGGACGACCGCACCATCTGCCAGATGGAGGAAGGCCGGTCCGCGCCCGTGACCTATTGCGGGACCCTGCTCAAGGCCGACGGCACCCCGGGTGCCCGGAAGATCGGCAGCCTGATCGAGCTGCGCGACCTCGCCCGCCGCGTCCTGCAATCGCAGAACGAGGGCTGGCCCGAGGCGAATCGCGCCGACGCCCGTCGCACGCTGAACCGCGCCTATGACCGATTCGTGGCCGCGCACGGACCAATCAACAAGACGACGTTCACTGAAACCAAGCAGGGCTCGATCATCCGCCGCATGCCCAACCTCGTGAAGTTCCGCGAGGACCCGGACGCCATGCTGGTGATGGCGCTCGAAGAATACGACGAGATGACCGGGCGGGCGACGAAGGCCCCCATCCTGCTCAAAGACGTGGTGGGCAAGGCGCCACCGGTCACGTCGGTCGCCAGCGCCGAGGAAGGGTTGCTGGTCAGCCTCGATCGACGCGGCGTCGTGGACGTGCCCTTCATCGCCACGCTCTACGGCAAGCCCGAGGAGCGGGTCGTCGCCGAACTGGGCGACCTCGTCTACCACGACCCCGAGACGAAGGCGTGGCAGACCGCCGATGCGTATCTTTCCGGCGACGTCCGCGCCAAGCTCGCCGCCGCCGAAAGGGCTGGTCAGGGGCATGCGAGGAACGCCGAGGCGCTCCGACTGGTCCAGCCCGAGGACGTGCTGCCCGGCGACATCGACGCCGGCCTGGGGGCACCGTGGATACCAGCGAGCGACATCCGGGCCTTCGCCGCGGACCTCTTCCGCGTCGCCCCGTCCGCCATCCAGATCGGCCACCTCAAGAAGGATGCGACGTGGAGCGTCGACGCCGACCACGCCGCCGAGGCGTCGGTCGCCGCCACCGCCGATTACGGGACCCCGAGGGCCAACGGCGTCGGGTTGCTGGAATTGGCCCTCAACATGAAATCCCCGATCATCTACGATGTCGTCCACAACGGCGAGCGCGAGGAGCGCGTCGTCAACCAGGAGGCGACGCTCGCCGCCCGCGAGAAGCAGAAGCTCATCAAGGAGCGGTTCAAGACGTGGGTCTTCGAGGGGCCCGAGCGCACCGAGCGGCTGGTCCGGGTCTACAACGACACCTACAACAATCTGCGGCCCCGCCTGTTCGACGGCTCGCATCTCGACTTCCCCGGCATGAGCCGGGGCATCACGCTGAACCCGCACCAGAAGGACGCCGTCTGGCGAGGAATGAGCGGTGGCAACACCCTGTTGGCGCACGCCGTCGGCGCGGGCAAGACCTTCACGATGGCCGCCACCGGCATGAAGATGAAGCAGGCCGGGCTGGTCAAGAAGCCGATGTACGTGGTGCCCAACCACATGCTGGAGCAGTTTACCCGCGAGTTCATGCAACTCTATCCCAACGCCAAATTGCTGGTGGCCGCCAAGGAGGACCTGACGCGCGAGCGCCGCAAGATGCTCACCGCCAAGATCGCCAGCGGTGAATGGGACGGCATTGTCGTCACCCATTCGAGCTTCGAGCGGATCGGGATGTCCGGCGGCTACCAGGAGCGGTTCCTGCGCGAGCAAATCAAAGAGTATGACCAGTTGCTCCGCGACGGGGTCGCCGCCGACACCGGCCGCGGCAATCGCAACATCATCAAGACGATCGAGAAGCAGAAGGCCCGCCGCGAGGAACGGCTGAAAGACCTGCTCGCCGAAGACAAGAAGGACGCCGGCCTGGTTTTCGACGAGCTGGGCGTCGACCACGTCTTCATCGACGAGGCCCATTATTTCAAGAACCTGGAGACGCCGACCAAGATGGAACGGGTGGCCGGCATCCAGACCGGCGGCAGCGAACGCGCCTTCGACCTCTACATGAAGGCCCGCTACCTGGGCGAGCGGCACCCCGGCCACGGCGTCACCTTCGCCACGGGCACGCCGATCAGCAACACGATGGTCGAGCTGTACACGATGCAACGCTTCCTCGACCCCGAGGGGCTCGCGAGCCGCGGCATCGAGCATTTCGACGGCTGGGCCGCCACCTTCGGCGAGGTGATCGACACGATGGAAATTTCCCCGGACGGGGCCAGCCTCCGGCCGCGGAGCCGGTTCGCGCGGTTCACCAACCTGCCCGAACTCCAGCAGATGTTCCGCGCCTTCTCCGACGTGCAGACGGCCGAGATGCTGGACCTTCCCCGCCCGAGGCTGGAGACCGGCAAGCCGATCGTCGTCGCCTGCCCGATGTCGGAGGAACAACGGGCGCTCCAGCAAGCCCTGGTCGCCCGCTACGACCGCCTGCGGACGGAGAAGGTCGATCCCCGCGAGGACAACGCCCTGGCCATCACCACCGACGGCCGCAAGCTGGCCCTCGACGCCCGCATGCTCTCGTCCACGGCCGAGGATTTCGCCGGCTCGAAGGTCAACGCCCTGGCGGGCCGCGTCGCCGACATCTGGACCCGGACCGCCGCCACACGCGGCACGCAGATGGTCTTCTGCGACATGGGCGTCCACCCCACCGCCTGGGGCTATTCGGCCTATGACGAGATCGCGGCCAAGCTCGCCGCCCGCGGCATCCCGCGCGAGCAGATCGCCGTCGTCGGCGACGCCGACTCCGACGCCAAGAAGCAGGCCCTCTTCGAGAAGGTCAGGAACGGCTCGGTGCGCGTGCTGATCGGCAGCACCCAAAAGATGGGCACCGGCACCAACGTCCAGAAACGGCTGGCGGCCCTGCACCATCTCGACGCCCCCTGGAAGCCGGCCGAGGTCGAGCAGCGCGAGGGCCGCATCCTCCGTCAGGGGAACGCCAACGAGGAGGTCGCGATCTATCGCTACGTCACCGAGGGCTCGTTCGACGCCTATATGTGGCAGGCGCTGGAGACGAAGGCCCGATTCATCTCCCAGATCATGACCGGCGAGGCGGCCGTCCGCCGCGCCGAGGACATCGGCGGCCAGGAGCTTTCCTACGCCGAGGTCAAGGCGATCGCCTCCGGCAACCCCGCCGTCCTGACCCTGGCCGAGGCCGACGCCGAATTGCAGCGGCTCGCCGTCCTCAGGAGGAACCACGCCGACGAGCAATATCTCGCGCGACGGAGCTTGCGCGAGCTGCCCGGCTCCATCGAGACACTGTCCCGACGCCTGAACGATCTGGGAAGCGACCTGAAGACCGTCACCGACCATGCCAGCGACCCGTTGGTCATCGGCGGCAGGGACTGCCGCCGGGAGTCCGAGCTTGAGACCCTCGCCGGCCGCCTGGACGCCCTGCCGGAGCGGGTTCGCGAGACCAGGCGGTTCCCGCTCGGGACCTATCGCGGGCTCCGGTTCGGCGTCGTGCTGCACGGCAACGACGCCGCCGAGGTTTTCCTGGAAGGAGCGGCAACCCGGCACGGCATGCTGTCCCGCGATCACCGCGGGCCTCGGGCCGTGCTGAACGCCCTCGACCGCCTCGCTGGCACCTACGAGGACCGGTGTGCCGCCACTCGACAAGATCTCGACATCGCACAGGGCCAGCTCCGGGACTACGAGGCACGCTTGGGGGTGCCGTTCCCCCACGATGCCTATCTCGGGGAGCTGACCGCATTACGCGACCGACTGAAGGCCGGGCTCTCCGACACGGCCCCCGAGCCCGGGGCGATCCCACCCCCGCCGGTCCACGAGCTTGCGGGGCGGATCAACGCGCTCAAGGCCGCCCACGCCATCGAAGCCACGCCGCAACGGGCCGGTACACGCCGAGCCGCGACGGCCGAGGAGCCGGTCAGCGCACGCATCCGCCGCCGTGCCGCGGCGGATGCGGTCCCCCAATCCGAGGCCGGAACCGAGCCGGGCCGTCCCGTGTCCCGGGCGGAGGCACTCTCCCCGCCGGGAGCCATTTCGGTAGACCGCCCGACCGCCGCCGAGTTGCGTGGCACCTTGCCGCACGAGCACCCCGCCGGCGCTCGGACGTTCCGAGAAGACGTCACCCGGGACCGGGGGAAAGTGCGTCAATTCGGCATATTTTGAGGCGTGATGGCCTATGTGGGTGTCTCGCTCAACATCACAACGTGAATAATCTTCGACAGGGCGACACGCAGAGAAATGGGCCGAATCCCATTCGGCCTTCAGAATTGTTCCACGCCATCCGATTAGGATAATAGGCCGAGCTGTTTCAACCCAAAGGCATAGCGGCGTCGGCGATGATTGCTTGACCTGAAGGCCCAGAACCCTATTATTAGAGACTAGGGTATTGTCTCTCGATCGACAGGCGGACCACGGTGCGGAGTTTCGTCAGTCTATTCCTGGTCGGTCTCCTCCTCGCTTGTCCGCTCCTTTGCCGGACGATCGAGCCCGGGTGCTCCCATGAGCTGACCGGCGGGGCGAACGATTTGGACGACGATTCCCACATCCCCCCGTCCTGCCCCGATGACGGGGTAAGCTGCGTCTGCGGCGGAGCTGTCCAGACTGGGGAACTCCGAGCCACCGACTTGCCTTCGCCGATGGCCATCCCGTTCTTGGATGGCTGGTTCCACGCCACCGCCCTCTCCACGCCGCTCACCTCCCTCTCGCAGCACCTCACCGCCGAAGGAACCCCCACCGGGCTCGCCGCTCTCGGCGACGCCCTGTCGGTGCGCGCGTTCCTCCAGAACTTCCGCTTCTAATCTCGTCTCCCTCCCCGCCGGGCCCACAGTAGCGCCACGCGCTCTGCGCGGTCCCGGCTCTGGCCCATTTCTCGGGCCGTACGCCACAACCGACCTACATCCGCCTCGGGTCTACCCGGACCTGGGGATATTGCGCCCTGCATCTCCTCATGTGGAAGGACCAACCTGTGAAACGCATTTTCATCGGCTCCGCAGCCGTCCTGGTCGGCTTGGCCTTCATCGGCCTTGCCGTGGCCGCATTCCGCCCCGACCTCATGCCCGCTTGGGCGCGCCCACGAGGGGCCGCCTCATCGACGGAGACCGCCCTTCAGTGCAAGGAGCACGGGGTCCCGGAGAAGTTCTGCACGCTGTGCCACAAGGAGCTGAAATCGAGCCTGATGCTCTGCAAGGAGCACGGCAACATCCCCGAGGACATCTGCACGCTCTGCCACCCGGAGCTCAAGGAGAAATACGACATCACAATGTGCCCGAAGGGACACGGGCTTCCGCGGGATTTCTGCTTCAAATGCGGCGTGAACCCCGAGGCTTCGGCTGCACCGGGCGAGGTGCCCGACGTGAAGCTCGCCTCGCCCGAGATGGCCAAGGACATCGGTCTCGAGACCGCCCCCGCCACGACGGAGAAGCGGGCCCCCACCCTCCGGGCCAATGCCGAGGCGGCCTACGACGCGCGCCGCTACGCGGAGATCCGGCCGCGCGTCTCCGGCTTCCTCAGCGAGGTGAAGGCCGACCTCGGTGATGCGGTCCGCAAGGGCGAGGTCCTCGCGGTGGTCGACTCGGCCGAGGTGGGCGCGGCAAAGGCCCGCTATCTCTCCGCCCGGGCCACGGTCGAGCTCGCCCAGGCGACTTATGACCGGACCAAGGGCCTCGCCGCCACCGGCTCGGTGGCCGCCCGGCAGGAGCTCGAGTCGCGTACGGCGCTCGCCGAGGCACAGGCTACCTCGCGCGAGGCGGCGCAACGGCTCAAGAACCTGCGCTTCGACGACGCGGCCCTGGCCCGGCTCGCCAAGTCCCAGGACACTTCGAGCCTGCTGGAGATCACCGCACCGATCGGCGGCACCATCGTGGCCTTGGAGGCCGTGCCCGGGGAGGCGGTCGAGCCGACCACCCAGATCTACGCCCTCGCCGACACCCGCTCCATGTGGCTGTGGATCGACGTCTACGAGGCCGACATCGACGCGGTGAAGGCTGGCCAGGCGGTGACCTTCGCCATCTCGGGCGCGAACCCGGACGCGACGGCTCCCGCCTTCGCGGGCAAGGTGACCTGGGTCGGGACCGAGGTGGACCCAACCACCCGCACCACCAAGGTCCGGGCGGAGCTGGCCAATCCCGACGGGCGGCTCCGGGCGAACCAGTTCGGCCGGGCCGAAGTCCAGGTCGGCGCGGAGCACGAGGCGGTGGTCGTCCCGCGGGAGGCGGTTCAGCGCCGCTACAAGGACCACTTGGTGTTCCTGGCCCTGGACGACGGGACCTACCGCCCGCAACGGGTCCGGGTCCGGCCCGCCGCCCGCGGCGACCGGCTCGAGGTGGCCGCCGGGCTCGCGGCCGGCCAGCGGGTCGTCACCACCGGGGCCTTCTTCCTGAAGACCGAGACCATGAAGGACGCCCTCGGTGCGGGCTGCACCGACGACTGACCGGCCCGAAGGAGGGCTTCCATGCTCAACGCGCTCATCGGCTTCAGCCTGAAGAACCGCTTCATCATCCTGCTATTGGCGGGGATTCTCATCGTGCTGGGGGTCCGGGCGGCCGGCCGCCTGCCGCTCGACGCCTTCCCCGACACGACCCCGGTCCAGATCCAGATCAACACGGTGGCCCCGGAACTCGGGCCGGAGGAGGTCGAGCGGCAGATCACCTTCCCGGTCGAGATGGCCTTGGGCGGCCTCAAGGGCCTCGAGCAGGTCCGTTCGATCTCCAAGTTCGGGCTCTCCCAGGTCGTCGCCACGTTCGAGGACGGCACCGACATCTACTTCGCCCGCCAGCAGGTGAACGAGCGGCTCGGCGAGGCGCAGCTCCCGGAGGGGATCGCCAGTCCCGAGATGGGCCCGGTCGCGACCGGCCTCGGCGAGATCTACCACTACCTGCTCACCAGCAGCGACCCGAAGGTCGGCCTCACCGAGCTGCGGACGTTCCAGGACTGGGTCATCCGGCCGCGTCTCAGGCGCGTGCCGGGCGTGGCCGAGATCAACGCCTGGGGCGGGAAGGCCAAGCAGTTCGAGGCCCGGGTCGACCCGGCGAAGCTCGCCAAGTACAAGCTCACGCTCGACGACGTGACCCTCGCGCTCCGCGAGAACAACGCCAACGTGGGCGGCGGCTACGTCACCGAGGCCGGGGAGGCGAGCCTGGTCCAGGGGGTGGGGAGGGTGGCCTCGACGGAGGCCATCGCCGGGGTCGTCATCGCCGCCCATAACGGGGTGCCGATCCGCGTCCGCGACGTGGCCGAGGTGGCGGTCGGCCACGTGATCCGCCGCGGCGGGGTGACCGCCGAGGGCCGGGGCGAGGCGGTGCTTGGGCTGGCCTTCATGCGGATGGGCGAGAACTCGCGCGAGGTCACCATGGGCCTCGACGCGGCGATGGAGGACGTCCGCTCCGCCATGCCCAAGGGGGTGGAGATCACCGAGGTCTACGAGCGGACCCACCTCGTCGACCAAGTGCTCCACACCGTCGAGAAGAACCTCTTCGAGGGCGCCATCCTCGTCATCGCCGTGCTCTTCGCCTTCCTAGGGAACTTTCGCGCCGGGCTGATCGTGGCCTCGGCCATCCCGCTCTCGATGCTGTTCGCCGTCACGATGATGGAGCGGATCGGCATCGCGGGGAGCCTCATGAGCCTCGGCGCCATCGATTTCGGCCTGGTCGTCGACAGCTCGGTCGTCATGGTCGAGAACTGCGTGCGCCACATCGCGCATGACGGGTCGGGCCGCAAGAAGCTGGCCATCATCCGCGATGCGGCGGTGGAGGTCCGCAAGCCGACCATGTTCGGCGAGCTCATCATCATGATCGTCTACCTGCCGATCCTGACCCTCGAGGGGATCGAGGGCAAGCTCTTCCGGCCGATGGCGCTCACCGTCGTCTTCGCGCTGGCCGGATCGATGGTGCTGTCGCTCACGCTCATGCCGGTCCTCGCCTCCTTCGCGCTGCCCCGGAAGATCTCCGAGAAGGAGACTCTCGTCGACCGGCTGGCGCACATGCTGTTCCAACCGATCCTGAGGCTCGGGCTCCGTTTCCCCTGGCCGACCCTCGTCTTCGTCGGCGCCATCACGGTGGCGACCACCATCCTCGGCCTGTCGCTCGGCTCCGAGTTCGTCCCCCGTCTGAACGAGGGGACGATCGTGATCAACACGGTGCGGCTCGCCGGGGTGAGCCTGGAGGAGTCGCTGCGCTACGGCACCCGGATCGAGCGGATGCTCAAGCGTGAGTTCCCCGACGAGATCGAGAACATCTGGAGCCGGGTCGGCACGCCGGAGGTGGCGACCGACCCGATGGGCCTGGAGGTCGGCGACATCTTCATCACGCTCAAACCCCGAGAGGGCCGCTACCCGATCCCGAGGCCGCCGCTCTTGAGCGGCCCGGCCGTCTGGTGGCGCTACTTCACGCAGAAGCCCGAGGGCGGCTGGACGAAGGCCAAGAGCCAGGACGAGCTGGTGAAGGAGATGTCCGAGCTGACCGAGAAGCTCCCCGGGATGCGGGCAGCGTACACGCAGCCGATCGAGATGCGGATCAACGAGATGGTCTCGGGCATCCGCGCCGACCTCGGGATCATGCTCTACGGCGACGACCTGGCCGTCCTCAAGGAGAAGGGCGAGGACATCCTGCGGATCATGCTCCAGATCCCGGGCGCCGCGGACGTGAGCCTCGAGCAGATCACCGGCCAGCCGGTGCTCCGCGTGGCGGTCGACTGGCAGGCCCTCTCCCGCTACGGCGTCTCCGCCCGCCAGGTGCTCGACGCCGTGAAGGCCGCGGGCGCCCTCCCCGTCGGCGAGGTCCTCGAGCCCGGGATGCGCTTCCCGCTCGTGGTCAGGCTCTCCGAGGACTATCGCAAGAATCCCGCCGCGTTAGGTCAGGTCCTCGTCGCGACCGCTTCCGGGCAGCGGCTCCCGCTCACCCAGCTGGCCCGCCTGGAGGAGGTCACCGGGCCGTCCACCATCCAGCGCGAGTGGGGCCAGCGGCGGATCGTCGTCCAGTCCAACGTTCGCGGCCGCGACCTGGGCTCGTTCGTCCAGGAGGCCCAGGCCCGCGTCAACGCCGGGGTGAAGCTGGACACCGGCTATCACATCGAGTGGGGCGGCCAGTTCGAGCACCTGGAACGCGCCGAGCGGCGGCTGCTGATCGTCGTGCCGCTGGCACTGGCGCTCATCCTGAGCCTGCTGTATCTCACCTTCCACTCCTTCCGCGACGCGCTGATGATCTTCAGCGGCGTCCTCTTCGCCCGGGTCGGCGGCGTCCTGGGCCTGTGGGTCATGGACCTGCCGTTCACCATCTCGGCGGGGGTCGGGTTCGTGGTGCTGGCCGGAGCGTCGATGCTCGAAGGGCTCATTCTCGTCAGCTACATCCGCGACAAGATGGCCCAAGGCCTGCCCAAGCGCGAGGCCATCGAAGCAGCTCGCCTCGCCCGGCTCCGGCCGGTCCTCATGACGGGCACCGTCGCGGCGCTCGGCTTCGTCCCCATGATGCTCGCGACGGGCATCGGGGCCGAGGTCCAGAGGCCGCTGGCCACCGTCGTCGTCTTCGGGATGGTCTGCGACACGTTCCTGACCATGCTCGCACTCCCGGTGATGTACCTCCTCTTCGGCAAGGGGCCGGAGCGGGAGGACGAGGGCCTGGAGGATACCCACCACGAGTCGAACGGCGCGGTTGCGGTGCCGGGCGAGGCGGTTGGGGTATGACGTTCCTACGGGGTTGATCCGCTGGCATGCGCCAATTCCCGGGATCAATTCAGCGCTATGCGAAGATAGGGCCGATAGAGGAAGTGGGAAAATGGGCGTCGTCGCAAGGATGCGCGATGCCGAAACCGCCAGGAAGGAGGCTGTCGCCGTGGGACGTCGATTACTTTCGGGGGGCCTGATACTCGCCTTGGGGCTGGGCCTCGGGGAGAGCCGCGCCCGTGGTCAGGGGACGGCCGCCCTGGCCGACGATATCGCGACCATCATCGCTGAGGGCCGGCGGTCTCGGGAGCAGGCCGGCAACCACCTGGGCGTGGTCCACGGGGCGGTGGAGCGCCCCTTCGCACGAATCGCGGGGGCTGACGAGGCCCGCCTCGGCGAGGCGCTGCCCGGGCAGCAACCGCTGGACATCCTGCAGGGTGCCTCTCAGGCGTTGCAGCCGGGCGCGGACATCTCGGCCGACCGGCGGCCGGGTATCCTCCCGCCTGCCATCCCCACCCCCGCCCGACCGGAGGTTCCCTTGTACGGGCCGCTGACGCTGCCCGCCGCCGAAGATGAGGGCCCACCGAACGGCCTGACCCTGGAGCAGGCCATCTACCAACTCGTCCGGGCCAACCCCGACCTGGCCGTCAAGTTTCAGGAACTCCCCAAGGCAGAGGCGGACATCCTCACCGCCAGCCTGTGGGGCAACCCCCTGATCATCGGCAGCGCCGACGGTATCCCCTACGGCAGCTACTCGCCGCAGCGTCCCGGCTCGAACGCCTATGCCGTCTCGGTCATCCAGCCCTTCGACCTCAACGGCAAGATCCGCGCCCGGACCCGGCTGGCGCGGTCGAACAAGGAGGTCCTCTGCGCCCAGTACCAGGACGCCGTCCGGCTGGAGGTCGACCTCCTCCACGCGGCCTACGTCGACGTGCTGGCGGCGCGCACGACGGTCCGCTACCTCCAGACGAGCGTGGACAACTTCGCGGCCCTGCTCAAGACCACTGAGGATCGGGTCCGGCGGGGGGCCGCCCCGACGGCGGAGCTGGACACCGCGATGATCCAGCGCGAGACGACGGCCAATGCTCTGGAGGAGGCGGTCACGCGGCTGCGGCAGGCCAAGCGCAACCTGGCCGTCCTGCTGGGCCTCCCGCCCGCCAAGTCCGACGCGATCGAGCTGCGCGGGGCGCTCCACGACCGCGCCCCGACACCGCCGCCTGCCGAGTCGCTCGTCGCCCTGGCCCTCCGGAACCGGCCCGACCTCGCGGCCAACCGGCTCGGCGTCCGCTCCGCCCTGGCCAACGTGGACGTGCAACGCCGGGAGCGGTTCGCGGACGTCTTCGCCCTCTACACGCCCTACGGGTTCACCGCCAACAACGACGACCCGAACGCCCGCAGCGCCACCGCCTGGGGCGCGGGCGTCTTCGCCAGCGTGCCCCTCTGGAACCGCAACCAGGGGAACATCCGCCGCGCCGACCGGAACGTGATGCAGACCCAAATCGAGGTGGCCGCCCTGGAGCGGTTGGTGGCCGCCGAGGTCGAGAACGCGGCCCTCGAGTACGGGTCCTCGCGCGCCGCGGTCGAGCGGACCGAACGGCTCATCCTCCCCCGGGCCGAACGACGGCGCGAGGACCTGCGTCGCCTGTATACCGAGGGGCAGGAGAACCTTGACGTCTATCTCAACGCCCAGCGCGACTACAACGAGGTCGTCCGCCAGTACCGGGACGCCCTGATTCGCCACCGCCGGGCCATGCTCGCGCTGAACACGGCCGTCGGCCTTCGGGTACTGCCATGAGCGCCATCCGAGGGAGCGAGATCCCGGCGGCTACACCCCGAGGGGGAACGCCACAGGGCATCTGCCGCGAGAGCGGGGCCGGTCCTACCTCGGGCCTCCCATAACCACTGCTAGACGTGCGGGCGGGATCATGATAATCCAGATTTAATTTAATGATTATCAATGCAGCGATGAAGCGAAAAATTGCGGGGCATGCGGGATACATCTGCAGGACTGCCCAAACGTTGCGCACACCAGGGACTATGGAGGGTGTTCTGAACTATGCATGAAGACAGGAACACGGCAACTGCGGACGAGCCGGGGGCCGAACCGGTTGAAGGACGCGACGAGCACGAGGAGCCGGGCGGCTTCCAGGGCCCGTGGTATCGCTTCCCGCCGGCGCGCAACGCCCTCATCGCCGCCGCGCTCCTGGCCAGCGGTTGGCTCGCCTCCCGGCTTGGCGCACCGGCCGATCTCGCGCGGGTCATCTACGGTCTCGGCATCCTGATCGGCGGCTACTATTGGGCCCGCGAGGGCTGGAAGGAGTTCGTCGAGGAGCGTGAGGTCGGCATCGAGGCCCTCATGGCCTGCGCCACGCTCGGCGCCGTCCTGCTCGGCGAGTGGTTCGAGGCCGCCTTCCTGGTCGTCCTCTATGCGGCCGCCGAGGCGACCGAGGAGTACACCTTCGCCCACACCCGGGCGGCGATCCGCAGCCTGCTCGACCTCGCCCCCGAGACCGCCCACCTCCTGACCGACCGCGGCGAGGTGACGATCCCGGCCGAGGAGCTCCAGGTCGGAAACCTCTTCCTCGTCCGACCCGGGGAGCGGGTCCCGACCGACGGTGAGGTCACCGACGGGGCGAGCAGCCTGGACGAGTCGGCCGTCACGGGGGAATCCATCCCCGTGGACAAGGCCATCGGCGACAAGGTCTTCGCCGGGACGATTAACACCACGGGCGTGCTCAGGGTCCGCGCCACGACGGCCTTCGCCTCCAACTCGCTCCAGAAGATCATCCACCTGGTCGAGCAGGCGCAGGGCGTGAAGTCGGCGGCGCAGCGCTGGATCGACCGCTTCGGCCGCCGCTACACCCCCGCCGTCCTGGTCATGGCGCTGCTCCTGCTCGCCGTCCCCCCGCTGCTGGGGGCGCCGTTTGGCACCTGGGCCTACCGGGCCGTGGTGCTCCTGGTCGCCGCCGCGCCCTGCGCGCTGGTGATGTCCACCCCCGTGGCGACGGCCGCCGCCATCGGCCGCGCCGGGCGCGAGGGGGTGCTGATCAAGGGTGGCCTCCACCTGGAGAACCTCGCCAAGGTTCGGGTCGTCACCTTCGACAAGACCGGGACGCTCACCCGCGGCAAGCCGGTCGTGACGGATGTGATCCCGCACGGGCAGGACACGGCCGGTCTGCTCCGCGTCGCCGCAGGCGTGGAGCACTTCAGCGAGCACCCGCTCGCCCGCGCGCTCGTCGAGCGCGCCCAGTCGGAGGGGATCACCCCCGCCGAGGCGAGCGCCTTCCAGTCGCTGACCGGTGCCGGGGCCAAAGCCGAGGTCGAGGGGCGGGCGGTGTACGTCGGCAGCCCGGCCCTATTCCGCAGCTTGGGGGCGCCCCTCGGGATGCTCGAAGACCAGGTCGAGCGGCTCCAGGCCGAGGGGAAGACTGTGGTGCTGGTGGGGACGGAGGAGCGGATTGACGGGCTCGTCGCCATCCGCGACGAGCCCCGCCCGGAGGCGAGGCGCGCCGTCGAGGCCCTGCACCGGGCGGGCTTCAAGGTCGCCATGCTCACCGGGGATAACGCCCGCACCGCCCGCGCCATCGCCGCCGAACTGGGCATCGACGAGGTGCGCGCCGACCTGAAGCCCGAGGGCAAGGTCGAGGTGGTCCGGGAACTCGAGGCGCGGTACGGCCCGGTGGCGATGGTCGGCGACGGCATCAACGATGCGCCGGCGCTGGCCGCGGCCACGGTCGGCCTGGCGATGGGCACGGCCGGGACGGACGCCACGATCGAGGCCGCCGACGTGGCACTGATGGGCGACGACCCCGGCAAGGTCATCGAGGCTTTGGGCCTGGCGCAACGCAGCCGGCGGATCGGCCTCCAGAACATCACCTTCTCCGTGCTGCTCCTGGCTATGCTGATCCCGGCGGCCGTTTCCGGCCTGCTGGGGATCGCCGGGGCGGTCTTCGCCCACGAGGCCAGCGAGCTGCTGGCCGTTGCCAACGGCTTGCGCGTCGCGCGCGGGCAGACCTCGGCGTGGTCGCGCCGGTACGAAACTTAACACGCACTGAAGGAGTCTACCATGAACCACCTGAAAGAGATTGCCAAGTTCGCCTGTGGAGCCGAAGCGTTCCATGCCTTCATCCACACCTATTTCTGGTTGTCGGGCACCAGTTGCATGTTTTCGGATGGTTCACGGAAACCCCGACGGTGCAGGTGCATATGTGGGGTGCCATCGTGAACGCAGTGATTTGCGTCCTCCTCGGCATTTATGCCCGGCAACCGCAAAAGCACCGGTACCAGTGATGGTGCGGCATCACGACCGACAAGAGGGTTGGTTTATGCCGGATATGCCTTGCGACGTAGGATTCGATTCGACGCTGGCGCTAATAGATGACTTGGGCAAACTCCCCTTCGCCGTGGGCCTGAGCCGAAAGGCAAAGGGCGTCATCCGCCAGAACCTCTATGTTTCCCTGGGCGTCATCGCCAATGCCCTACGCCTCCTCATGTTCGGGAATCACGCCAGATCCGATGCCGCATAATATGCCGCATAACCTCTCGCTCCGGGGCCGACAAAACGAAGCGAGGACACAGTCTTGAGGCCGGACTTGCTCCGGCATCGCACGGGTCTGTGAAGTGGTCCCCATCGTCCAGACCACTCGGCCCGGATTTCAAGTTATGCCGCGGCGGCGTCCGCCCCCCTCAAGGGTCGATCGGCTCGGCGCCGCGGTAGACCTCGGCGGGGGTGCGGTAAGCCAGGCTCTGGTGCAAGCGTTCGTGGTTGTAGAACCCGAACCATGCCTCAAGGCCGACTTCCAGCTCTTTTACGCCGTGGTATGATTTCAAGTACACGTCCTCATATTTAAGCGACCGCCACAGCCGCTCGACGAATACGTTGTCCAGCGCCCGCCCTCGGCCGTCCATGCTCACGGCGATCCCTTCCGCTTCCAATCGGCTCGTGAAGCTCCGCGCCGTGAACTGCACGCCTTGGTCGGTGTTGAAGATCTCGGGGCGTCCTCCTTCCAGGGCCGCGTCCAACGCCTCCAGGCAGAACCGGCCGTCGAGCGTGTTCGACAGCCGCCAGGAGAGCACGAACCGGCTGTGCCAGTCGATCACCGCCGCCAGGAACATGAAGCCTTCGGGCATCGGGATGTACGTCACGTCGGTCGACCAGACCTGGTCGCGCCGCTCGATCGCCACGCCTCGGAGCAGGTACGGGTACACCTTGTGGTCCAGGTTCCGCATGGTGGTCCGCGGCCCGGGATGGATCGCCGCCAGCCCCATGAGATTCATCAACCTATGGACTCGTTTGCGATTGACCTCCTCCCCCCGCCGCGTCAGCCAGGCCGTCATCCGACGGCTGCCGTAGAACGGCGTCTTCAGGTATTGCTCGTCGATCAGCCGCATCAGCCGGAGGTTCGCGGTCGATGCGACGGCCGGTTCGTAGTACAGGCCCGACCGCGAAAGCCCCAGCAGCTCGCACTGGCGGCGCACGCTCAGGCGGGGGTGGCCCGGCTCGATCCAGGAGCGGCGCGACCGGACGTCAGCCGCCGGATTTTTTTTTCACCCAAGCCAACTCCATCTGAAGCCGGCCGATCTGCTCGTACAATTCGGTCTGGAGCTTCTCGGGGTCGGGTCGGCGCCCGGCCGACCCGTTCTCGAAGATCCCCTCCAGGCCGTCCAGGAGTTGCTTCTTCCACTGGCTGATCTGCACCGGGTGGACCTGGTGCAACTTGGCCAGTTCGGCGATCGTCTTGTCCTGCCTGGCGGCCTCCAAGGCGACCTTCGCCTTGAACCCCGCCGAGTGCCGCTTGCGGATTCGTCCCATGACTCGCCCTCGATAAGACCTCCCTCAAGGATAACTTACCGAGTGGTCCGAAATCTGGGGGCCACTATACTGACCCCCCAGCCAAGCCGCTGTTCCGCTGCGTCTTCCTAAATTCAATAGTTACCAAAACAGTCGATCCGGTCCGCTAGGTCTGAATTTATGAACATAGCTGACTTTCCGTCCGCGTCTCGGCGATCGTCCCGAAGGCCTCTTCGATCACCTGGAGTAGCCAATGCAGCAGCGTCCGCAGCCGCAACCGCTCCAGCCGGATCAGCCGCCCGCCCCGCTGCGGCGTCGATAGGACCGCGAAATGGAGCCACGCCCACTCGTTGCGCGGCACCAACGCCAGCCCCACGTACAACAGCCGAAGCTCCGGGCGGCGCGTCGACGTTCGCCGCCGCGTCTGGTTCATCTGCCGATAGCTCGACTCGATCCCGAACCGCGTTCGGTAGGTCTCCCGCACCCAGACGCACGACTGGCCGGTCACGCCCCAACAGGCATACACCAGCGTCTGCCGTCCGTGCCGCTTCCACTGCCCGCGGTAGTTGCGGTACGAAGAAGCACCTGCCGGCCAACCGGTGCCGGAAGCACCGTCCGTCAAGTCGGCCAAGTTACGGATCGCGGTGATCGGGCCGGATGCCCAGCAGGGGAGCCACATCAAGTCGAAATGCCAGGGGCGGGCGTCGGTCGGGATCGTCGATCGCTCGCAGAAGGGGAAGAAATTCCCCGATGTGGATTACGTCATCATCACCCGGCACGCCGACCACAACTGGTACGAGGCTGCCCACGCGGCTATGAAGCAGAAGGGAAGAGACCGGGTTATCCGGCTGGCTGGAACGGGAGTGGATAGCGTGGTCGGCGTGATCGAAGACCTTCTCAAACCGAAAGACAACGGCGTCCCCGCCCCGAAATAGAGAAGCATCCCCGGCTCATCGGGACTCGGCCGGAATGGGCTGGGGTCTTGCGGCTCACGCCCGTAGGCGGTCTACATCCTGCGACAAGCGGGAGGCAGATTATTCAAGCTCCCGCCTGCGGGCTACATCGACATGGCAGGAGATGAGGCGTTGGGTGTCACAATACTCGGCGGTTGTCGGAAGGGGTAGCCGCCCACGGGAGGGCGGGCCATGCCGCCCATCCCACCGACGCCGCTCGGGGATCGCTGGATCATGCCCCCTCCCGCTCCCATCAGCCCGCGAGGACTGAGAGGACTGAGCGGGGTGAGCATGCCACGCGGAGAGCCGAGGACCGGCCGCATGCCTCCCGCCATCGACGTTCCGCCCAGTGGAGTCCGTGTGGCGGGTTGAGACATCCGTGGCTGGACGCCAAGGCCGCCACCCGGCCCCCCACTGAATGGGACAAATCCACCGGAACTCCCGCCGAAGGGAAGATAGCCCCCACTGGTACCATATCCCTGAGCCTGAGCAGAGGAGGCACCAACCACGATGATCCACCCAGCCATGAAGACAGCAAGGTTCGCCCGCAACAGAGGACGCATGGCCACACTCCTGGGTTCTTTTGATCATTAGACCGAACTTGATTTCGGCCTATCTATGACACTAGCAATGATAGTCCAGCAGAGCGTGTGCCGGAGCATTGCAGCCGATGAGACCGAGGAAAACTGCCCACTGGATCACCCCCCTGGGTCGTAATGATCTGTGGCCAACGCCGGAGTCGCTGGCGGCCTCGTCAACATCGTCGCCGCTGTCCCCAGCCGCGCGGGCATTCCGGGGTTTCGATCGTCGCGTTCGGCCGGCGCGGAATCGGCGGGCGGGGACGTTGGACGGAAGGGACCGGGGGCCGTCGCGGGCGGCGGGGGCGGCGTTGGGACCGACATCGCGGCGGGAGCGGGGGCGGGCGGATGCTCGTTGAGTTGGACCCCGACGGCTCGTTCCAACAAGGCTAGGGCCTTGCCCAACTCCGACTCGACCTGCGCGATCTGGATCTGAACTTGGAGCACCTCCCGCCAGGCGGCGAGGAGGCTTAGGTAATCGACGTTGGCCGCTTTGTAATCGCTCACGGTGGCCTCGAAGACCTGCTTGCTCGCGGGCAGGTTGCTCCGCCGGAGCAGGCCGATAATGTTCTGCTGCACCTTGGCCTGGGTGAACAGGTCTTTAACATCGCGGTTGGACTGGTCGCGCTCGGCCTCGTAGAGTTGGGCGTCGGCGGCGACGCGGGCCTGAGCCTCGCTGACCCCGGCAGCCAGCTTCTTGCGGTAGACCGGCAGGTTGAACCCAACGAAGAGGCCGACGTTGGGCATGCCGCCGGCCGCCTGACCCACCACGGCGTTCCTCTCTGTCATATCCTGATAGATTACCCCCACGGTGACGTTGGGGTAGTAGCGCTTGCGGGCCAGTTCCACGGCCTTCTCGTCGCGAGCGATGGTGGCGAGCCGACCCTGGAGATCGGGGCGGCTGGCAACGGCGAGTTGATAAAGCCGCTCGACCTCGGCCGGGGCCGCCGCGATTGGCACCTCAGGCAGAGTCCTGAGATCCGATTCGGGGCTGACATGGAGCAGCCGGGCCAGTTCGGCGCGGGCCGTGGCGAGTGCCTGGCGAGTGGTCTCCAACTCTCGGTCGATGTCCGTGACCGCCACCTCCGCCCGAAGCACGTCCACCTGAGTGGCGGTGGCCGCCTTGTAGCGATCGCGGGCGACGTTGAGGAAGTCCACCGCCAGCCCACGGTTCTCGACCAGAAGCGCCTCGGCCCGCTGGTTGAAGTAGAGGTCGAAGTAGGCCCGCTTGACGGCGGCGACAGCATCAAGTTGAGCCGCCGCCAACTCGAACAGAGCGACCTCGACATCTTTCTCGGCCACCTGCCCTCGCAGCTTCAGCGTGCCGAACCAGGGGAACTGCTGGGCGAGCAGGCCGCCGTAGGGCATGTAGCCCATGAGCGAGTATTGGGGAGCGACGGCCGGGATCGGGAAGATCGAGTTCGAAACCACCGGATCTTCCAGCGCCGTGACCTGGGGGATGCGGTGCTTCAGCGCCAGGACGTTGAACTTGGCCGCCCGGACGGTGCGATTCTCCGCCAGAGCCCGGTGGATATAGGCATCGACCGGCTGCGGCCCGGTGAGTTCGGGCAGGATCGGGGCGGAGTCCAGGGCCACGGCCATCGGCCCGTCGGGATGGATCGCGGCGGGGACATGGTGGGCGGCGGTCGCCACCGCCTCATCGAGCTTGGCCAACTCGGGCCGTGGCGTCGTGTGCGCACAACCGATCACCCCGAGGATGAGGCATGCCAGGAGGGTAAGGGGCCATCGTCGATTCATTGCCGGCCTCTGGTTGGGGGACTACCGCTTGCGCGCACCGCCTGCGCAATCGGCAACGCCGATCCGATGAGCCCAGGTAAAACCATCGGCATCAGACCCCGCATCACTTCGGCCGAATGCAACGATCGCAACGATTTTGCCTGGAGCCATGTGGGCTGGCGACGTTTCGACTCGATCCCCTCGATTTTCTCGAACAGTTCCTTCCAGCCGACGTATCGATGGGGACGAAGGATTCCCTGGGTCTTGCGACTGAGCTTGACGCCGTTTGACCTGCGGGGTAGAATCCCTAATATCCGATGATAAGCTGGGTAATTTTGCCGTGTAGGTTGTCATGACTGGTTCTCGCCATCACTCCCGGCTCCCCTGGGTCGTCCTCACGGCGATCGTGGGGATGCTGTCGATGGCGGGCCAGGCGTCGGCCTGTACGACTACGAAGCTCGTGAACGTTACCCATGCGTGCTGCGCCGCGAGTCCCTCTCCTGACTGCGGCTGCTGCGACATGGCGAGCGCCACGTCCCGCCCCGGGCGATCGGTGGCCATCCCGTCGGGCGGAGCCGGCCTCGCTGTCCCCGATCGGCCTTGCGAGTGCCGTTCGAGCGATCCGGCCGCCCCAACTTCGGAGCCCGAGTCTCGCTCCTCCGAGGATCGCTCCGACCACGTTTGCGGCGACTCGGTTGGACTGACCCTCGATGCTCACCCGGCAATCACGTTCGCCCGACTCATCCTGCCGACCGCCAGCCCGCCGAAGTCTCCCCTCTACCTGCGCACCTCCCGCCTGCTGATCTAACACTCCCTCACGTCGGGGCGGTCTCGTCCCGCGCTCGATCGGCGTCCACACTTCGGCTCCCGCTCGGGGTGCTGATCCGACGCCCATCGTCCGCCTGATCCTCATGCTGTCGTCGTTACGATCTCCACACTGAGGATCCTCGCCGGTCGGGCTGCGCCTGAACCGCCGGGGGGGGAGTGAAATCCATGTCTTCCAACGGCCCCTCGGGTCCGTCCGACCCGGTTGCGCCCGAACCCGTTCACGCGGATGAGGCGGCGCTGACGCGCTGGCAGAAGTTCCGCATGGTCGTCAAGATCGTGGAACTCCGGCTCCGGTTCATCGCGCTGATGGCGGCAACGGGCCTGGTCTTCGGCTACTGGGATACGATCTGGAACTATTACGAGAAGTGGACCCGCCCGCCCGGCGAGCACCATGCGGCGGCGAGCGACATCGAATTTTTCTGCCCCATGCACCCGGCGGTCGTCCAGACCGAGCCGGGACTCTGCCCGATCTGCGGCATGCCGCTCTCCAAGCGGAAGAAGGGGGAGTCGGAGACGCTCCCCACGGGGGTGACGGCCCGCGTGCAGCTTGCCCCGTTCCGGATCTCCCAGGCCGGAATCCAGACCACGGAAGTCGGCTACGCTCCGCTCTTGGAGACCTTGACCACGGTCGGCTCGGTGACGTTCGACGAGCGACGACTCGCACGGATCTCCTCCAAGACGAAGGGCATGTCCCGCGTCGAGGCGCTCCACGTGGACTTCACCGGCATGCCGGTCAAGGCGGGCGAGCCGCTCGCCGAACTCTACAGCCCCGAGTTGTACCAGGCGGTCCGCGAACTCCTGCTCGCCCAGCGTTCCGCACACGAGCGATCGAGGCCGCAGAGCGCCCTGGGCCGTTCGCTCCTCGGCGAGGGAGGCGATCTGGTCGGCCTGGCCCGCGAGAAACTCGCGCTCTGGGGGATTACTCCGAAGCAGGTCGATGAGATCCTCGCCAAGGGCAAGGCCGACTACCGCGTGCCGATCCTCTCGCCCATCACCGGGATCGTGGTCCGGAAGAACGTCGTCGAGGGCCAGTACGTCTCGGAGGGGGAGGCGATGTTCGAGATCGCCGACCTGTCCCACGTCTGGGTCCAGGCCCAGGTCTACGAGGACCAATTCGCCCTCGTGCGGGTGGGGCAGGCGGTGGAGGCGCAGGTCGAATCGTACCCCGGCGAGGTATTCCGGGGCCAGGTCGCGTTCATCGACCCGGCGCTCAACCCGGCGACCCGTACGGTCAACGTTCGCTACGATCTGGAGAACGCGGACTATCGCCTCCGGCCTGGGATGTTCGCCACGGTCATCTTGAAGACCCCGGTGGCCGAGACGCCGGCATTTCGGTCGCGGCTGACGATGACTCGCCCTTCGGAGGAATCGGCCCGGCATACGAGTCTCACCGTCGAGGAGCAGAAGATTTGCCCGGTGACGACCCTCAAGCTCGGGTCGATGGGCGACCCGGTTCCGGTCGAGGTCGAGGGGCATAAGGTCTGGACCTGCTGCGACGGCTGCCCGCCGAAGCTCAAGGAGACCCCTACGAAGTATCTCGCCCGGCTCGCCCCCGCGCCGAAGGACGCCGTGCTGACCGTGCCGGAATCGGCGGTCATCGACACCGGGGCCCGGAAGGTGGTCTATATCGAGACTGAGCCGGGCGTCTTCGAGGGGAGGGAGATCATCGTCGGCCCCCTATCGGGAGGTCGCTACCCCGTGCTCGAAGGGCTGGCTCCCGGCGAGGCGGTCGCGACGGCCGGCGCCTTCCTGATCGACGCCGAGACCCGACTCAATCCCGGTGCTGTCCCCGCCCCATCCGTCGGCACGCCCGAGCCGAGTGAAGTCCCGAGACGAGCCAAGACCGCCGCCTTGCCCCGGGGCGCCCACCGGCATTGAGCCGAACGGAGACCTGACCATGATTGAATCGATCATCGAATGGTCGATCCGCAACCGTTTCATCGTCATCCTGGCGTCCCTCGTCGTCGGAGTCGCGGGCTTCCGGGCGCTGATGACGATGCCGGTGGATGCGATCCCCGACCTCTCGGAGAACCAGGTCATCGTCTTCACCGACTGGATGGGCCGAAGCCCCCAGGAGATCGAAGATCAGGTGACGTATCCGCTGTCGGTCAACCTCCAGGGGTTGGCCGGCGTGAAGGTGGTGCGGTCGTCGAGCGAGTTCAACTTCTCGATGATTAACATCATCTTCACCGACGAGACGGATTACTACTTCGCTCGTCAGCGGGTGCTGGAGCGCTTGTCGATCGCCTCGACGTTCCTGCCGGACGGGGTGACGCCCTACCTGGCTCCCGACGCCACGGCCGTCGGCCAGATTTTCTGGTACACCGTCGAGGGGGACGGCAAGGATCTCGGCGAACTCCGCGCGATTCAGGATTGGTACGTCCGCTACCAGTTGAACAGCGTCCCCGGCGTGGCCGAAGTCGCCAGCGTCGGCGGCGCCCCACGCGAGTACCAGATCGACCTGGACCCAAACAACCTCCGCGCCTACGGCATCACCCTCGGCGAAGTCTACTCGGCCGTCTCACGCTCGAATTCGGCCGTCGGCGGCCGGGTGATCCACAAGGGGAACGCCGAGTACCTGATCCGCTCCGTCGGTTGGATTCAGAGCCTTAAGGACATCAAGAACACGGTCGTCGCCCAGCGCAACGGCGTTCCGATCTACGTCGAGATGCTGGGGGCGGTGCAGATGGGCCCGGCCTTCCGCCGCAGCGTCCTGGAGAAGGACGGCAAGGAGGTCGTCGGCGGCGTGGTCATGATGCGCTACGGTGAGAACCCGCTGGAGGTTACGCGCAAGATCAAGGAGAAGATCACCAGCCTCCAGACCGGCCTGCCGGAAGGCGTGCGGATCGTGCCGTTCTATGATCGCACCCCCCTGATCAGTAAGGCGTTGGCCACCGTCAGCGACACGGTGAAGGAAGAATTGCTGATTAGCACGGTGATGATCGTGCTCATCATGGGCCATCTCGGCGGGGCGTTCGTCGTCTCGATCGCGATCCCCCTGGCGATCCTCTTCAGCTTCCTGATGATGAAGTTGTTCGGCATCCCATCGAACATCATGAGCCTGGCCGGGATCGCCATCAGCGTCGGCATCCTGGAGGACCAGGCGGTCGTCATGACCGAGAATGCCGCGCACCACCTCACTCGCCACTTCGGCGACCGACCGGTCAGGGGCAACACTCTCGACATCATCATCCCGGCCTGTCGCACGGTGGGGCGGCCGATCTTCTTCTCCGTCCTGATCACCATCCTCTCGTTCCTGCCGGTGTTCGCGCTATCGGGCCGCGAAGGGAAGATGTTCCACCCCCTGGCGTTCACCAAGACCTTCGCCCTGATCGGCGTGGCGATCCTGGCCATCACGCTGGTCCCGGCCTTGATCCCGATCTTCCTGCGGGGGCGGATCAAGTCGGAGGACGATAGCTGGCTGGTGCGGACGATGATCGCCATCTTCAAGCCGATGCTCTCGTGGCTGATGGACCGGCCGACCCTGGTGTGCTGGCTGTTCGCCTGCATCCTAGGGGCCGGCTATCTCGCCTCGACGCGGCTGGGTCGCGAGTTCATGCCCGACCTGAACGAGGGGACGCTCATGGACATGCCGACCAGCGTCCCACGGATGTCGGTGACGCAGGCGGCCGATGATTTGAAGGCTCGCGATGCCATTCTGCGCGGGTTCCCCGAAGTCACGCAGGTCGTCGGCAAGGCGGGCCGGGCAGAGACGGCGACGGACCCCTCGCCGCTGGACATGATCGAGACGATCATCAACCTCCGTGACCGGGACCTCTGGCCCAAGCGGAAGCTCCGGTATGACGACGCCTTGGCCCAGACGCGGGCCGTGCTCGACGCCCTGGAGGCCAAGGGCATCCTCCGCCGCGCTCCTTCCGCCGATGACCGGGAGGGCCTGGCCAACGAGGCGACCATGACGGTCACGAGCCGGGTGGACGCCTCGCTCCGTGGCCTGGCGATGCTCCGGCTCACGGAGTTCCACCCCGAACTGGGCCGGGCGCTGGTCGGCGAGGCGGTGGATGAGCTGCTGCGTCGGGCCGATCGCGCGTCGGTTGCCCGTTCGCCATCGGCGGCCGAACGAGAGGCACTGCTCGGCGCCTTGACCGCGACCTACAGCGATCGGTTCGTCCTGGAGCCAAGCCTTGATGATGTGACGGCCCTGGTCCGCGCGGCCGCCCGCAAGCTGATGGACTTGGGCGTGCTCCGGGCGCAGCCCGACCCGCTCGCCCCGCCGGCGACGACTCTGGAGCGGGCCGGGGAGATCGTTGGCGACGTGTTGGGCACCCCCAGGGCGACCCTCTTCAGCCGAATCACCGATCACCTGGTCGCCGCCCACGAGCGCCGGATGAAAGAGCGGATCAAGACGCTCAACTGGGAACTGTTCGACCGGGCCGTGGGGACCGCCACCTGGACGGCCATCGAGGAGTTGGTCAAGCTGGGTCGCGACCGCAAGCTCGCGGCCCGCGAGGCGACGACCGAGGAGTTGCGGTCGCTCCGGGCCCTCCTGGAGAAACCATTCGCCGATCACGTCTTCCTCTGGCGGAAGACCAAGGACGATCTGGTCGCGGAGATGGACACCGCGGTCCAGATGCCCGGCTGGGGCAACATCTTCACCCAGCCGATCATCAACCGGATCAACATGCTGGCCACCGGCATCCGATCCCCGGTCGGCGTCAAGGTCTTCGGCGACGATCTCAACGAGATCCAGCGGGTCAGCCAGGAGATCGCGACCGTGTTGCGCGGGGTGCGGGGCGCCGCCAACGTCGTCCCCGACCAGATCGTCGGCAAGGGCTATGTCGAGATCCACATCGACCGCGAGAAGGCCGCCCGCTACGGGATCAACGTCGGCGACATCCAGGATGTGGTCGAGGTGGCGATGGGGGGCAAGCCGCTGACCACGACAGTCGAGGGGCGTCGGCGCTTCCCGGTGCGGGTCCGTTACGCCCGCAGCTTCCGCACCAACGAGGAGGACCTGAAGCGCATCCTGATCTCCGCCCGAGGGGCCACCGCCGACGCGGGCACCGAGGGCGCGGGTGGCATGGGCGGCGGCATGCCCAATGCTGCCGGGGGCCCGTCGTCCTCGGCCGCGCCGGTCCAGGTGCCGCTGGCGGAGGTGGCCGATGTGCGGGTGGTCGAGGGGCCGTCGATGATTAAGAGCGAGAACGGCCTGCTCCGTGCCTATGTGCAGTCGAGCGTCCGCGACCGGGATATCGTCGGCTTCGTCGAGGAGGCGCAGCGCGCCGTGGCCGAGAAGGTCGTTATGCCCAAGGGGATGTATATCGAGTGGGCGGGCGAGTTCGAGGACCAACTCCGGGCGGCGCGGACGCTGCGGCTCGTCTTCCCGGCCGTTGCAGCCGTGATCGTCCTGATCCTCTACCTGACCTACAAGAGTTGGACCGACGCTATGCTGATGATGACCAGCGTGCTGGGCGCGCTGGCCGGCGGGGCGATCTTCCAATGGGCCTTCGGCTTCCGCTTCAGCGTGGCCGTGTGGGTCGGCTACATCGCCTGCTTCGGCATGGCCGTCGAGACCGGGATCGTGATGCTGGTCTACCTCCGCGAAGCGATCGCCGAGCGCGGCGGCCTGGAGCGGATCGGCTCGGTCGAGGAGTTGCGCGAGGCGATCTTGGAGGGGGCGATCCACCGCTTGCGGCCGAAGCTGCTGACCGAGGGGACGACCATCATCTCGATCGCGCCGATGCTCTGGGCCACCGGCGTCGGGGCCGAAGTCATCCGGCCGATGGCGGCCCCGGTCCTGGGCGGCCTGCTGATCGCCGACGAGGTGATCGACGTGTTCCTGCCGGTGCTCTACTTCGCCGTGCAGAAGAGGCGGTGGCGGAAGATCCATCACATCGGACTCCTCGATGCACAGTTCACGGCCGAACGGCGGGATCAACCCGCTTCGGCCTCTTGAAATACGTTCCTGGCCGGACCTGGGGGTGGGCCGATCGGGGACGTAACGCGGACGTGTTGATGACCTGCCCCCATGCATCATGAGGAGAACAGCGATGGACCGAAGGGAATTGCTCGGCGTCCTCGGGGCGACTGCCGCCGGGCTGGCGACCGTGGCCGGCACCAGCGAGGCGCGGGCCGCTCAGCATGACAAGGACGACATCCACGAGAAGTGCGCCGAGGACTGCCTCGACTGCGCGAAGGAGTGCAACGAGGGCTTCCACCACTGCTACAAGCAGGTCCAGGCCGGCAAGCAGGACCACGCCAAGGCGATGCACCTGTGCGTCGATTGCGGCGACATCTGCGCGACGGCGGGCAAGCTCGTGGCGCGGATGAGCCCGCTGATGGCGCACACCTGCCGGGCGTGCGCCGAGTCCTGCGACGACTGTATCAAGGAGTGCGAGAAACACAACGATCCCGAGATGAAGGAGGTCGTCGAGTCGCTCCGGAAGTGCGCCAAGTCGTGTCGTGATATGGTCCAGGCGATGGGTGGCCGTTGAGCCGATTCTCGCCGGTCCCCGCCCGAGGGCTCACGGGCGGGGGAGTCGTCCCTCGTTTGCGGCGGCCGGACCCGTCGCGTGATTCCAATTCATGAGGGGGCTAACATGGCTCACGAGAAGTTCAAGAGTTGCATTGAGGCGTGCGTCGCGTGCGCCCAGGAATGCGAGCACTGCGGCGACGCCTGCATTGGCCACGCCGAGATGGCCGAATGCGTTCGGACCTGACGCGACTGCTCCGAACTGTGCTGGGTATGCTCCGGCTATATGAGCCGGGGCTCGGCCCTTGCCGCGTCCGTCTGTCGCGCCTGCGCCGAGGCGTGCGACCGCTGCGCCGTCGAGTGCTCCAAGCACCAAGCCGAACACTGCAAGCGCTGCGCGGAGGCATGTAGCCGCTGCGCCGAGGAATGCCGCAAGATGGCGGCATGACGAAGATCCCAACGCCGGTCCCCGCCCGAGGCTCACGAGGAAATTGCAAATGAGCCGTAAGTCGTTGTGAGTCAAGGGTCAACTTCACTCCAAGGCTCGTCTGTCAAGGAAGTTCGGGCGAATCACGCCGCAACGGGCTTTACGTGCTTGCCTCGCAACGACTTGACTGCCGTTCTGCAAGTTCCTCTCACGGGCGGGGAAGCTGTCCCTCGTTTGCGGCGGCCGGACCCGTCGCCGGAATCCAGCCACGGAGGCCGACAAGCGTTTTGGAGGTATCGAGATGCGATTTCGGTTTCGGACGATGGCCTTGGCGGGCGTCCTGACGCTCGGAGGCTTGGCGATCGCCACGTCCTCGGCCCATGCTCAGTGCGGCGGCGGGGGCGGCTACTACCGGGGCGGCGGCTACGGTGGCGGGCACACCTTCGGCCAGAGCTACGGCGGCTATGGTCGCGGGATGATGATGGGCGGCATGGGCGGTGGCTGCGGGATGATGATGGGCGGCATGAACATGGGCGGGATGGCGATGGGCATGCCGATGTCCATGACGCAAGTTCCTGCGGCGAGCATGCCGGGCATGAACATGAACGGCAATCTTGCCCCCGCCGCAGCCCCCGCTCCGGCGGCCCCGGCGGCGGCTGGCGCGACGTACTACTGCCCGATGCATCCGGGCGTCATGAGCACCTTCCCGGCCACCTGCCCATACTGCCAGATGGCCCTGAAAAAGCGTTAGGAAAATGAGCGGAGGTTCCCCGGAAGGAGCCGGGGAGCCTCGGCGATTCGCCCCCAGGGATGGACGAGATCGGTTCGGAAGATCCTGTGGAAGTATCTCGCGATTTCCAGATGCCGGTTCGTCCGGCTGACCCCTCTTCACGAAAGGTCGGATTGATGCGCAAGGTTCGGTGGAAGTCTTTCGCGGCGCTCGGAGCCGCCTTGGTCGTCGGGCTCGAACTCGGCGGCCTTTCCCAGGCCCATGAGGGCCACGACCACGGGGCGGCGAACCACGGCGGCACCGTGGCGAAGACCAAGCACTATCAGTTCGAGATCGTCTTCGCCAAGGACGGCCTCAAGGTGTATCCCTACGGGCAGGAGAATAAGCCCTTGGACGCTTCCCGTCTGGCCGGGGCCTCGACGTTCTACCATCCCAACACGCCCAAGCCGTGGTTCACCCGCCCGCTCCGCGCCGCCTCCACCAGCCCCGGCCAGGCACCGGCATCCCTCGACCTGGGCATAGACCTGAGCAAGATCCCGGCCAAGGGCGCGAAGGTGGCCTTCGAGATCACCGGCCTGCCCGATCCGGCCGAACCCACCGCGACGTTCACCGTCCCCTTCACCTTGAGCCAGGCCGGGGAAATCACGGTCGCCAAGGCGACGCAGGCCGACACGAAGGCCCTCGCCGCCCTGAAGGTTTGCCCGGTCAGCGGTGAGGAGTTCGGATCGATGGGCCCGCCCCTCAAGGTCTCGCGTGGGGATCGCTCCACGTTCATCTGTTGCAAGGGATGCCTGAAGAAGATTCAGGCCGAGCCGGACAAGTATCTCACCGCGTCGGCCGCGTCCGGTTCCACCAAGGCCAAGGACGAGCACGACCACCAACATTAATTCGATCGAGGTAGGGCCCCGGCATGGTCCACCGCCCGCTCTCCGGTCAGACCGGATAGGCCCTTCGTTGCGTATTGAGCCCCGCACGAAGGAGCCCCGTCTCGGCGAGGCCAGGGGCGGCGGGCGGTGGACCATGCCGGGGCCTGATTCCATAGGAACCGCCATGACTCTGCGATTCAAGTTCGTCCTACCGATTAACCTAATCCTCCTATTGGTTCTCGGGGCCTCGCTCGTCTGGGAATGGCGGCGTCTGGAGGCAACGGGGCTCGCCGTCCTGCGGACCCGACTGGACGAGGAGGCCCGCTTCATCCAGGCGGCCTATCGGAAGTTCGGCATCACGCCGCGTTTCGCCGAGTTCCTTGGTGCATTCTGCCATGCGACCGATACACTGGCCTCGCCCGAGCATCAGGTCGCCGTGGTGGACGAGTCCGGGGAGGCTGTGGCGAGTGCCGCCGTGCATGCGCGGCGACCGATGGACGCCGCGCGGCTGGCTGACCTGGGCGAGGGATTCTGGGTGCTGCGAGAAGGAGGCGATTCGTACCTCGTCCGAGTGGCCACCGACGGAGAGCGGCGCGTCGTGGTGGCCGAATCGACTCGCACGCTCGATGCCCAGGTACGGGCTAATCTCTGGAATCATGCTGGTTGGTATCTCGGATCGGGCGTGCTCCTGTTTATCGCGATCAACCTCATCATGCGTCGGGCGGTACTCCGGCCGATCCGGCGGCTCTACCGGGCGGCCCGCCTGATCGAACAGGGGAAGCTCGGCACCCAAGTCGAGATCGATTTCGACGGCGATGACGAGTTGGGCGCGCTGAGCCGCCGGTTCAACGCCATGTCGCGCACGCTGGCCGAGGAGGCGGAAGCGAACCGCCGGGAGATGGAGACGGCCCGCCGGGTCCAATCGCATCTCCTGCCGCCTTCCGAGTTCCGGCTCGGCTGCCTGGAGGTCGCCGGGCGCTGTTTGCAGGCAGGCCCGGTCGGAGGTGACATTTATGATGTCCAGCCCTTGCCGGGCGACCGCGTGGGTGTTTTGGTGGCCGACCTCTCGGGGCACAACGTCGCTGCGGCGCTCCACACGGCGATGGTCCGGGCAATCGTCTGGCGTGAGGCGGAGCAGGCGAACTCACCGGGCGAGGTTCTGGCTCGGCTCAACGAGCGGCTGTGCCGGGACCTGCCGGAAGAGCATTTCGTCACCGCGTTTTTCGCCTGGTTCGATTTCCGGTCCGGTCGCCTGCATTATGCCAATGCCGGCCACCCATCGGCCTACCTGCGATCTCCAATGGGTTGCCTGAGCGAGCTTGAGACCACGAGCCCTCTGTTGGGGATTCTCCCCGAAGTCACCCATGACTGTGCCGTCGCGGAGGTGGAATCGGGCTCTTGGTTGCTCGCCTACACCGATGGGCTGACCGAGACTCAAGGGGCGCAAGGGAAGCAGTGGGGCACGGTCGAAATGACCGAGCTACTGCGATCGTCTGGTCAGACAGCACCGAGCCAGGTGGTGGATCAAGTCCTTGAGCGGGCCGCCGTGTTTCGCAACGGACAATCGCAACAGGATGACATCACCATCATGCTTGCCAAGTACGTTCCGCGCTGAGACTGATCGCTCCGAATTTCATCGAGTGGCGGATGACCGGAACCATCAGAAGCCACCTCGGGAAAAGAGATGCGTCCGCCGGACGCAACGATCAAGCCGGGTGCTCCACGTCCCTTCGCCCCGCTGGGACTCGATTCGCATGCCGGCCCGCACCGGGGTCTGGCACGTCCGGACGTTCGGCCGCCCGTCCACGGTCATCACGCAGTCGAAGCAGACGCCGATGCCGCAGTACATCCCCCGCGGCTCCCCGCGCCGGGCCGTCGTCCGCAGCGCCCGCCGGCCGCCGGCGAGCAGCGCCGCCGCTACGCTCTCCCCCTCGAACGCCCGGGCCGGGAGCCCGTCCACGACGATCCCAATCTCCGGGCCGCGGACGACCGCCCCATCGACCCTGAGGTCATCCTCCATCTGTCCCATGGCTCAAGCCTCGACCGCGGTGAATCCGGCCTTCTCGACGACCTCCTTGAGGCCCCGCTCCTGAATCTTGGCGGGCTCATACCGCACCGTGATGTGCTTCTGCGCCACCTTGGGCTTCACATCTCGCACGCCGGGCAACGCCGTGAGCGCCCCGCTGATCTTGCCGGCACAGCCCTCGCAGACCATGTTCGGCACGTGCAGCTCCAGCTCGGCGAGCGGCCCGGAGTCCTCCACCTCTTCCCGCCCGAGGTCGATGCCGCGGATGCGGAGCGTGTTGAGGAGGATCGCAAAGATGCTCACGACCATGAACGCGATCGCAAAGAGCGGCGTGATGTACCCGAAGGCCGCGAGCCCCATGCCGACGAGGTTGAACAGCACGGCGACGATCACGTTCCCGGTGAGCGTGCGGTAGGCCGCCTTGCCCAAGGTGAGCGCACTGACCACGTCGTCGAGCCGATCGCCGATGAGGATCACCCCCGCCGACTCGATCGCCACGTCCGTCCCGGCACCGATGGCGATACCGACGTCCGCCTGGGCGAGCGCCGGGGCGTCGTTGATGCCGTCGCCGACCATCGCGACGTTTCGGCCCTCCTTCTGGAGGGCTTCGATCGCGGCGACCTTATCCGCGGGTAGGAGTTCCGCCCGGACCTCGTCAATGCCGAGTGCCGTCCCGATCGCCTCGGCCACCCGCCGGGCATCGCCGGTGAGCATCACCGTCCGGACGCTTCGCTCTTTGAGCCGGGCGATGACCCGCTCGGCTCCGCGACGCGGTGTATCCTGGAGGGCGATGGCACCGACGACTTCTCCGCCACGAGCGACGAGCACCACCGTCTTCCCTTGGGCGCCCAGGCGCTCGATCGTCGCCCGGACTTCTTCGGTGTAGGGGATGCCGCGCTCTTCGAGGAAAGACGGCTTTCCGGCGAGGATCTCTGCCCCGTCGAGGGTCGCAGAGACGCCCTTCCCCGGCGTGGCACGGAAGCCTTGGACGGGACGCTTCGTTGCTCCTTCCCGCTCGGCAAAGAAGCCGATGGCCTGCCCGAGGGGATGCTCCGATTGCGCCTCGACCGCCCTGGCGAGTGCCAGCACTTCGATACGGTCGAGGCCGAATGACTCGACATCCGTCACCGTCGGCCGACCGTAGGTGAGCGTCCCCGTCTTGTCGAAGACGACCGTGTCGACGATCGAAAGCCCGTGGAAGACCTCGCTCGCCTTGACCAAGAGGCCAATTGAGATCCCCTTGCCGCCGGCGATCGCCGCGAGCATCGGGGTCGTGATCCCCAGGGCGCAAGGGTAGCCCATGATGATGACCGAGAGCGCCACCACCGTCGCCGCGATCCAGTTGCCGGTCACGAGCACCCAGCCGACGAAGGCAATCGCCGAGACGGCGAAGACGACCGGGCCGTAATAATTCATCAGCCAGTCGGCCATCAGCTCGATCGACGGCTTCCGCTCGGCAATCTGGCTCATGAGCCGGACGATCTGGCTGAGGAAGCTGTCCTCGCCGACCTTGGTCACCTTCACCTGGAGCGCGCCGTCGAGGTTGAGCGTCCCGCCGATGACCTTCGAGCCGACCTCCTTCGTCGCCGGGACGGATTCGCCAGTTAAGCTCGACTCGTCGACGCTCGCCGCCCCCTCGACCACCTCGCCGTCGAGCGGGATGCGCTCGCCGGGGCGGACGAGGACGACTTCGCCCACGGCGACGTCCTTGGTCAGCACCTCCACCGGCTCATCGCCGCGAAGGACACGCGCGCGGGGCGGCTGAAGCGACATGAGCTTGCGGACCGCCTCCGAAGCCTTCCGCCGGGTGTCGAGCTTGAAGTAGCCGAAGAACAGGTGGAGCGACATGAGCCAGGCGGCGACCGGCAGGAAGTTCGGCCAGCGGGGATCGTAGAGCGAGAGGGCCCCGACGATGTACGAGCCCCAGGCGCCCGCGGACAGCAGCACGTTCGCGTTGATGACCCGCTGGCCGACGGCCATCAGCGTCTTCCGCAGGATCGGGAAGCCGACCCAGAAGAGGACGAACGACGCCACCGCCAGGCTGAAGAGCGCCCGCGGATAGGCGGGGAGCCCGAAGAGGTTCAGCGGATCGACGATGAGATCGAGGAGGGAGAGGGCCATGCCGATCATGCCGCGCTGCTTGATGAGCCCGAACAGCGCCTCGTCGGTCTCGTACTGCTGGACCTCGGTCGAGGAGACACTGTAGCCGAGCTTCTCGACGGCCTCGGCCAGGTCGCGGCGGCTGGTCTGCGCCGTGTCCGCCTCGATCAGCACGATCCCGTGGACCAAGTTCACCAGCACGCTCTTGACGCCCGGGTAGCGCTTCAAGGCCTTCTCCACGCTCATCGTGCAGAACGAGCACATGAGTCCGGAGACTTTCATCTGGACAGTTTCAGTAGCCATCTCCACTCCATTTTCAAAGCAGGGCGACGAACGCCCTGGCGTAATAAGCGCTCACGAAGAGCAGTGCGCATCCGCTCACCGCCTGGATCGCCCGCCGCCATATGCCGATGCGCGTCAGGCGAATGAGGGCCCCGGCGAAGAGGCCGACGAGCAGGAACGGGAGACCGCGGCCGAGGCCGAAGGCGAACGCGAGGACGGCCCCGTACCCGGGCCGGGCCTGCGTCGCCGCCACCGTGATGAGCAGCAGCAGCGGGGCGGCGGAGGTCCCGAGGCTGAAGATGAAGCCGTAGCCGAACGACCCGGCGAGCCCCGGCCTGCGCAGGGCCGCCAGCTGGTCCACCTTCAGCCGCGGCCCTCGGAAGGCCAGGATGGCGGCGACGAAGGAGACCACGGCCATCGTCAGCGCCCAGTAGCGGCCGAACGACTCGGTGAGGACCGCGCCGAGCCGACCGGCCACGGCCCCCAGGAGCGTCAGATTCACGACGATGCCGAGGAAGAAGCTGAGCGCGATGAGGAAGCCCGAGCGGCGGGGCTCATCGACGACGCCCGCCATGCCGAACCCGACCGGGAGCGTACATGGACACACCGCACTGGCCAGGATGCCGGCGACGAAGGCGACGCCGAAGGCCAGCAGCGACCCCTCGGGCAGGCTCGAGCCGGAGCTGCGGAGAAAATCTTCGAGCGTCACTTCCGGACCTCCGTGCTCGGGGTCCCGACCTCGAAGCGCTCGGCGCGGAGGGCGTCCGCCAGCCGACCTGAGGTCACCACCCCCTCGTCATATCTGACCTGCACGCGCCCCTCCTCGAGGCTCACGCGGACCTCCTCCACCCCGGGGAGGCCGCCCAGGATCTCCTCGATCGCCTCCACGCAGGACTCGCACGCCATATCCCTGACGGGAATCGTGGCGGCCGTCACCAAGTGTGCGGCGGCCTGGGTTTCAACGGGAGTGACGTCGTTCGATTCTTCCGGTCGCATTTGAAGTTCTCCAGGAATCTTGGCTTTACTTCTGGCCCTCCGTGCTCGGGCTCCCGGCCTGGAAGCCCTGCGCGCTGATCTCCTCGGCCAGGCGCTCGGGGGTCACCTTTCCCTCCACGTACTTGACCCGGGCCTCCTTCCCCTTGAGGTTCACCCGCGCCTCTTCAACGCCGGGCATTTCACGCAGGAGCCCTGTCACGGTCTCAGCGCACGACTCGCACGCCATCCCCAGCACGGGGATCGTCGTCGTCTTCACCCGAGAGTCGGACGTGGCGGCTCCGGCGGGGGCGGCCTTGGGCTCCTCCTTCTTGGGGAGGGTTGCCTTGTAACCCAGTTCGTTGATCTCCGAGACGATGCGTTCCGGGGCCACCTTCCCCGGCGCATAGCGAACGAGGACCGCGCGTCGTTCGAGGCTCACCTCGGCCGAGGCCACCCCGTCGACGGCCTTGAGCGTCTTCTTGATCCGTGCGGCACACGAGCCGCAGGACATGCCCTCGACCGGGATCGTGACCGTGCGCATCGAGGCATTCGGGGCTGGGGCCGTCTCCGCCCGAGCGGACGAGGTGATTTGTACCCCTCCCAGCGGCCCCCGCAGCCCCGCGTAGGCACCCGCGGCGAGGACGATGACCCCGACGACGCCCAGTGCGAGCTGGGTCATCCGGCTGCCTCCCGTGGACTCTCGCTGTGTATCTTCCATCATCGATCTCCCCTCCCGTGTTTGTGTCATGTGGCCTTGCGACGCCCGGTCGAACCCTCCGACAACGCGAGCTCCCCGTCGAGGCTTTCCAGGATGGGGCAGTCGCTGACCGGCCCGCGCCCCGTGCAGGTGCCCGCGAGCTTGGTCAGTGCGCGCTCGATCTTCTTCAGGTCAGCGATCTTCTGCCGGACGTCCTCGACCTTCTGCTCGGCCCGCCGGCGCACCTCGGTACAGCTCGTCCCGGGCTCGACCCGGAGGGTCAGGAGCTCCCGGACCTCGCCGAGCGAGAACCCGACCTCCTGCGCCCGCTTGATGAACCGGATCAGCCGGACGCTCTCCTCGGGGTACTCCCGGTAACCGGATTCTCGCCGGGGGGGTTCGGGTAAGAGCCCCTTCCGCTCATAGAACCGCAGGGTCTCGACGTTCACCCCGGCCCGTCGCGCCAGCTCGCCCGTCTTCATGTTGTCCATTCTCTTCATCCTCATGGTGTCATTCTAAGACCCGTACTATGGTACGGAGTCAAGGGGATATGTTTTCAACGACCCGACACAGGGCTAAGATTCCGAGAGAAATCGGGCCATCTGCGTCAGCTTGTTTCGCCGGTCTTTACGATCTTTACGAGGGGCTGCGCGTTCCAAACGCTTGTGGGCAAGCCACTGGCGCAACCCCGAGAAACACCGAGTTCTTAGCTCTGTGTCGGGTCGTTGTTTTTTTAGGGAGGAGCCGATGCCCCCCGATGACGCTTCCTCTGGCTCCGAGGTGTCGGTCGATGCGATCAGGCCGGGCTTGGATCCATCACTTCCGGCTGCGTCTGGACGGATCGGGCCCTGCTTAATGCTGAATTCAGGAATGCCTGAATTCCGTCATTTCAACGGCTCGCCGGTGATGCCGGACGGTCGTCGGGCACGGGCTGGTTTGTGATCGGTGGTGGACTTAAAGACCTTCGTCTTCGGTTTCGTTTCGCTTCTTCCCGGCTCGGGATCGCCGCTCCGGCCTTGCGACCACCGCGTCGCCGGCCGGCATCGCCGGGCCTGCGCCCGATACGAACTGATGATGGAGTCGAAATAAGATGGCCGTGTGGCTCCGCCGGTGTACCGACTCCTTCGCAAATGCGTCGCCCGGCCGAGCCGCCGATTCCGCCCAGTCCCCAGGGGGAGCCATCCCCAAGGCCATGTGCCGGGCGCGGATGTTGGCCAGGACATTTCTCATGGCCCTCGGCACGTCGCCGTCGAGGACATAGGCCAGCATGCCGCCGTGGTGGACATGGCGGCCATACTTACCGTCGACGAACCGCTGCATCCCCTCCTTGACGTACTCATCGGCCAGCGACTTCATCACGCCTTTGACCCTGGCATTGAGCCGCTTGGCCTCCAGGCAGAAGTACAAATCCCCGTCATGCCCGGGGAAGAAGACGATATCCTTCCTCCCCGTCTCCTTGGCGAGATCGACGTCGATCTCCATGTCCTCGTAGCGGATCAGGAACCGGTGGGCCTGACGGTCGCGCTTTTTGACCATCGCCGCATAGAGCCGAATGGACGTGGCTTCCTCCAGCTCGTCCGGGAGGGGTGGATCGATCAGGGCCCAGGCGTCGAGGACGAGGGCGATCACGGTCCCCACCCCGCCCTGGGAGATGAAATCGTCCCAGGCGCTGCTGTCGCCGATCGTCATGCATCCCCCTCGGATCGCATGAGGATGGTCCCGGCGATCTCGTCGGCGTCGTTGAGCGCCGCCGTGGCGGACCAGAAGCGCCGTCCGATGGGCTTGATGACGTAGAGGAGGGTTTTATCGAAGACTTTCAGGCCGCGCACGAGCTCGAATGTGCTCCGTCCCTGGGCCGCCCCCCGTTGGAGCCGCCGGAGCGCGGCCAGGACGCTCGTGGTCGCCCCGTCGATATGCTCGGGGGTCTCCCCTCTCCGGGTCTTTTGCAGGACCACCATGGCGACCCCGAGATAGCTGTCGGCGACCGCCTTGCCATGCACACGGTACTTCGCATTCGCCCAGTCATTGAGCGTCCGGCACAGGAGGTCGACATATTCCCCATAATCATCCGGGCGGGCCGGGAGGAGAGCGGGCACGTCCAACCTTGCGCGGGTGGGCCTTACGCTCGGGATGATGATTTCGACGGTATCGGCCACGAGTTCCCGCTCAATAAGGTCCACGTCGAAATATTCCGCGACGAGCGCCTCGGCTCGCGCTTGAGCCCGCCCTAGGACTTGGTCCTTTCCAAGGACCGCCCCACCCGCCTCGCGGGCAACGGTCGTCATGAGACGGCCCGCCTCCGCGACGATCTCGGCCGCGCGTTCCGGCCGGTCGGACTGACTTGGGAGCGGGTATGGCAGCCGCATGAGGTCGTCGATGTCGACCATGGCGCGGCTCACCCCCCAACTGGCGGAGGTGTGGAAGAGGAAGTATCGGGCCAGGCTCGATCGCAGGTAGAACGTCAGGAAGGCCAGCAGGTCGGCGTCCGCGGCCGGGCCGTGAATCCCCCGGATGCCGTGCCGGTAGGCGACGTTGAAGTCCGCGAAGGCAACCTCGGGCTCGTTGGAAAATCCCGTCTTCACCAGGACCAGCGGTCTCTTGAAGATGTCGATGTTGCTGATGCCACGCCGCAACTCCAGCTCCAGTTCCTCCTCGATGTCGCAATCCTCGGCGAAAAGCATCAAATCCAGGCGGTGCGTGCTCCGTTCGATCCGCGCCGTGCTGCGGAGGGTAAGCTCCCGTCGAGTCTCCGGTGGATCGTTCGGCCCGAACGGCTCGAAGCCCTCCGCCACGATCCATCGCTTGGACTGCCCCTTGCCTCGCTGGCCCAGGACATCTCGCAGCCGGGGGTAGAGGCGCAGACGGTCCAGGAGCCGGCGGTCGCGCGGCGTCGCCCAATAGCGTTCTTTCCAGATCAGCGGGGCATCCTCCCCCCGGAGGTCCGCGAGCACCTCGCGGACGGTGAGGCTTGCCCGGTCCTGCGGCAGGATCGAGATCACTTCGGCCTGGGTCACCGCCCAGTCGGTCTTGGGCGACCAGTATTGGATGCGGTGGGCGCTGTTGACCGGCTTCTCCTTACCGTAGCGGACAACCAGCGCGGGAGCCTCCGCGTCCTCGAACAGGAAACGTTGGTAGTCGGCCAAATTGAGGATTCGGCTTACCGCATGGGACCTGAACCAACAGCTCTGGAACTCGACGGCGCTCTTGGTGTGGTTGAACAGCAGCCCATGCGGCAGGACGAAGCAGACCGCGCCCCCCGCGGTGAGATGCTCCGCGGCCTTCCAGACAAAGGCGGCGGCGATCTGCTTACCCGGAAATGGCAGCTTGCGGCTGGCGCACCAGGTCGCGGCTGGCGCGGTCGCGTCCCTGACCTTGGCCCAGGGCGGATTGCCGATCACGTAATCCACCTGCTGTGCCGGTGCCGCCTCGTCGTCGAAGAAGTCGGCACAGCGGATTGTCGCCGCCTCGTTATCCGCGCTCGCGACCAACCTCGGCAAGACCTTGACCTTCTTCAGCACGCGGCGAATGTCCGGCGGTGAGAGCTGGTCGAGGAAGGCGAGGTAGAGGCTGAATGCCGCGATCAGGCAGGCGGTCCGGCTCTTGTCGATACCATACAGGTTTGTCTTGAGGATCGACGTGAGCCCCTTGAGCTTCGCGTCGTAGCCGGCCCCGGGGTTGGCCCTCCCCCACTCCTCGGCCAGGCGATTGAACAGGCCGACCAAGAAGATGCCGGAGCCGCAGGCCGGGTCGAGGAACCGCTTGCCGAGCAACGAGCATTCCCCGTCCAAGGCGCTGTCGATGACCAGCTCCGCAAGGAACCGCGGGGTGTAGAAGGCACCGGATTCCCGCTTCTCGCGCTCGCCCGCGGCCTTCAGGAAATGCTCGTAGATGGCGCTGATGGTCTCGATCGGGATGATGCCGAATTCGTAAGGCCAGAATCGCTGCTGGCCGGATTCCGGGTCGGTCCCCCGGATGAAGTCGCCGAGGATATCGAGATGCTCGGGACTCACCCATCGGGCCTCGGCCCGCAGGTCTTCGCTGAACAGGTCGCCGTTGAAGTCCAGCCCAAGCTGCGCGAACAACGCGTAGAGCTCATCCCGCGCCCGGGTCCAAGGCTTACGACCCAGGATGCCTCCGAGGCCGGCGGCCCCCTCGATGCCCGTACCTTCCAGATATTTCCGGTCGATCACCTTCCGGTCGAACAGGTAGCAGGTGAAGACGAGTCGGCAAAGCAGCGCATCGAGCGATGACGACTCAAGGCGGTCATCCGGGACCTTCGCCAGACGGTTGCGGGTTGCTTCGAGGTGGCGCAGCAGGTTGCGATCCACCCGTTGGCGCGGGTCGAAGGCCCGCCGGTGCCGATGGAAATACTCGCCCGTCTCGACGGAGACGAGGAAAGCCTGGAGTAGGTCCGCCACCCTATCCAGCTTCTCGACGAACCCGTGCGGATCGGCAGCCCCACTCGGCATAAGATCCGGCTGGGAGAGGCCCGAATAGACGTGGATCTCGTCGGGGGCGATCAGCACCAGGATGGGCGCAACGCCCTGGTTCCAGAAGGTGCGGTGCAGGGCAGCCACGCCCGAGGGGTCGAACGCATCGACCACGCGGAAGTAGACGATGGGCGTCTGGTCCTGGCACAAAACGCCGCTTAGCCCCATCTCCTCGAATGCCCGGCGCAGCACGTGCGCCTGCGGGGCGATGGCGCCGGCCGCCTCGATGTCGTCGAGGCCGGCGAAAAATTGGGGCGCGCTCCTGCCTTCAATGCCGAATTCCGACCGCCAATCGGTTGCGGAGGTGGCGGTCATGAGCCGTCCGCCCCCTTCGCGTCGACGCCCGCCTCCGGCTCGTCCAGAAGCTGGTAAGCCCAGCCGTTCGAGAGTTTACGGGAACGAATCTTGTAGCCGCGCTGCTTCAACGACAGGATGTCGCGATAGATGGTCTGGTCGCAGACCTGGAGCCGTGAGGCGAGCGCCGGCGTCGAAAACGTGCCGGCCCGGATTAGGTCCAACAAGTTCTCTAACCGACCCGCAACGGCCAACGACCTTTCATACCTCATTGATCCATCCTCCCCAGCTTATCTCTAACCGGGAGTGTTAGACTTGTCAATCGTTGCGGCCCCTTCCGTCCGCGGTTCTTCCGGATGATCCCTCTAATCGGATTTAGCCGGCCTACCCCAAACCCTCCGAATCGCATGGCCGCCTTGCGAGAATCAAGGGTGGGGTGGAATTCAAGAATGCCTGACTTCCGTCATTCCACCATTCCACCGACACAGGCCCCCAGTAGCCGTCACCGGGAGGCCCCGAAATGTCGAGATTCACATGCTCGCCTGCCCGCAATGCGCCCGCATACCGCAGGGGCGGCACCGGCCCGGCTTCGAATCGACCGGGATCGGCATCGAGACTTTGCTGCGTGCCGCTCGGATCTGACCGGCCAGATCGAGCACCCAGGCCCGCAACCGATCGTCGTTGTCGATGCGGTGCCGCGTGCCGTCCCCGCAGATGACGAAGCCGTGGGGCGGCCTGGTCTTCAGTTCCTCCTCAATGAGGACGAAATAGACCCCCATCTGCGCCCGGTGCCAGGGTCGCAGCATGCGGGAGGATTTCCATTCCTCCGGTATGATCGTGCCTCCCACCTTGATGAGGCGGTCCGGCCTGCCGGTCAGGCCCAATCGATGCGACCGCAGAGTGATCCGATCGAGAGATATGGTTTTGCCCGCCGCCAGGCTGCGACTCCCCCGCATGCCTCGGCCCGCGAGCATCAGCAGGAGGCCCGCCAGCAAGGCCAGGACCGCCACGGCGGCCACCCAGGCCGTCAGCTCCATTTGTGGATCGCCCAGAGCAGCAGGAGCACGGCAGCGGCCAGGATGACGATCCGTCCCGAGGCTATCAAGAGGCTCGACGCCCGCTCGATCGCGGTGTTGCGCTCATGGTGCCTCGTGCCGGCGGCGAGGGACGCCCCATTCCCCGGAGGCAAGCCCTCGCCGTACTGGAGTCGCCATTGTTCCGGGCAATAGGTGTAGCATGCGATCTCCTGGGCGGAAACCATCTTCCCATCATGTCTCACGCCGCGTTTCATCATTCCCTCCAGTGTCCGTCGCCGAGGATCGTCCCGCTCGCGCCCGCCCAGGCGACCTGGTATCATGGGATGGCGCCGAAAAACCACGCACTCCGGTTCTATCACGCTGATTTTTTGATACACGCACATATTTCGCATTTGATCGGAATCGCCGCCGGGCCGGGCCGGCAAGCACGATTGACTCCGCCCACGCAGCACGGTAAACCATTATCCTGACAACAACTTGGGTCGACCGGGCCGGCGTCGCCCGGATTTCTGTCGTGGATGTCTTGACCCGAGAAGCCGGATATCAAACCCCAACTAGGACGCGCACCCTTGGTCGATTTCAGGAAACGCTTATCAGGACGATCCGCGGATAAGCAGACCGACCCAGTGAAGTTGTACGACACGCTGGATCGCGCCCACGACAAGGGGCCGCTGCGCCCGGCCCAACTTGCCGTGCTCTCCGATTGGTTCTCGAACCACCATGGCACGCGAGACAACATCGTCAAGCTGCACACGGGCCAGGGCAAGACGCTCATCGGCCTGCTCATGCTCCAGTCCCGCCTCAACGCGGGCAAGGGCCCCGCCCTCTACCTCTGCCCCGATAACTACCTGATCGATCAGACCTGCGACCAGGCAAGGCAATTCGGGATCGCCACGTGCAACGCGACCCCGGACATCCCGGAAGAATTCCTGAGCAGCACTAAAATCCTGGTGACCTCGGTCCAGAAGCTCTTCAACGGCCTGACAAGATTCGGCCTGAATCGCCAGTCCGTCGCGGTCGGCTCTTTGTTGATGGACGACGCCCATGCCTGCTCCGACATCATCCGCGAGGCGTGCCGCATCCGCATCCCGAGGGAGGAGCCCGCCTATCACGCCCTGCGCACGCTCTTCGCCGGCGACCTGGAATCGCAAGGCGTCGGCACGTTCGCCGACATCTGCAACAATCAGCGCGACGCCCTGCTGCCTGTGCCCTACTGGGCGTGGCTACCCCGCGAGGCCGAAGTCGCCCAGATCCTGTCGGACAACGCCAAGCGCGAATCCGTGAAGTTCGCGTGGCCCCTGCTCAAGGACATGCTGAGCCAGTGCCAATGCATCTTCACGGGCGTAGCCCTGGAGATCGAGCCTTACATCGCGCCGCTCTCGGCCTTCGGCTCCTATTGGGAATCCCCGCACCGGATTTTCATGTCCGCAACCGTCACCGATGACGCATTCCTCGTCAAGGGCCTCCAGCTCAAGCCGGAGACCATCACGCGCCCGCTGAGCTACGCGAAGGAGACCTGGTCCGGCGAGAAGATGGTCCTGCTGCCGTCCCTCATCCACGACTCGCTGGACCGCGAGGCCATCGTCCAGGGTTTCGCCGGGCCCAAGCCGAAGCGGAGGCACGGAGTGGTCGGCCTGGCGCCGAGCTTCAACCGCACGCGCGATTGGGCCGCCTACGGCGCCACCGTGGCCAACAAAGACTCGGTTTCCGAGTCGATCGACCTCATGAAGAAGGGCCAGTTCGAAAAGGCGGTCGTCCTGGTGAACCGCTACGACGGCATCGACCTGCCCGACGACACGTGCCGGATCTTGGTCTTCGACTCGAAGCCCTATTCCGAAAGCCTGAGCGACCTCTACCAGGAACTCTGCCGCCCGGACAGCGACGCCACAATGATGCGGACCGTCCGATCCGTCGAGCAGGGCATGGGCCGGAGCGTGCGCGGCGAGAAGGACTACTCGGCCATCGTGATCATCGGCCCCGACATCATCCGACTGGTCCGGGAAAAAGCGACGAGACGATACCTGTCGCCGCAGACCGCCGCCCAGATCGAGATCGGCCTGGAGATCGCCGACATGGCGAAGCAGGAGATCGAGGACGGGAAGGCGCCGGGCGACGCCTTCAACGGCGTGCTGAATCAGTGCCTGGGCCGAGATGCCGACTGGAAGGCTTTCTACGTCGAGCAGATGGACAAGGTGGCCCCGGCCGGGGCCAACGAGAACATCCTACGTCTGTACGCGACGGAACTCGCGGCCGAGCAGGCGTTCAGCGCGGGCGACTACGTCACCGCGAGCAAGACGATCCAGGCCATGCTAGACGGCGGCGCCGTGAAGCCGGCCGACAAGGGCTGGTATCTCCAGGAGATGGCCCGCTACTACTACCAGGCGGATCGCAAGGAATCGCAGAGGCTCCAGGTGGCCGCGCATAAGAGCAATCACATGCTGCTTCGGCCCCCTTCGGGCGTCACCGTGGCCAAGCTGACGATCGTGAGCCAAGGGCGCGTCGAGCGGATCGCCGAATGGGTCGGCGAGCTGGGGACCTACGCCGACCTCAACATCCGCGTCACCGACATCCTGAACTCCTTGGTGTTCGGCACCAAGGCGGAAAAATTCGAGCACGCTCTGGACGAACTCAGCAGGGCGATCGGCTTCGCGGGCGAGAGGCCCGACAAGCAGTGGAAGGAGGGCCCCGACAACCTCTGGGCCGTCGATGCGACCCAATACCTCCTCTGGGAATGCAAGAGCGAGGTCGACGCCACCCGAGCCGAGATCGACAAGCGGGAGGCGGAGCAGATGAACCGCTCCAGCGCCTGGTTCGACAAGCACTACCAGGGCATGAGCGTGAAGCGATTCCTGATCCACCCGACCCACACGGTGCAAAGCGCCGCCGCTTTCACGCATGAAGTCGAAGCCACGCGAGTCGCGGAACTGAGGTCGCTCGTGAAATCGGTGAGGGAATTCTTCAAATCATTCGAGTCGCAGAACTTCAAGGACCTGTCGCCCAAATACATCCAGCAGATGATCGACGCCCATCACCTCGCGGTATCGGACTTCCAAAGCGGCTATTCGAAGAAGCTCCGTCACCTGAAATGATTCCTCAGATCGATATCCGTTCGACGATGTTTCGCGTGACCCGCTTCTGCCGCCGGTCGTAGAGCCCGGTCGTGCGCGGCTCGGCGTGCCCGGCGAGGTATTGCACGTCCTCCAGCGGCACGCCCTGCGTCAGAAGGTCGGTGATCGCCGTCACCCGGAACGAATGCGGCGAGAGCCGCAGCGGCAAGCCGGCATCCTTCAGCCGGCGCTTGACCAGCTCGCAGATGGATTTCGTGGTGAGCGGATTGCCGGTCAGTTGTTTCGTGCGGCGTAGCGTCGATCGGAAGAGCGGACGGTCCTTGGGTTCGGAGGCGAGGCTCGTCGCATCGAGATAGGCCCGGATGAAGCCCTCCAGGTCGTGGCGTACCGGAATCTCGCGGCTCTTGCCGCCCTTCTCCTGGAACCGCAGCACGAACTGCGTCCCGTCGCTCTGGAAATCCTGAAACCTGAGCTTGGCCACCGCCCCGGCGCGGCAGGCGGTATAGGCCAGCGTGGCGAGGATCGCCCGATCCCGCAAGCCCACGATATGCGAGGTATCGACCGAGGCCAACAGCGCGCGGGCCTGAACGATGGTGATCTCCGGCGTCTTGCCCTCGACCACCTGGTCCTTGACGCCCCGCACCGACGCGGCCGGGTTGAGCACGACGACGTGCCGCTGCACCAGCCGGTCGAAGAAGCCGCGTAACGCGGCCAGGTGCAGATTCCGCTTGGCGGCCGAGCCACCCAGGCCGACGAGGTACTGGCCGACCATGCCGGGCGTGACCGTCGGCAGCTCGACCCCCTGCCCCTCGCACCAGGCCAGGAAGCGTTTGGTCGCCGCCATGTACGCCTTCTGCGTGTGCGGGTTGTGATGCTCGGCATAGAAGAATTCGTCCCAGGCGAAGCGGGCGGCCCCCCCTGCCCGCTCGACCAGCGCCGGCAGAGCCTGCGCGACGGCCGGCTGGATCTGCTGGCCTTTGGAAACCGGCACTAGCTCGCTACCCATTGCACCCTCCCCTCTCGTCAACGAATTTGGATGATTTCGACGCCCACGTCGCATGCGTCCCAGGCTTTATCGGCGGTCACAACGGAGCAGCCAGTTTTCAACCCCAACGCCAGACAGGCACGGTCCCCGAGAGACAGGCCAAGCATGCGCGTCATGGGCCGGAAGGATGCGGCAAGATAGGCTTGATCGACGTCGAAAGGAATAACCTGCATGGCGAGCCCGGACAATGCCGGCATGACGCTGTCTACGGTCAGTCCTCGCTCGACGGCGGTAGCGACCACTTCCGAAAGATTCACCGCCGAGATGAGCCAGGGGGAGCGAAGCTCCCTGACCTTCGCGGCCCCGCGTTCGACCAGCAGCACGGCGAGCAGAGCCGAAGCGTCGAGGACGACGCTATTCACGCGACGCCTCTTCCCGACGCCCCTCGATCAGTGCATCGACGACGCTCTCGCCCGACCTTTTCATCTGGGAGAACAGTTCCTGCGCCTCCCTTAGCGCCTGCATGGCCGTCCGGATCTCGATGCCGTGCTTCGTGCGACGGAAGATGACCTCCGCCCCGTCCTCGATCCCGAATTCCTTCCGCATGTCGGCGGGCAGGACCACCCTGCCAGCATGCACCTTGCCACGGCTTGCCTGTTCCATAACCCAATTCCCAATCGTTGAACCAATGTCCGATATCATGGCATGTTGTTACATATGTGGCAACGTATTTCAAAATGGCAAGGAATCGGGCCTGCCAGGGTACGTTTGTACCAAAAGTCATCGGCAAGGCGGTAACGGGAAATAAAGGGGATTATTTCCCGTTACCGGGTTTCCGCATGACTGCATGAATTTTTCGGATGGCAGACGCCGCCAACCGGTGATAGAATCGAATTCGATCTTTTTTAGAATTCAAGGAGACTGACCATGAATCTCAGCCGCGACATCCATTCGCTGACCGACTTTAAGAAGAACACGCCCGAATTTCTCAAGCAGTTGAAGGACACGGGCGCGCCCGTGGTGCTCACCATCAACGGCAAGGCCGAGCTGGTGGTGCAGGATGCCGCGTCTTATCAAAAACTGCTCGACGTGGCGGAAGAGGCCAAGGTGATCGAAGGCATCCGGCGGGGCCTGGAAGACGTGGCCGCCGGCAGGACGCAGCCTATCACGGAGGCGTTCGCCGAGATCCACCGCGACCTGAACTTGCCGCAAGGGGCATGAAGTACCGGATCGAGATCGCCTCATCCGCGAAGGCCGACATCCGGGAGGCCGCCCGCTGGCTCAGCGAGCAGGCATCACCGGCCGAGGCCAACAAGTGGCTCGCCGGGCTCCACAGGGCGATGGGCACGCTGGAGAAGCAGCCGCTCCGCTGTCCGGTCGCGGCGGAGAGCCACAACTTCCCCGTTGAGATCCGGGAATTGCTCCATGGCAGGCGGAAAAGCGGCAAGCATCGCATCATCTTCACCATCGAAGCCGAGACAGTCCACATCCTCTATGTCCGCCACGCGGCCCGCGACGAGTTGAAGCCATGATCGAACCGTCAGAGGTTCTGAACATCGCCCAGGCGGCGGAACGCTGGGAAGAGATCGTGGACCGCTGCGAGGCAGGCGAAGTGTTCATCATGGCGATCGACGGCGAACCCAAGGCCAGATTGGAACCGATCGCTGATCGCCCGAACTCGCCATGAGGACTTCGAGTTGGGTGGCGGCGGACGGCACGGTGCTGGAGAACGATTGATCCATCCTGCCCTGCCCAGGATGAGCACGATGGCGGTGACGACCCTGGAAAAGAGAATCCCCTCGGTAACAAACCGAGGGGGATTCTCGCCACCGTCAGAACTGATCCGCGCTGACGACCTCGCCGCCGGCCCGCGTGGACAGGAAGCTGAAAACGCGAGGATTCACCGATTCCTTGATGAATCGCACCGAGCCGTCGCAGAACAGGAAGTTGCACCCGCCGGGATGCAGGCTCCAGAAATCGTCGGCACCCGCCCCCTTGTAATTCGGCACGTCCACCCACTGCTGATCCGGCGACGGGCCGGTATGCCCTAGAACCATGACGCTCGCCGTCTCGCAGTCCTGGATCTTCCATTTCGGGTTCGTGCAGACCTGCGAATACGGAATCACGCCCACCCAGGTCGCATTCGCGACGTTGCGGGACCGCTCGCCCGCCATCAGCGTCGTGCTCGACCCGTCGGTGATATCGCGGACGCCGTTGCGGCTGTTGCGATAGAAGACGCCGTTATTGCTGGCCGGGAATTCCTCCACTTCGAGTTGCCCGGCCGAGGCGACGTACTGGCCGGGCGACAGGTCGGTGACGAGCGTGGTGCCCCCCGCGTCCTTCAGGACGACGGGGCCGTTCCCGCCGGTCGAACTGGGGCAGAGGAAGACGGACAGGCTGATGGTGCGGACGGTCAGCGAGGCCGGGACGGCGATCGGCATGCTGAAATTCGCCGCGTTGTAGGCGGCGGTCTGCTCCAGGTTGTTGAGCAGCATCGTCCCCCACCCCCAGCCGGGGCCGGTCTCGGGGCTGTTCGGCTGGGACGTCTGCGTGCCGGTGAGGTAGCCCGGCGGAAAGGCGTCGTGCGTCGAGTGGTAGCCGTGCATCGCCAGCCCGATCTGCTTCAGATTGTTCGAGCACTGCATGCGGCGGGCTGCCTCGCGGGCGGCCTGGACGGCGGGCAACAGCAGGGCGACCAAGACGCCGATGATGGCGATCACGACCAGCAGCTCGATGAGCGTGAAGCCGCGCGAGGGACGACCGGCAAATGCGGTACGCATTGAAAAGCTCCTGTTTCTAAGCGGGATGGATTCGGGACGCGGGGGTATCCGACCGGCACGCGCCGCAGGCGGGCACGCGACGGCGAAATTCCGTCTCCGAACGGCTTAGAACAGGAAGACTTGCAGCCAGGCGTGGCGGATGTTCGGCGGGGCGGGCGGCCACCAGACCCGTTCGTTCAAGCCTTCGGCCTCGGCCGGCGTGACGGCCGGCAAGCCGAGATCGGGCGGCAAAATGAACAAGCAGGCCGTCAGGAGGGATACGGCGGCGAAGTCGCCGTGCATCGCGGTGAGCGTGACGACGCCCGAATCATCGCCCACCCCGCCGTCGGGCGTCTGCAAATTCGTCGGCTGGAGCCTATGAGACAATGCACGGGCGAAGTCGGACGCGGCCTCCGCCTGCCGAAGCGGCGTGCCGGTGAGGACCGCGATCAAACTGAGCAAAGCCGCCAGACGCCACATGGAAACTCCCCTCCCGACCGACCATTCTCGGGACGGGATGCATCGCGGTCAAGCTCGGCTTCCGCGCCAGCTCCCCGTACCCGAGAAGACGAAAAGCAGGCCCGCCGCGAGGAGCAGCAGCCACACCGCGACGATGACGCCGACGGCAATCCGGCCCGCACGCTGGTCGGCCATCGCCGAGGCGGCATGGGCCCGGCAATCGGCCATCACCTCTGGCGGGATCATCCGCAATGCCAGCAGGATGCCGAGTGGCACGATCACGAGGTCGTCGAGATATCCGAGGACCGGGATGAAATCGGGGATCAGGTCGATGGGACTCAGGGCGTATCCGACCACGCATCCCACGACCAGCTTCGCGTACCAAGGAACGCGAGGATCGCGGCAGGCGAGGCCTAACGCGATCACCTCCGACTTGAGCCGCCGAATGCGCTCCCCATGCCGGCGCACGGTCCAGAACACGGCCTGTCTCCTTTTGAGGCCACGGTTACCGTCCACTTCCCGCGATCAACGCGACGGCCGACACGACCAATAAGGCTTCCACGAGCAGGGAGAACCCCCTCTCCGGCATCCGTCCGATGAGCTTGCGCCCCGTCCATGAGCCGAGCACCAGCGAGCCTCCCAGGGCGATGCCCCGCAAGAGGTCGCCGAGGCCCAACGCGGCGTACCGCCCGTAGACCACGCTCTTCGTCAGGTGCATCAGCACCGCCGTCACCGCCTCGCTCGCCACATACGCCTGTGCCGGCAGTTGCAAGCTCAAGAACACCGCCGCCCCGAGTGGCCCCGCGCTCCCGGCGATAGCCGACAAAACCCCGACACAAGCGCCCGCCGGAGCGAGCAGACCTTCGGGAATCCTCCGCTTGCCAAGCCGCGTGTGGCGCAGGGCAACTACGATGAGCAGAAAACAACCGATCACTCGCAGGATGAAGGCTGAAGGCAAGTCGACGAAGAGCCGAGCCCCGATCACGCCGGCCGGGATCGCCCCCGCGCTGAAGAGCAGGGCCGGACGCCAGCGGATCTTCCGCCGACCGAAGCCCGCCCGCGACAGGTTGCCGAGGAGCTGGGCCACCGTCAGGATCGGGACGGCCGACTTGGCACCCACGGCCAGCGTCAGGACGGGGAGCAGCAGCAGGGCACCGCCGAAGCCCGCCGCCCCCGAGACGGTCGCCGCCAGCCAGCCGCAGAATAGTAAAATCACCCACATCATCAAGAATTTGATTTCTTCGAGGAGATTCGGGGCATCCGGTTCCCCACAAGGCGGGCTGCCAGCACGGTCAGCAGGCAACTGAAGAAGATCGCCACCGCGTCCAGAGAGACAGCATCAGGATACCGTTTTTGGCCACGACCCCCACCCCGATGACCAATTCGGGCAACTCGGGCAACGAGCCACGTTCTGCGCGGCCATCTCCTCGACAACACCCCGGACTGACTTCTGATTCCGTTCGAAAATGCGTGGTTCTAATATAAATTTGATAATTGCAATATTTATGTTACTATATTATTTATGAAATTTCATATGATAAATCGTATTTCCTTCTTTGTGCTTTTGTTCTGCTTCACCGCAGGCACGTCAGGCGCCAGTTTCAACGCTTGTCCAGGTCAGATGTCCCCTTCGCAGCAAGCGACACCCGGGATGGACTGCCATGCGAGCACCCACGCTACGAAGTCCCAACAACCGACCAAAGACCATTGCTGCGTCGAATTGTCGTGCCCGAAATGTTTCCCATCGCCCTTGGTGTCCGCTCATCAAAGCCTGATCGTGCCCAAGCAAGCACCCATCGCCTATCTGTGGCCGGCCCGCCATATCCCCTCTCAAAACGGTTCCATCGCACAGGAACGACCTCCGAAAATCGGCTGATCTTCTCCACCCACCGAGATCAATCAATTTTTCAATGTGTATCCATATGTTCAATAAAATTTTGCCATTCGTCGTAATGGCGTTCGTCAGCGCCTGCTCTAATACGCAATCCTATTCTAATACTGTAAACATGTGCATTAAATTTCCGTGCTGTGAACAGTGCGAGTGTTGCAAATCCGAGAAATGCGGCGATTGCTGCAAGGACGAGCAATGCTCCTGCTGTAAGGCCGGTAGCTGCACGATGTGCCGGGGCGTCAAAGAAGGCAAGACTTTCACGACCCAAATCAAGGAATGCTCCAAGTGCTCGAAAGCCGAGCGTGACGGGCGGACCAAGTAAACCATAGATGATCGCTGATTCTTCGCCGGCAGCCGGGACCTCCTGGCTGCCGGATCAGCTCGCCATTCCCGGGATCGTCTCCGCGCACACCGGGGTCGTCGCGGGAGGAATGGCATTCGTCCCTCATCTCGCCTGGGCAGTACCCGCCAGATACGTGCATCCGGGCAGGGATCATCCGGAAGTGGACGCACTGGCCCGCGAGGAGGTTGATCAGCCAGCGGAATCCGTGTCTCTGGGCAGGATTCGCCGTAAGTCCCAATTTTGTATGGTTTCTCGGACGATTTTTGCTCGCCGATGCGGAAGAATCTCATTCTGGGACGGGACGATCCGTGCCTCTGGGCAGGAATCGACTTAACTAGCTGCTAATGCGACACTTAAAGGAAAATGCGCCGCCGTCCTGCACTTTCCCACCTTTCCTTCTCCCCCCATTTTTCGTGGCGCATCCGTGTCTCTGGGCAGGATTTTCACCGGGTAATCCGTGTACCCGGGCAGGAATCGAGGACCGATCCGTGTCTCTGGGCAGGAACGTCCGTGTCTCTGGGCAGGGATATCCGTGTCTCTGGGCAGGAACGTCCGTGTACCTGGGCAGGAACGTCCGTGTACCTGGGCAGGAAATTCGCCGTAAGTCCTTATGGACAAAGACTTTTTTTTGGGCTAACTACTAACTAAGATAACTTGCTAAAACTACAACACTACGCGGGCGCGCCCGGCCGACCTCCAAAACCCCTTGTTGTTGCTTTTTGGTTAAAGTATGAATAAACAAATGCTATTCGATGTCACGGATGATACCGAGAGTCCTCCCGCTCCTCTGCCCTCCGGCAAGGACGAGATGAACTTCGCGGAATTCCCGATCGCCCTGCTGACCGACAGGGTGCCCAAGGGGCAGAAGCTCATCAAATTCGAGGATCAGGTCTACGACGAGAAGCGCAAGAAGCTCATCACCCGACACCGCATCATCGAGGGTTCGGAGGAGTACGGCCTGCCGACCGCCACGGATGACCTGGTCATCCTCGCCCTAATCCAGTTGACGAAGCTCAAGGGCGGTTTCACGAAACGCGAGGTCGAATTCACCCGGCTGGAACTCATCAAGATGCTAGGCTGGGCGGACGAAGGCAGGAGCTTCGACCGCATCAAGCTCTCGCTGCTTCGCATAAAAGCTGTGAATTACGTTTATGACAACGCCTGGTGGGACCCGCGGCAGAAGACGTGGACGACGCGGGCCTTCAACATCATCGACAACGTGGAGATCAACGACAGTCGCACCTCGTTCGGCCAGACCGGGCTCTTCACCTCGCGCATCGTCTGGAACGAGGTGGTCTTCGACAGCTTCCAGGCCGGTTTCCTCCGCGACATCGATTTCCAGCTCTGCATGCGATTGGAGCACCCCACCGCCCTCCGCATCTACCGATTCCTCGGCAAACGCTTCTACGTCAAGGCCGAATGGCTGTTCGACCTCAAGGAGTTCGCCCACGAGCACGTGGGGCTCGGCCGCATCTACGAGGGCGGGACGCAGATCGCCCGAAAGCTCAAGCCGGCCATCGCCGAGCTTGAGGCCGTCGGATTCCTCGAACCGCTTTCCGAGAAGGACCGGTTCATCAAGAAGGGCCGCATTTGGTCGATCCGCCTCGTCCAGAAGAACCACGCCCCCTCCACACTCCTTTTGCCCACGGCGGAGCCTGTTGCGGAGCCGCCCGGCCTGATCGCCGTCCTGACCTCGCGCGGCATCACCGCCAAGACGGCCGCCGAGCTGATGCGGCATCACTCGGCCGACACGATCCAGGCCAAGGTCGAAGTCTTCGATTGGCTGAAGGAGAAGAAGGACCGGCGGATCGCCAAGAGCCCGGCCGGTTATCTGGTCAAATCGATCAGGGACGATTATGCGGCGCCGGAGGGATTCACCCCCAGGGCCGAACGCGAGCGGCTGGCCGAACTCGCCCGCCAACAGCGGGCGGCCGAGGCGTCACAGGCCCGGAAGAAGCAGGAAGAAGCGAAGCGAGAGCGGGAGGAAACCGAACAGATCGCGGCTTATCGCAAATCGCTGACGGCCGAGCAATTGGCCACGCTGGAGGCCGACGCACTGGCCAAGGCCAGCGACGAAGAACGGCAAGGCATCAACGACCAAAGTCTCGCCCGCTTCCGTTCGACCATGCTTTATCGATTGGTCGACGACCACATCCGGCGTCTGTTGCGAACCAACGGAACCCTACCCCCACTTGCCCAGTAGCCGCCCTGCCCCGCAGCGGCCCCTCCCGGCTCGTTTCCGGCTTGCTCCCCGTTATTTCTGCCTCGACGCCGCTCAACGCTTCCTAGGGGCATCCAGGGCCATTTTTGACCCCTTCCCTGAATGACACTTCTGGCACCCCGGCTCCGCCGGTCGCGTGCTTTCGGGGTCCGCTTCGCTCCCGCCCCTGCGGGGCCGCCCCCGGCGCCCTCCCGCCCGCTGGTGCAGGTCGGCGACGGGCGATTGTCCCGCCGGCATCCCTGCCGTCATGCCAACCGCCGATCCGTCACCTGATCGCGGGTTGCTCCGCTCCCGTCCGGTCGTTGTTCCGGATCGGTTTCCCCCCAAGCCTCTGTGGGGGGTGAAACCGGCCGGCTTTACCTTATGCGGAAGGTCGCTACGCTCCGATTTGCGTGCGTAATCCCCCTCCCGTCCCCCGTCGGGGGAGGCGGGGAGTTAAAAGGGAGAGAAGGGTATCGCGGTTTCTTTCGGTGCTCCCGTTGGTCGCCGAAAGGTCCCTGCCCCGGCCGTGATAGCCACGTCACTCCGCGGGCCAGCCCGGCTCAGCCGAGGGCCCGAAAGGAGGAAAGCGGGCATTCGGGCATTCGGGCATTCCAGCATTCAAACCACTGATCGCATCCTAAAATCTCGTGCGTGCTCACTCCAGAAAGGTGGAATGCCCGAATGCCCGAATTCCTGAATTTGCCGTTTGGCTGCATCATCAAGATGCGGTGCGTTTTCTTTCCAGAAATACGGAATGCCTGAATTCCCGCTTTCAGGCGTTCCCGCTTTCCGCCGTTCCTCCGCTGCCTCCGTCCCCCCCTCCCCTGTCGCTGACCACGAAGCGGCGAAGGTGCTGGTTGATTAGCGACTCCACCAGCTCGGAACGATCCATGCCGAGCATCGCCGCATGAACGGTAAGCCGTTGAGAGGCGTCGGCGGATAGATGGATCGTGGCTTTGACCTTGGAAGCGGCAGGCCGGTTAGCCGCCTTGACGGACGAACGCCTTCGCCCCTTGCCGCTTGAATGCTCACCGATTTCTGCCGCCATGCCATTTCTCCGCTTGTCGGTTTCGCGATTCAACCACCTAGCCTGCAAATAACATTCGGCCGGCAGGCTCACGGGCTTGACCCGAGGCTCGACTTCCGCTTTACTGCCGCGTGAATTCTGGAATGGCGGAAAGGCGAAATGCCTGAATTACCCCCTTCTTGAATTCAGGCTAAACAAATCGTTATACAGGAGGGAGTTGCGCATCGTGAGTATCTTGGCAATCGTGAATCAGAAAGGAGGCGTGGGAAAGACCACCACCACTGCGGCCCTGGGCGTGATCCTGGCCCGGCAGGGCAGGGGGGTGCATCTGGTCGACATGGACCCCCAGGCTGACCTGACCAGCGCTTTGGGGCAGAGCGACGATAAAGGTTTGCTGTACGAGGCCCTGACTAAGCGCGGGCCGCTTCCCATCGTATCCGTGGGAGAAAGCCTCACCCTCACGCCATCGTCCATCGACCTCGCGGGCGGTGAAACGCAGTTCGTGGCGTCGGTCGGCCGTGAGTATCTGCTGAAGACGTGCCTGGCGAAATCGAACCTGCCGAAGGGCGTCACGGTACTGATCGACTGTCCGCCGTCGCTCGGCGTGCTGACCAGTAATTGCCTTGCGGTTGCCGATACGTTGATCGTCGTCGTCAAACCTGGCGGGTTCGAAATGCGGGCCGTGGCCACGCTCGAAGAGCTGGTAAAGACCTACCGCGAGCAGGTGAATCCTACCCTGACGATTGCCGGCGTCATCATGACCGAGGTGCATCCCCGGCGGGCCATCAACGACGTGGTGGAGGAGGAAATCGGGCAGCTCTACCCACTCCTCGGCAAGATCAGGGCCGAGTCGGAGCTGATGTATTCGACCAGCGAAGGGCGGATTTTGAAGCTGACGCGATCCAAGGCCCTCGACGATTACGAGGCGGCGGCGGCGAAGTTGAAGGAGGTGATGAAATGGCGTTGAACCGCGACAAATTCCGCAAGATCGTCGGAGGCATCACGACCGCGACAGAGCCGCAGGAGTCACCAGCCGACGAAGACGTGAAGCCGGAGGCCGAGGACGCAACGACGGTGCCGCCGAAAGCGCCAACGGGGCAGGGGACGGAATCTGCCGAGGCTGACGGTCCGGCGAACCAGGAGAGGGCCGAGGAGACCCGCCGTTTCGCCAAGCGAGGCCGGCCCAAAGGCCGTAAAGACAACGTAGCGACCGGCAAATCCCGCAAAATCAAAGTGTCGCTGTTCCTGGACGAAAAAATCATCAATGACTTGTACGACTGGGCACATGCCGACAAGGTCCATCCGGGCGAGATGTTCGAGCGGGCATTGAAGCCCTTCCACGAGAAGGAAACAAAACGACGAAATGCCGGAAAGCAGTAATCACAGAATTCCGGCATTCCTGAATTCAGGTATTGGGAAGATACGGGCCGCAACGCCGCGGAATTCGGGCATGGAGTAATGGGGGAATTCCACCATTCCAGAATTCGGACGATGGGTTGCGGCGGGGCGCCAAAGCCCGCCGGAACGGACAGGAACACGCCCCCGATACCCGCCCTATTCATCGCCTGTCCCAA